>NZ_JBSFGB010000026.1:0-146262 GCF_053596375.1 Streptomyces sp. NPDC001709 | reverse complement strand
GCCGAAGCGGCACAACGTGCGGTTCTTCCCGACAGCCGCTGCCGCGCACGGCGCCGGGTTCTGCGCGGGGATCGGCGTCGGCGCCTGCGCGGGGATCGGCGTCGGCTCGGTGGGCGCGGATCGGCCGTCCCGGATGTGCAGCAGGGACCACAGGCGCGCCCGGAGCCAGGCCCGGCGGCCGTGCAGGAGACCGAGCACGATCGCCGAGCCCACCGCGATCAGGTGCTCGCGGCCGGCCAGGTTGGGCACGGCGACGGACTCCCACACCATCGAGCCGCCGGTCAGCGTGAACACCACGGGGGCGCGTTCGACCACCGAGAGATAGGTGAACAGGCCGACCACGGCCGCCGAGGGCCCGGTGTCGAGGACCTGACCGAACCCGTGCGGCAGTCCGAAGCCCCACCAGCCGGGGCCCAGCGCGATCATCACGCGTGCCGTGAGCGTGCCGGCCAGGGTGGTGGCGTAGGAGATCGCCAGCGTCCGGGCCCGGCCCAGGGCCAGTTCGGCCCAGGCGAAGGCGAGGAACAGCTGGGTGATGCCCGCCCACACCGGCAGATCGAGCGCCGGGACGTACAGCGACACGGGCGTGCGCAGCAGCGACAGCCACAGCGGCAGGTCGGCCCTGACGCCGCCGAGCCGCTTCACCCACAACGCACCGAGCGGGTGCTGGGCGATCGCGTGGAAGAAGATGACGCCGAACGCGGCGACGAACCCCAGCATCAGTCCGGACAGTCCGCGCCGCGCAAGCCGCCGCACCGGTTCGACAACGATGGCATGCCACTCGCCCCGCAGCGTGCGCCCGGTGAACCGGGCGAGCCGAGCGAGCAGCGCGCGGCACCACTCGATGTGCCCTTCAGTCGTCATGAGACACGGCAGCCCATCGCCTTCGGCTCCCCCGTCATGTCCATCGCCCCCTTCGCCCCATGTCCGGTATTCCGGTCATGGGGCGTTTTCCCGTTATCCGCCCGTTTCAGGCGCCATCGTATAGATGTACGGATCTTTCTCGATCACCCCGCCCCGTGGTGCGGGTCGCGTGGTCCGCCCGGTCCCTCCCCCGGTGGGGGCCTCTGTGGTGGTGAGGCCCGATCGGTGACAGTTCAGCGAGCCGGGAGGCGGGCGTCAAGATCCGTTGCGGAGGCACGCGGGTGTGGGAAGACCCACAGGTCCACAGGGCGCGGAATCCGGGACCGGAAGGCAACCTCCGCCCCCTTGGATCCGTCCTCCAGTACAGGCTCCTCGTGTTGTCCGATCACGAACTCTCGTATGGTGACGGCCAGTTCACGACCGAGCGTCACATCTCACCACCCGAGCGTTCCTGCCGGCCTCCACACGCCTGTCTCTGCCGCGAGGACCGGCGGCGGTCGTGCTCGGCGCGGCGGCGGCCACGGCCGCGCACGCAAACCGGTGGTCACCCAGAACGACCTGTTCGAGCTGCCGGTCCGGCTGGATTCCTGGCCGGGCGCGGAGCGTTGCTTGACTTCGAGAGCGCTCCAACTCGTAGCGTCGCAGACGTACGGCACGTGAGGGCTGAGGGCTCCGTCAGCGTGCCGTGCGGAGCGACCATCGAGAGTGCAGGAAAGGCTGGGACACCAGATGCAGAAGCGCAGTCTGCGGGACCTCGAGGTATCGGCTCTCGGCCTTGGCTGTATGGGCATGTCCGCCTTCTACGGCTCCGCCGACCAGGACGAGGGCCTCGCGACCATCCGGCGCGCCCTGGAGCTGGGCATCAACTTCCTCGACACCGCGCAGGTCTACGGCCCGCTCACCAACGAGTCGCTGGTCGGCGAGGCGATCCGGGGGCACCGCGACGAGTACGTGATCGCGACCAAGTTCAACTACCGGATGGACAACGCCGTACCGGGCGACATGAGCACGGTCGGCCGGCAGGACGGGTCGGCCGAGCACGTCCGTGAGTCGATCCACGGCTCGCTGCAGCGGCTGGGCACCGACCACATCGACCTGTACTACCAGCACCGGGTCGACCCGAACGTGCCCATCGAGGAGACCGTCGGCGCGCTGGCCGAACTGGTCGAGCAGGGCAAGGTGCGGCACATCGGGCTCAGCGAGGCGAGCGCGGAGACCATCCGGCGGGCGCACGCCGTGCACCCGATCACCGCCGTGCAGAGCGAGTACTCGCTGTGGACGCGGGACGTGGAGGCCGAGGTGCTGCCCGCCTGCCGGGAGCTGGGCATCGGCTTCGTGCCGTACTCCCCGCTCGGCCGCGGTTTCCTCGCCGGCCGCTTCACCTCGCCGGACGAGCTGGACGAGAACGACTTCCGGCGCAACAACCCGCGCTTCACGGACGCCAACCTGGAGGCGAACCTGCGCCTCGCGGCCAAGGTGAAGGAGATCGCCGCCGAGAAGGACGTGACGCCGGCCCAGCTGGCCATCGCCTGGGTGCTGGCCCAGGGCGAGGACCTGGTGCCGATCCCGGGCACCAAGCGGCGCACCTACCTGGAGCAGAACGCCGGCGCGGCCGGCATCGAGCTGACCAAGGAGGACCTGGCCCGCATCGATGCGGAGCTGCCTGCGGTGGCGGGTGAGCGGTATGACGAGGCCGGGATGAGGGCCGTCAATCGCTGAGCGCCGTAGGGGTGCCGGGAACTGTCATCGGGCGAGCGGGTGCGTGGTGGTCGCTCGCGCAGTTCCCCGCGCCCCTGCGGGGGCGCTGTCGTCGGCGGCGAGCATAGGCGACCGTGAGGACAGCCAGCAGCGGACCCCACAGGAGCAGGGGCGTGTAGCAGACGTAGAGGGACAGGGCCTGCCAGCCGCCCACTCGGGTCGGGAAATCGGCGGGGAGCCGGTCTCCCGTGATCGTTCTGCCCAGGATCTCGGTGGCGAGGGTCAGCACCGTCCACAGCAGGGTCAGGGCGGTGGCCCCGAGCCCGGCCGGGACGACCGCCGCGCTCACCGGAACGCGGCGGCCACGCAGGTGGGGCACCCACCCCGGAAACACCTCGCCCCAGCGGGCGATCAGCCCGAACGCGGTGAGCGCGAGGACCTCGGAGAGCACCGACAGGCCGAGGATGTAGGCCCGCTCACCGATGCCGATGCCGGGGCGCAAGGCGACCGGCAGCCGCCAGAGGCTGGACGGCAGCACGGTCAGCGGTATGGCACAGGCGATGAGGCGTGCGCTGCGGGAGACGCCCTCGACGGGTTCGTGTGCCGCCCGCCAGGCGGCCGTCAGGCGGCCGGGGCGGGTGGCGGTTCCGGGCGGCAGCGGGTCCATGCTCGGTCCTCGGTCTTGGTGGGCCCGGCGGGCCCGTACGGTACCGAAGATCGCAGGGCTGTCCGGTCCGGTGGATCGTCCCGCGGGCCGAACCTCCTCCGCCGTATGGCGGAGGAGCTGGTCGGGCCGTGGGAGGAGCGGTCCGGTCCGAGGGTTCAGGCCGCCGGTTCCCGGGCCGTCCGGGCCGCCTTCGCCAGGTCCAGGTCCGTTGTCTCCGGGGCCAGGAACTGGGAGACCACGGCGCCGACGGCGAGGACGACTGCGCCCACGAGGAGTACGAAGCGGGCGCCGAAGTGGTCGAGCCCCATCGGGAGCAGGAAGGTGCCGATGGCCGCGCCGACGCGGCTCATCGCGGTGGCGAAGCCGACGCCGGTGGCCCGCAGCGACGTCGGGAACACCTCCAGCGGATACACCGCGGTGAGCGCGCTGGAGGCGGCGTTGAGGAAGATGAAGAACAGGAAGCCGCCGACGATCACGGGTGTCGAGTGCGGCCACACCGCGACCAGGGCCAGACAGCCGGCGGTGATCCAGAACGGCGGGATCAGCAGCCTGCGGCGGCCGATGCGGTCCACGACGAGGCAGCCCGCGGTGACGCCGGCGACGGCGGTGAAGGAGTAGACGAGCAGCGCGGCGACCGCGTTGTCGCCCATGTTCAGGGCGTTGAAGACCTGGGTCCAGAAGGTGCCGATGGAGAAGTACGGCAGCACCAGCGCGGCCCAGAACACGCTCGCGAAGACCGTGCTGCGGATGTGCTCGCGGCTGAACAGGGCCCGGAATCCCTGCTGTTGGGGCCGCGCCGTCTCACCGAGCTCGGCGGTGACGTCGATCTCGATGCCGTACGTGCGGATGAGGGTCTCGGCCTCCTCGCGGCGGCCCTTGCTGAGCAGCCAGCGCGCCGACTCGGGGATGCCGCCGCGCAGCGCCACGCAGACCAGGGCGATGAGCGCGCTGCTGGCCAGGGTCCAGCGCCAGCCGCCGTGCACGTCGGCGAAGACGGCGCCGACGACGGTGGCGAGGGCGTAGCCGACGTACCAGCTGATCTCCAGGCTGGCCAGCAGCCGGCCGCGCCCCTTGCGGGGGGCGTACTCGGAGAGCAGCGGGGCGCCGATGGCGTACTCGCCGCCGATGGCGATGCCCATCACCAGGCGGATGAGGAAGAGCTGCGGTCCGTCGGTGACGAAGAGCTGCAGGACCGAGCCGATCAGGAAGATCAGCATGTCGACCAGGAAGACGGGCCGTCTGCCGAACCGGTCGGCGAGGCGGCCGAAGAGCGGCCCGCCGACGAAGATGCCGATCAGCGGGGAGGCGCCGACCAGGCCCTCCATCACCGTGGACAGATGCAGATCGGTGGTCAGGGCGCTCATGGCCATGCCGATGCCGCCGATGATGTAGCCGTCGATGCCCTCGCCGATCTGCGTGGCGAGCTTCAGCTTGGTGTGCAGGCGGCGGCGTTCGCGCAGGAGGTCGGGGGACGGCGGGACGTCGGGTATATCGAACTGGTGTTCAGTCGTAGGCGTCGTTGCCATGAGCGGTCCTTGTCTGGGGAGGGACGTACGGATCCGGGGACGTGGGGAAAGTCAGCCGGTGGGCCAGTCCAGGGCGATGTACTGGGTCTCGAGGAACGCCTCGATGCCCTCGCGGCCGCCTTCCCGGCCGAGGCCGGACTGCTTGACGCCGCCGAAGGGCGCCGCCGGGTCCGACAGCAGGCCCCGGTTGAGCCCGACCATGCCGGCCTCCAGGCGCTCGGCCAGGCGCAGGCCACGGCCGACGTCGCGCGTGTAGACGTAGGCGGCGAGGCCGTGCACGGTGGCGTTGGCGCGGGCCACCACCTCGTCCTCGCCGGTGAAGGTGGTGAGCGCGGCGACGGGGCCGAAGATCTCCTCGTGGAAGACGCGGGCGTCGTCGGGCACGTCGGCGAGGACCATCGCCGGGTGGTAGAAGCCGGGCCCGGCGGGGACGGTGCCCCGCGCCGCGATCCGGGCGCCGCGGGCGAGCGCGTCGTCGACGAGGGAGCGGATCCGGTCGACCGCGGCGCGGTTGATCATCGGGCCGAGCGTGACGCCCTCCTGGTCGCCGGGTCCGGTGCGTACGGCGGCCATGGCGGCGCCGAGCCTCTCGGTGAACTCGGCGGCGACGGCCTCGTGGACGTAGAACCGGTTGGCGGCGATGCAGACCTCGCCGCCGCCGCGCATCTTGGCGTCCATGGCGCCACGCACGGCGGCGTCGACGTCGGCGTCCGCGCAGACGACGAAGGGGGCGTTGCCGCCGAGTTCCATGGTCACGTTGACGACGTTCGCGGCGGCCTGCTCCAGCAGCAGCTTGCCGGTGGCGGTGGAGCCGGTGAAGGAGAACTTGCGGACCCGTTCGTCGCCGAGCCAGGCGGAGACCACCTGTGGGGCGCGGTCGGTGGGCAGGACGCTCACCACACCGTCGGGCACTCCGGCGGCGGCGAGCAGGGCCGCGATCGCGAGCGCGGTGAGCGGGGTCTCGGGGGCGGGCTTCAGCAGTACGGGGCAGCCGGCCGCGAGGGCGGGGGCGATCTTGCGGGCGGCCATGGCGGCCGGGAAGTTCCACGGGGTGACGAACGCGGTGACGCCGACCGGGTGCCGCCGGACGACGTGCCGGAAGCCGCCGCCGGGCGCGTCACCGAAGGAGGAGCCGATACGGACGGCCTCCTCGGCGAACCAGCGGAAGAACTCGGCCGCGTAGCCGACCTCGGCGAGCGCGTCCCCGCGGGCCTTGCCGTTCTCCCGCACGATGAGGTCGGCGAGCGTGTCGCGGTGTGCGAGCAGCAGCCGGAAGGTGTCGTGCAGGATCTCCGAGCGGCGCCGGGGCGGGGTGGCCCGCCAGCCGGCCGCCGCCTCCTCGGCCGCGGCGAGTGCCGCGCGGGCGTCCTCGGCGCCGGCGTCGGACACCCAGCGCACCGGCTCACCGGTGGCCGGGTCGTAGACCGGGTAGGTCCGGCCGTCGGCGGCCGGGAGCCAGCGGCCGCCAAGGAACACATCACCGTCGGCGAGCGGGGCCTTGGCGAGGGTGTCGATGCCGGCGAGGTTCATGAGCTGCTCTTTTCCTCCGTCCCGGACGGGGTTCCGTCCGATGCGCGGTGAATTTACGAGCGCGTCATACGGCCGACAAGGCCACTCAGCCGGATCGCAACGGGGGTTGCTGTGAGGGCAACTCGCCGATCACAGGGGCGTCTTCCGGGCCGGTGGCGCGGAGCGCGGTTCCCAGCCGAGCTGCGAGGACACCCGGGCCGCCGCGCGTGCCGTCGTGCGCCCGGCCTCGTCGAGCCGGTCACCGAGGCGGGACTTGGGGGCGGAGATGTTCAGCGCGGCGACGACCCGGCCGCGGAAGTCCCGTACCGGCGCGGACACGCCGACCAGGTTCGCCTCGAACTCCTCGCTGACGCGGGCGTACCCGTGCCGTCTGCCCTCCTGGATCAGCGACCACAGCTCGGGCACCGGCATCTCGCTCGCCGTGCCGAAGCGGACGTACAGCTCGTCCGGGGTGGCGTCGGCCAGCAGGACCCGGCCGGCCGACAGCCGCCAGGCGGGCACCCCACGGCCCTCCCAGCCGTGGACACGGAAGGAGTGCCCGGAGACGGACAGCAGGGTGAGCACCTCGCGGTCGTGGAGGACGCACAGGTGGCTGGTCTCCTCCAGATCCGCCGAGAGGGCGTGCATGACCGGCTCGGCGACGCGCACCAGGCGGCTCTCGGAGGTGCGGGCGACCAGCGAGAACAGCCGCCAGCCCAGGCGGTACTCCAGGGTGTCCGGGTCGCGTTCCACGATCCCCTCGGCGGCGAGGGCCTTCAGGGCGCGGGAGATCTGGGTCTTCTCGCGGCCGACGAGCTGGGCCAGACGGACCACGCCGAGGCCTCCGGCGCGCTGGGCCTCGTCGGAGGCGAGGGCTTCCAGCAGATCGATGTCCCGGCGCAGACCGTGCCCGCGCGCGATGGGGGTGTCCGTCACGGCGCCATCCTAGGCACGCCGAAGCCGGAGAGAACCCCCAGGTCAAGCGTCGAGTTGTCCGGAGAGCAACCGGCATTTCGATTCCCGGGAGCGCCTTGCCGACGCCGGGTGCCGGACCTAGATTCGCCGCATCGGGCCGGAGGAACTGCTCCGAATGCGAGGCTCGCGCGCTTCGGTCCGTTCGCGTCCTGGTTCGCCCGTCGAACCCCGCCCGGTTCGTCCGTCGAACCCCCGCCACCGAAGGTCCTGGAGTTCCGATGCCTTCCCCGGATTCTTTTGCCGCGACCGCTTCCTTTGCGGCGACCGCGCTGATCGGCGAGTCATTCGCCGGCGACGGCGTGAACGCCGCGCACACCAATGTCGTGATCGGCCGCAAGGGCGGCCCGGTCGAGACCGCCTGGGCGACCGCGCTGGCCACGCCGAGTGCCGGGCACGTGCCGTTCATGACGGTCGTACGGCCGTCGGTGCCGGTCAGGCCGGCGACCCTGTTCGTCACCAAGGCCGCCGCCGAGGGCGAGCTGCACGAGCGGGCCACCTGGGGCAGTGCGCAGGCGGGGCTGGCGCAGGGTGTGCTGGACGCGGTCGCGGAGGGTGTGATCCCGGCCCGGGAGGCGGACGAGCTGCTGATCATCGCGGCCGTCTGGGTCAACCCCGGCGTCGACGACCTCGACGTCTCCTTCCGCAACCAGCGCGCGGCCGCGTACGGCGCCGTGCGGGCCGCGGTGACCGGCTCGCCCTCGGTGGCCGAGGTGCTGGACGCGGCCAAGGAGGGTCCGGCGAACCCGTTCTACACACCGTCCGCGGAGGTGCTCGCCCGGTGAAGATCACCGACATCACGCTCGACCGGCTGTGCCTGGAGCTCGACCCGCCGTTCCGTGCGGCCTGGGACCCGGTGCCGCGCGGCCGTTTCGACGCCACGATCGTGCGCGTGCACACCGACGAGGGGATCACCGGCATCGGCTCCGGCGACCTCATGGACGGATTCGAGACCTACAAGCACCTGTTCGTCGGCGAGGACCCGCTCGACATCACCCGGCATGTGCGAGCCATCGAGACGGCCAGCTTCCACGGCGCGCCCTACTGGCCGCTGGAGGCCGCGCTGTGGGACGTCATCGGCAAGGTGCACGGCCGCCCGGTGTCCGAACTCTTCGGCAACGCGGCGAAGAAGCTGCCCGCGTACGCCTCCTCCGGCGAGCTGAAGTGCCCCGGGGAACGCGTCGCGACCGCGCTGAAGGTGCGCGAGGCGGGTTTCCGGGCGATGAAGATCCGCATCGACCGGGACCGGGTCGAGGACGGCATCGCGGCGGTCCGGGCCGTGCGCGAGGAACTCGGCGACGGCTTCGAGATCATGGTCGACCTCAACCAGTCCTGGCGGATGGCGGGCGACACGGCGCACGCCTCCGACCTCGCCAAGACCCGCAAGATCATCGCCCGGCTCGCCGAGCTGGACGTGTTCTGGGTCGAGGAGCCGCTGCCGTACGCGGACGTGGACGGTTTCAAGCGGCTGCGCGCCGAGAACCCGGGCGTGCGGATCGCGGCCGGCGAGATGCACCACTCGGTCCCGGAGCTGCTGCGCTACCTGGAGGAGGACGCGCTCGACATCTACCAGATGGACGTCGTCCTCGCGATCGGCATGCACCGCGCCCGCACGCTCGCCGAGCTGGCCCAGCTGAAGCACCGTCAGTTCACCCCGCACAGCTGGACGAACGGCATCGGGGTGCTCGCCAACCTCCATGTGGCGGCGGGCGTCGGCGGCGGCCCGTACTTCGAGTTCCCCTACGACCCGCCCGGCTGGACCCCCGAACGCCGCGACTTCATGCTCGCCGAACCGGTGCGGGTCGGCGCCGACGGCTGCCTCGAGGTGCCGGACAAGCCGGGGCTCGGCGTGGAGCTGGACGAGGACGCGATCGACCGCTGGAGGGTGAAGTGACGTACAGCATCGAGGAGTTGCCGGGGCGCACCTACGCCGAGTGGCGGGCGGCGGCCGACAAGCTCGTCTTCGACACCCGCCCCTACATCGACGGCGCGTTCACGGACGCGACGTCCGGCGAGGTGTTCGCGAGCACCTCCCCGCGCGACGGCAGGGTGCTGGCCGAGGTGCAGGCCGCGTCCGCCGAGGACGTCGACCGGGCCGTACGGTCCGCCCGGGCCGCCTTCGAGGACGGCCGCTGGCGCGACCTCGCGCCCAAGCAGCGCAAGCGGATCCTGCTGCGCTGGGCGGAGCTGATCCGGGCGAACGCCGAGGAACTGGCGCTGCTCGACACGCTGGAGATGGGAAAGCCCATCACCGAGTCGCTGCGCGTGGACGTGGCCAAGGCGGCGGAGACGATCGCCTGGTACGCGGAGACGATCGACAAGACGTACGACGAGGTGGCTCCCACGCCCGGTGACGCGCTGGCGCTGATCACCCGTGAGCCGCTGGGTGTCATCGGTGCCGTCGTGCCGTGGAACTACGCGCTGCTGATCGCCAGTTGGAAGCTGGGCCCGGCACTCGCGACCGGCAACAGCGTGGTCCTGAAGCCCGCCGAGCAGACCTCGCTCGCGGCGCTGCGGCTGGCCGCGCTCGCCACCGAGGCGGGGCTGCCGGACGGTGTGTTCAACGTGGTCCCCGGGCGGGGCGAGGTCGCCGGGCAGGCGCTCGGCCGGCACCCGGACGTCGACAAGATCGCCTTCACCGGCTCGGCGGAGGTCGCCCGGCTCTTCCAGGTGTACGCGGGCGAGTCCAACGGCAAGCAGGTCGCCGTCGAGGCGGGCGGCAAGTCCCCCCAGCTCGTCCTGGCGGACGCCGACATCGAGGCCGCCGCGTCCGCCGTGGCCTGGGGCATCTTCTACAACGCGGGCCAGACCTGCAACGCGGGCTCACGGGTCGTCGTGCACGCCTCCGTCAAGGACCGGCTGCTGGACGCCGTAGGCCGGATCACCGCCGAGACCTTCCGCGTGGGCGACCCGCTCGACCCGGCCACGGTGATGGGACCGATCGTGGACGAGGCCCAACTCGCCAAGATCCTGGGCTACATCGAACGGGGCGTCCAGGACGGCGCGACCGTACGCATCGGCGGCCGGCGCGTGCTGGCCGAGACCGGTGGCAGCTATGTGGAGCCGACCGTGCTCGACGGGGTGGCGAACACCTCGGTCGTCGGGCAGGAGGAGATCTTCGGGCCGGTGCTCGCCGTGGTGTCGTACGACGGTGACGCGGAGGACGGCGTACGGCTCGCGAACCAGAGCGACTTCGGGCTCGTCGCCTCCGTGTGGACCCGGGACGTGACCGTGGCCCACCGGACCGCGCGGCGGCTGCGGGCCGGCACGGTGTGGATCAACACCTTCGACGCCAGCGACGTCATCACGCCGTTCGGCGGCTTCAAGGCGACCGGCGCGGGCCGCGACAAGTCCCTGCACGCGCTGGACGCGTACACGGCACTCAAGACGACCTGGGTCAGCCTCGCCTGAACGGCGAGTCCTTCCTTCCCCTACTGATACGCGGCTACCGATATGCAGCTACTGACATGCAGCGAGGACAACTGATGAGGATCGGTTTCATCGGCCTGGGCAACATGGGACGGCACATGGCCCGGCACCTGATCCATGCGGGGCATCCGGTCACCGTGCACGACACCCGGCCCGAGACCGCCGCCGAGCACCTCGCGCTCGGCGCGCGCTGGGCGGACACCCCCGCCGACTGCGCCCAGGACGCCGAGTTCCTGATCACCATGCTGCCCAATCCCCGCATCGTGGAGGACGTGCTGCTGCGCGGCGGAGCCGCCGAGGCGCTGCCCGAGGGCGCGCTGTGGATCGACATGTCGACGTCCACCCCGGCCGCCGCCGAGCGGGTCGCGGCCGAGGTGCTCGACGCGCGCGGCGTACGCCGGCTGGACGCACCGGTCAGCGGGATGGCGCGCGGCGCCGAGGCGGGCACGCTGCAGATCTTCGCGGGCGGCGCAGGCGACGACTTCCGGATCGCGCTGCCGGCCTTCGAGGCGATGGGCGACCCCGACCGTGTGCTGCACGTCGGCCCGCTGGGCGCCGGTTACACCGTCAAGCTCATGATCAACCTGCTGTGGTTCAGCCACCTCGTCGCCAGCAGCGAGGTGCTGGCGATGGGCGTCAAGGCGGGTGTCGACCTGGGTGTGCTGCGAGGCTCGCTGCTCGCCTCACCGGCGGCGTCGCACTTCCTGGAGCACGACATCATGTGCGTGCTCGCCGACGGCGACTACGACGACTCCTTCGCGATGGCGCTGGCCTGCAAGGACCTCGGGCTCGCCGTCGACCTCGGCCGTGACCTGGGGGTCTCCACGGAGCTGTCGGCGCTGGTCGAGCAGATCTACCGCCGCTCCAAGGCCCAGCACGGCGACCTCGCGGGCGAGATGAGCCCGGTACGGCTCTACGAGGCGCTGGCCGGGCGGGAGTTCAGGCTGCCGCCCGCGGCCGCCGTGCTCGACGCCACCACGCTCACGGCCTGACGCCACCGAGTCCTCCCAGGAGCCGCACCCATGACCGACAGCTTCACCCCCTTCAGCCTCGACACCGTCTGCCGCGTCGAGTTCGGCCCCGGCCGGATCGAGCTGCTGCCCGAACTGATCTCGGCCACCGGTCACCACCGCGCGTTCGTCGTCACCGACCGGGGACTGCGCGCGGCCGGTGTCGCCGAGCGCGTGCTGAAGACCCTCGACATGGCGGGCGTGGAGTACGCCGTGTACGACGAGGTGGCACCCAACCCTTCCACCGGGAACGTCGACGCGGGCGCCGCCCGGGCCCGTGCGTTCGGTCCGGCGGCGGTCGTCGCACTGGGCGGCGGCTCGGTGCTGGACGCCGCGAAGGGTATATCCCTGCTGGTGGGCAACCCGGACGCGGTCGCCGCCGACGCCGACCACCTCTGGGAGGCGGCCGACGGGCTGCCGCTGATCGCCGTACCGACCACCTCCGGGACCGGTGCGGAGACCAACGGCTTCGGTGTCATCGAGGACACGGCGGCCTGTCGCAAGGTGTACATCGGCCACCCCTCCGTCAAGCCCCGCGTCGCCCTGCTCGACCCGGAGCTGACGCTCGGCCTGCCGCCGGCGGCGACCGCCGCGACCGGCATCGACGCGCTCGTCCACGGCATCGAGTCGCTGGCCTCGCGCGGCGCGAACGCCTTCTCCGTCGCCTACGCCACCCAGGCGGTGGGCATGGTCAGCCGTGCGCTGCCGTCCGCCCACCGGGACGGCTCGGACCTCGACGCGCGCGCCGAGCTGATGATGGGCGCCCATCTGGCCGGCCAGGCCCTGACCCTCTCCGGGCTCGGCCTGGTCCACGGCATCGGCCACGCGCTCACCGCCCACACCGGCACCCCGCACGGTGTCGCCCTCGCCGCCGTCCTGGAGGAGGTCATGGAGTTCAGCGCACCGGCGGCGCGGGAAGCCTACGAGCAGGCGGCGCGGGCCATGCGCGTGCCGCCGCCCGCCGACGGCGACTGGGCCCGGGCAGCCGTCGCGGCGGTACGGGACCTGTCCGGCACCCTCGACATCAAACGCCCGCTGCGCGACCTGGGCGCCGACCGCGCCCTGTTGCCGGCCATCGCGGCGGGCGCGGTCGCGGACGCGGTCACGAAGAACACCCCGCGACTGCCGGAGGAGGCCGAGGTGCTGGAACTGCTGACGCGGGTGTACTGAACCCCTCGCGGCGACCGATCGTTTCGTTACTGCTTGTCACGCACGGCGAGCCGTTTGGCGATCTCGGTCTTGACCGTCTCGTGCAGTTGGTCCGACGTGAAGCCGAGGCTGCGCAGGATCTGCGCGGCCGGGCTCTCCTCGGCGCGGATCAGGCCCAGCAGCGTGTGTTCCGTGCCGACCCAGTCGTGGCCGAGGTCGGCCGACACGCGGCGTGCCTGCTCGATGGCCTCCTTGCTCTCCGGCCGGAACGCGATGTGACCCCGCAGCGCCTTCTCCCCGGTCGGCGGCATCGCTTCCTCGATCGCGTCGCGGATGCGTTGCTCCGACCCGGTTTTCGCCACCAGCACCTCATACGCGAGGCCCTGCGGTTCGCCGAGCAGGCCGAGCAGCATGTGTTCGGTGCCGATGAAGTCGTGCTTGTGCGTTCGGGCAGCCTCCTGCGCCAGCACGATGCTGTGCCGGTTCAGCTTGGTGAACCGCTCGAACGGGGCGGGCGCATGGCGTTGCTGGGCGGCCTGTTTGGACACTCCGATGGCGTCGCCGATCTCGGTCCAGGACGCGCCGGTCTGCTTGGCCTTGCTGACGTAGTGGTCGATGAGCTGGTCACCGAGGTCGGACAGCGTCTGGGCGCGAAGTCGTGCCTCGCTGATGCGGGCCAGTTCGTTGGCGTCGGGGAGTTCCTCGTCGAGCCGGGCGATCAGGTCGGCGAGGCTGATGTCGAGTGGACTCATGCGTCAATCGTAAGTTGACGACCTCTCAGCGTCAACTTGTAATTGACGCTTCCGGCAGGTGATACACGTGGAAGGCCTGCCCGATGACCGGCTGGGCCACGTTCCGTACGCGGACGCCGCCGCTGGTCATGCCGTGCTCGGAACCGGCGTGGGCGTGGCCGTGCACGGCGAGGTCGGCGCCGGCGGTGTCGATCGCCTCGGCCAGCAGGTAGCTGCCGAGGAAGGGATAGATCTCCGGCGGCTCCCCGGCCAGGGTGTCCGGCACGGGCGAGAAGTGGGTCAGGGCGATCCGCACGTCGCAGTCGCGGTCGGCCAGGTCCTTCAGGGCGGTGTGCAGGCCGTCGGCGCAGCGGCGGCTGTAGCGGACGAACTCCTTCATCAGCGGTTCGCCGAACTCCCCGGCGCAGCGTCCGACGAATCCGCCGCCGAACCCCTTCGTCCCGGCGACCCCGATCCGGGCCTCGCCGGCGTTGACGACGACGGCCTGTCCCTCCAGTACATGGGCGCCGGCGTCCCGGAGGATCGCGGCGACCTCCTCGGGCCGCTCGTCGTGGTGGTCGTGGTTGCCGAGAACGGCGACGACCGGCACGCCGAGGTCCTTGATCTCCCGTGCGACGACCGCGGCCTCCTCCGGAGTGCCGTGCCGCGTCAGATCCCCGGCGAGGAGCAGGACGTCGGCCCATTCCGGCAGCGTCTCGAAGGAGGGGCGCAGCGTGCCCTGGCTCTCGGGGCCCATGTGGATGTCCCCGACGGCCGCGACGCGGATCATGTCAGGTCCTCCCCGTGGTCGGGCGAGGAGGTCCCGGCGACGAGGATGTCGCAGTGGACGGGATGCCCCGCCAGTTCCTCGCGGGCGATGCGCAGGATGTCGTCCCGGTACTGGGTGGACGGCACGGTACCGGTCAGCTGGACGGCGTCGCCGCGCAGCTCCGGCCGTACGCCGAGCTCCCCGAGCGGCCCGGCGGCCAGGCGTTCGGCGAGATGGGCGACGCGGTAGTCCAGGTTGCCTGCCGTCGGCGGGGGCGGCGGGCTGGTGTCGGTCATGGCTGCCCCTCCTGGGGGTCGATCACGTTCAGCCGTTCGAGGAGGAAGAGGAAGGCGGCCGGCATGGGCTGGTCGCCGCAGGCCGCCCGCAGCTCGTCCCAGTCGACCTTCTCGCGGACGGCACGGGCCACCGGCAGGACGGCCCCGAAGTCGCAGTAGTGCTCGGAGAACGCGCTGATCAGGCTGTGGATCAGGTCGGTCGGCGACAGGACGGGCATCAGTACCGAGTCGACCGGCAGGACATGGGCGCGTTTGAGCATGTCCCGGGTCACGGGCTGGTGCGCGAGGGCGAAGATGATGTCGACGTTCTGCCCCTGGCAGGTGGTCTTCAGCAGCCAGTCCTCCGGCGGGGTCCGGATGGGAAGACCGGCCTCGCGCAGGGTGGCGGCCACCGCCTCGGCGTCGTCGGGCAGCACGCAGAAGTCGGCGTCGTGCTGGAGATAGCGGCTGCCGCCGTGGGCGTACACGGCCACGCTCCCGGCGAGTGCGAACGGGTGACCGGCCCGTTTGAGCAGGGCACCGATCTGCTTGGCGGCCTCCAGGATGGCCTGGCTGCGGTCCTGTGGCAGGCCGGGCTGTACCGGCGCGGGCGCGGCGGGGTCGCCCGGTCCGCCCGTGGCGAGGTGGAGCCCGGTGACCTCCGGCCGCCGCAGTGGCGCGGTCCCCTCCCCGTTGTGCGTCATGGCATCTCCGTTCACGCCACCCTGCACCCCCGGTTCGGCCGGTGCGGCCCCGGGGGTCGTACGGGTACCCGGCGCACCCGCAGCGACACGGCGTACGCTGCCGACGATCTCCTCGTCGGCGGTCGGGCCGGTGTCCCGGCCCCGGCACATGAGATCAGCGACCCGTGTTCCACAGGTCTCACGTCTCCCATTCTTCCCGCCGTGACGTGCATCGCGTCCGGCGCGGGAGCACGCTGTAGGAATGAGGGCCCTGCTCAGGGTGGGTTCGCGGCAGCCGTGGCAGTCGGCACACGCTCTGTTGCTGCTTCCGGTCGCGCTCATCGTGGTGATCACGGTGATCGACACGCAGACCCCCACCAATGTGCACCTCGGCCCGGCTCTGGTGATCGCGCCCGCGCTCACGCCGTCCTTCGCCGGGCCACGGACCACGGCGGGCGTCGGAGCGCTGGCCCTGGCCGCCCAGATCCTCATCGGTGTCACGCACGGCGGTCTCGGCACCATGAACCACGTCGTGCAGATCATCACCCTCGCGGTGCTCTCGGTGCTGGTGGTGATCTACAGCGCCCTGAAGGAGCGCCGGCTGGCCCAGCTGGCCCAGGTCCGCACGGTCGCCGAGGCGGCGCAGCACGTGCTGATGTGGCCGTTGCCCGAGCAGATCGGCCCGCTGCGGATCGCCTCGCTGTACCTGGCCGCCGAGGACGAGGCACAGATCGGCGGCGACCTGTACGCGGCGACCCGGTGCGACGGCGCGGTGCGGGTCCTGATCGGCGATGTGCGCGGCAAGGGGCTGCCCGCGATCGGCGAGGCCGCGCTGCTGCTCGGCGCCTTCCGGGAGAGCGCCCACCGGCACATCTCGCTCGAGGAACTGGCCGCCCTGCTGGAGCAGAGCGTCACCCGTTACGCGGCGGATCTGGACACGCCGGAGGAGGCGGGCGAACGGTTCGCCACCGCGCTGCTGGTGGAGATACCGGACCGGGATCCGGTCACCCGGATGACCAGCTGCGGCCATCCGCCGCCGCTGCTGCTGAGCCCCGGCCAGGCCGTCACCGTGCCGAGCCTGCACCCGTCACCGCCGCTCGGGGTGGAGCACGGCGTCACCGAGCACACGCTGGACGTGTTCTCCTTCGAGCCCGGCGACACCCTGCTCCTCTACACCGACGGTGTGATGGAGGCCAGGGACGCCCACGGCCGGTTCTATCCGCTCACCGAGCGGGTGGTCCGCTGGACCGACGACAGTCCCGAGGCGCTGATGCACCATGTGCGGCGCGACCTGCTCACGCATGCGGGGGGCCGGCTGGACGACGACGCCGCGCTCATCGCCCTGCACCGCACGACCGTCGACCGGCGCCGCCACCACGGCCGGGGCACCGGCGCGGACAGCTTCCGGCACGGGTGAAACTCGCTCAAGCGTCTGCTTGAACTCCCCGTGCACCAATGTTCAGTTCGCACGTACGACAGATCATGGCCGACCGCGGGACGGCGCTGCCCCGGCCGTACTTCCCTCGCGGGGGCCACTGACCTCCACGGCAGGCGTGAGTCCCGCCCCGAGTGGGGCGGGGCGGGACCGCACGCCCCCGGTCAGCGGACCGACTTGAGGTCGGTGATCTTGAGGGTCTTCAGGTCGGACTGGACGTCGATCCTGCTGACCTCGGCGTGCGGCCCGTCGCTCCAGGTGAGCGTCACCCGGCTGGTGGCGTGGCCGGCGCCGGAACCGGTGTAGGTGACCTTCCACTTCACCGGAACGTTCTGCGCGAAGAGAATGCCGTCGGCGTGCTCCTTCTTCTCGAAGGCGGCGACTTTCTTCTGGGCGGCGGCGGAGAGGTAGAAGGCACGCAGCGCCTTGGCGGCATCACCCGCGGACTTGTCGTCGGTGGACCAGACGGCGTCGATGTAGGCACCGTAGAAGTCGGCCACGCGCTGGGTGACGTTGCGCGGGTCGCCCTGGGCGGAGGACACCGCGGCGGCACGGGTGGTGTGGCTCGCGCCGGCGCCCGCGAGAGCGGGCGTCACGGCGGCCAGGGTGAGCCCGCCGGCGAGAGCCACGGCGGTGATCAGGGTCTTGCGTCTGCGGACGGACATACGTCTCGTTCCCCCCGGTTTCGGTACGACCAGGCCGATCCCGGCCGTCGACGGACTTTAAGACCTGATTTCCCTCGCGCCGGTTCCGCTTCTCCCTGCTTTTTTCCCACTCGATTCGCGGAAAATGAGGCAGCCGGAAGGTTGTGCCGAATTCCGGCCGGTTTCCGCGCCCTTTCGGTCATTCCGCCTGGGGCGGCCGACGAGCATGCTGCTCCTCGACGAGCCGGGCGAGGTTGTCCAGGGCCATCCGGGTGCCCAGCTCGTTGTCCGCGCGGGGGATGTCGTCGGGGATGCCCTCGTGCAGGATCTCCACGTCCGTGCCGCCGTCGGCCGCGGTGAGCGTGGTCGTCATGGTCATGGTGCCGCGCACGGTGTCGTCGTCGGCCTCGAACGCGAACACCTCGACGACCAGGGCACCGGGCTCGAGCCGGGCGAAGTGGCCGTGGTAGGTGTCGGTGTGCCCGCCCGGCTTGCCGGCGGCGGACGCGTCGTCGTAGGTCAGGGAGACCCGGAAGGCGCCGCCCTCGCGGGCGTCGAAGCGGTGGACGCGGGCGGTCATGCCGGGCGGGACGCGCCAGGCCGCGATCGCCTCCGGGTCGGTCAGGGCCCGGTAGACGGCGTGCGGGGGCGCCTGCACACGCCGGGAGACTCGGGTGGCGTACATGGGCTCACGCTACCGGCCGGGAGGCCGCCCGACCCGCCGTACGAGAGGGGAGGGGCCGAGGTCCGGGAGGTGGGTGCGGACCCCGGCCCCTGGTCTGTCGGGGCCTGCCGGTGTGGCCTGTCAGGGCTTGCGGGCGACCGCCCCGTACATCGCGATGTCCTCGTCGCGGATGTTCTGCTCGCCACTGCCGTCGGGGTGCCACTTGTGCACCTGGACGATGCCGGGCTCGACCAGTTCCAGGCCCTCGAAGAACTCATGGGCCTCGTCGATGGTGCGCAGTCGCATCGGCATGTTGCGGGCCGCGTACTCGCGGGCCACCCGGCCCACCTCGTCGGGCGCGAACTCGGCGGTGCCGATGGACATCGCCAGATAGCTGCCGGACGGCAGCGGCTCCAGCAGCCGGCGTACGACACCGACCGCGTCGTCCTCGTCGAGCATGAAGTGGACGATGGCGATGACCGTGAGCGCGACCGGCCGGTCCAGGTCCAGGGTCTCGCGCAGCTCCGGGGCCTCCAGGATGGCCGCCGGCTCGCGGAAGTCGGCCTCGATGTACGACGTCCGGCCTTCGGGCGCGCTGGCCAGCAGGCCCTGGGAGAGGGTGAGCACGATCGGGTCGTTGTCGACGTAGACCACCCGGGACTCGGGGGCCACGGTCTGGGCGATCTCGTGCAGGTTGGGCGAGGTCGGGATGCCGGTGCCGATGTCCAGGAACTGGCGCATGCCCGCCTCCTCGGCGAGCCAGCGCACGGCGCGGTTCATCCAGTCCCGGTTGGCGCGCATGTGGACCGGGAGCGCGGGCCACTCCCGGGCCATGGCGTCGCCGGCCTCCTTGTCGGCGGGGTAGTAGTCCTTGCCGCCGAGGATGTAGTCGTAGATGCGGGCCGAGTGGGCGTTCTGGGTGTCGATGCGGTCGGCCGGCCATCCGTTGTCGGGCAACGCCGTGTCTCCCATTCGGGTCGGGGGTGGGGGCTTGCGTGCGAACAGGTGCGTCACAGCTCCTTGCGGATCGCGCCGAGCAGGGCCTCGGTCTTCCGGGCGGGCGCGGCCTGGGCGCCGAGTCGGTCCAGCGCCTCCCGGTACACCACGACGTCGTCGGCCTTGTCGAGATAGACGGCCCCGACCAGGCCGTTGAGGTAGACGATGTCGGGCAGTTCGCGGGCCCGGAACCGGAAGAGGTGGTAGGCACCCGCCCGCATCGCCGGGTGCGGGCCGTGGGCGAACGGCATGAGCTGCAGGGTCACCTGGGGCAGCCGGTTGACCTCGAGGAGGTGGTCGATCTGTGCCCGCATCACCTGTGGTCCGCCGACCGGCCAGCGCAGCACGGTCTCGTCCATCACCACCCACAACCGGGGCGGTGCCTCGCGGGCCAGCAGTTCCTGGCGGCGCATGCGCAGCGCGACCCGGCGTTCGGTGGCCTCGGCGGAGGCGTGCGGATTCTCTGCGCCGAGCAGGGCGCGCGCATAGTCCTCGGTCTGCAGCAGGCCGTGCACGAACTGGTTCTCGTAGGCGCGGATCTGCAACGCGGCCTGTTCCAGACTGAGATAGGCGGCGAACCAGTCGGGCATCACATCGCGGTAGGTGTGCCACCAGCCGCGCTTGTTGGCCTCCCGCACGGACTTCAGGAAGGTGTCGATCTCGTCCCGGTCGGTGACGCCGTAGACCTGGAGCAGTTTCTCGGCGTCCGCGAGCCGCAGCCGGGCCACCTTGGCGGCCTCCATGCGGCGGATCGTCGAGTGGCTGACGCCGATGGCGGCGCCCGCCTCGTCGTAGCTGAGGCCGGCCCGGTTCCGCAGGTCCTCCAGTTGCCGGCCGAGGATCATGCGCAGGACGGAGGGGGCGCCACCCCAGTCGGTCTCCGCGGTCACGCCCCACCCCCTCACCAGGTCACAGAGACACCGTCGTACACGGTCGCTCGCCCGACCCATTCGATCACGTTCTGGCCGAATCAGCATGCACTTGGCCACTTGCAAATTTCAACTTGCTGGTTGCGGAGCGTTGTTGGCGGGTGGGACAGTGGACCCACTGCTCCGGCCGACCAAGGAGCAGGCGGCGCGGCCGGGTTGGGGGAGACCGGGCCGCAGTACGGCCTCCTGGGAGGCGGTGTGTCGTCTGCTGCGCGAGCGGCCGGCGCGAGACCGACACCCCCCACGCGAGGCCGGACGAAAGGCGCACGGCGATGGCTCCGCCCTCCCTCCACCGACCACCCCTGAGCACCGACCCATCGCGCCTGCCCGCAGTACCCCTTCAACACCGGTCCACGGATGAGGCGGATCGGGCTCCGGACCCCGTGAAGCGCCGACACCGGGAGCCTGCCGGCGCGGACCGGGCACACGAAGGGGCTACGGACGACACGAACGGGACGCTTCCGGCTACGGAGGGCGCGGACCGGGCACTTCCGGCCACGGAGGGCGCGGACCGGGCATACCGAGCCCTGGACGGCGCGAGTCGGGCCAACCGGGTCCCGGGCAACGCGGACCGGGCACACCGGGGCCCGAACACCGCAGACCAGCCACACCAACCACTGGACGAGGCGGACCAGCCCCACCGGACTCCGGGCAACACAGACCGGACACACCAGGTCTCGAACACCGCAGACCAGCCACACCAACCACTCGACGAAACGGATCAACCCCACCAAATCCCAGGCAACATGGAGCGGGCACGCCGAGTGCCGGACGCCGCGGACCGGGCATACCCGGCGCTTGATGTCGCGAGTCAGCCGTGTCTGGCTCCGGACCGTGTGAACCGGTCCTGCCCGGCTCCGGGCAGCGCGGGACGAGCAGACCGGTGGGCGGGCGCCGCCGGCGGACCGCGGCCTCGGGCGGACATGGCGAATGTGCCGCGCCCGGCCCCGGACGCGGCGGACCGGTCCCACCCCGTGGCGCATCCGCACCGACCGCCGGTCCCGGCCGGCGTCTTGAGACCACCCGGAGGTGAGCGCCTCGGTCGACTCCCTGGGCCCCACGGCCCCGACCGGCTCACCTCCGGGGACCCGCTGCCCCGTTCCGCCGCCGCCTTCGACCTGCCGGCCCGGCCGACGGCCGTCGGCGCCGCCCGCCGTGTCGTACGGGATCTGCTGACCTCCTGGGGCGTACCGGAAGACCCCCGGGACGACGCAATCCTGGTGACATCGGAGCTGGTCACGAACGCCCTCGTACACGCGGCCGGTGACCGGATCGCCTGCCGGCTGCACGGCACGGCGGACCGCATACGGATCGAGGTCGAGGACCAGGAAGGCGGCCCCGCGCTGCCGGCGGCGCGCCACGCCCGACCCGACGACCAGCACGGCCGCGGGCTGTTCCTGGTCGAAGCGCTGAGCCTCGACTGGGGCGTGACGCCGGTATCCGGCCGGCCCGCCCGAGTCGTCTGGGCGGAGCTGCCGTACGGCGTCGCCTGACACCAGGCCCCGCCGAACCGGCCGCACTGCCCCGGACCATCCCCCCACCAGCTCCGAAGGATGCCCCATGCACCACAGGACCCCTGCCCCCACCCCATCCGCCGACCCCTCCTGGACCCGCACCCGCCCCAAGCCCGGCTCCCAGGAACAGGCCGACTGAGCCGAAGTCCTGCGCCGTACGGCACCCCCCCCCGCAGCCGCCACCCCAACACCCGAACGGGGTGGCATGGAGTGCGGTACCGACACCACCCCCGACCCGCCACGTCCCAAAACCACCCCCACCGGCACCCCACCCGCCCCCGAACCCCGGTAGATTCGCCGCCGGTGCGGGTAGTCCGCATCCGGTGGGGATCGGGATCCGTGCGGTTCCGTGTTCTCGTGCGGGCCGTTCCGTCAGGGGTGTGCATGGTCTGGTCGGTGATCCGCCGGAGGCGGACCGCGTCCGGGCTGCCCGTGCCCGGTCGGTGCGGGCCCGGGGCCGGTCGGCACGTGCTGGCCACCGAACGGCTGTTGCTGTTCACACCCCGGACCCGGCTGGACGTGGCGGCGGCGCTCGCCGCCTGCGCCGACGCCGAGGCGCAGCGCTGGCTCGGCACCCAGGCGGACGAGGTCCTGCCCGACCCCGCCACCCGCAGGGCGCTGCTCGCCTGGCGGCCGGCCGGTGACGACGGCCGCCGGGTACCCCGGAAGCTGGCCCAGCCGTACGCCCCCGGCCCGGACGACCCACTGCTGCTGGTCTGTGTGCGCAGATCCAGCCTCGGCTATGCCGGAGCCATCGAACTGGACCACCACACCGGCGAGTTGGGCGGCTGGCTGGCGCCGGCGTGCCGCGGCCAGGGCCTGGGCGCGGAGCTGTTCCGCGCGGGCGTGGCGCTCGCGCACACCCATGCCGGGCTGACCACGGTCCGGGCGGGCGCGGAACCCGGGAACACCGCGAGCCGGCGGGCCCTGGCCGGCGCCGGATTCGTACCGGACGAGGGGCCGTCCCGGCACACCCTGCCCGACGGACGTGTGGTCGACGCCGTCTGGCACCGCCACGACAGCTCGGCGGCCTCCCGCTGCCGCTGACGACCAACCGAATCATCTCCCACCCCCCACCTCCCACGGAGAGCCGACGTGACAGACACCGGATTCAGCCCGGAGCGGATCGACACCGGCAAGCCGCACTCCGCCCGGATGTACGACTGGTTCCTGGACGGAAAGGACCACTACTCCGTCGACGCCGAGGCCGCGAGCAAGGTGCTGGAGCTCTTTCCGGGCGCCAAGGACGCGGCCTGGGCCAACCGCGAGTTCATGCACCGGGCCGCCCGCTTCGTCGCCCGCCAGGGCGTCGACCAGTTCCTGGACGTGGGCACCGGGATCCCCACCGAGCCGAATCTGCACCAGGTGGTCCAGGCGGTCACCCCGAGCGCCGCGGTGGTGTACGCCGACAACGACCCGATCGTGCTGCGGCACGCCGAGGCCCTGCTCCACGGCACGCCCGAGGGCCGTACCGCCTATCTGCACGCCGATGTCCGCGAGCCGGAGCGGATCGTGGCGTACGCCCGCGAACATCTGGACCTCGACCGGCCCGTGGGCCTGTCGCTGATCGCGCTGTTGCCGTTCGTCGCCGACGAGCAGGACCCGTACGGCATCGTGCGGACGCTGCTGGAGCCGCTGCCCTCCGGCAGCTACCTGACGCTCTCCCATGCCCGCGCCGAGTTCGACCCGGAGGTGTGGGAGCGGATCGCGGCCGTCTACCGCTCCGGCGGCACGCACGTCCGGGCGCGCTCGTACGCCGAGGTGACCCGGTTCTTCGACGGCCTGGACCTGTGCGATCCGGGCGTGGTGCCGGCCACCCGCTGGCATCCCGAGCCGGGCATGCGGGTGCGCGAGGAGCAGCCGCTGTTCGCGGGGGTAGCCCGCAAGCCCTGACGCGGTGCGGGGCCCCCGGAGCGGACATATGCTGCGAAATGCCGTCCCGAAGGGAGTGCCCATGGCCGACGTCCAGCCCAGTACGGAGGAGCTGACGCTCCAGCCCCTCGCCTTCGACCACCTGGCCGCCGTCCTCGATCTCGGCCACCGGGTGTACGACACCGACGCCATGCCCTACACCGGCTGGTCGCTGTCGGCCGTCGCCGGGCATCTGGACGCGCCGGACTCCGCCTGTCTGGTGATGCTGGACGGCGACCGGGTGGCCGGGTTCGTGCTCGGTTCGCTGTCCTTCGAGCAGCGCGCCGACTGGGGCTATCTGGAGTGGATCGCGGTCGACCCCGCCTATCAGGGGCGCGGGGTGGCGTCGCGGCTGGTGAAGGAGTGCTGTGCTCGGCTGGCCGCCGCCGGGGCGGTGTGCGTGGTCACGGACGTGGAGCGGCGCAACACGGCCTCTGCCGAGCTGATGCGCCGCAACGGCTTCGCGGAGGAGGCCACGGTCAGCCTCTTCGTACGGCCGCTCGCCGGGAGCGGCGGCCCGGGCCGGGCCCGTGAGTCCTCCGCGCCGCGCCGCCACCTCACCCGGGCGGCGGCCGAACGGGTGCGCTGAACACGCGGCCGGGGTGCCCGGACGCCGCTGCCGGGAATCAGTCCCCGCCTCGCGCATGGGCGTCCAACGCCTCGGCGGCGGTGCGCAGTTGCTCCGCCGCCGTGCTGCACGCGGCGGCCTGCCGCTCCAGGGTGGGGCGGCTCCACTCGGGCGCCGCGGGGCAGCCGCTCAGTGTGGCCGCGGTGGCGAGCAGCCGACGGGCATAGCCGTCCATGAGGTCGGCGTCGGCCCGCAAGGTGCCGGCGTGCGCGAGGAGTTCACCGGCCGGGGCCGTGGTCACTCGGGGGGACTCGGTCACCATGGCGGCTCCCACTCGACGGCATAGGCGGTACGGGGCGTTCAGCGCGGCAGGACGGCGCCGGCACTGCGGTGGAGCATGAACTGGGGGCAGGTGAGCAGGAACAGGGGCCGGGCCGTGTCGATGCCGAGCCGGCGCAGCTGTCCGGCGAGGGGTTCGGCGGCCGCGGTGCCGAGTCGCAGCCGGACGCCGGTGCCGGGGTGCAGCCGCAGCCTGCCGTGAGCCCGGACCAGGGTGCGTACGGAGCCGTCGCCCTTGCGGCCGTACTGGATCCAGTCGGCCTCCGGGCAGCGCAGGCCCGGTCCGGGCCGGCCCTCGACGGTGAGCCCGAGATCCCCGGACCGGACGCCGATCTCGCGGCCCATCAGGTCGGCCTCGGCGGTCGTCCGCATCGCGGGCTGCCCCCAGACCTCCCGGGCGACCACGCGGGCCTCCTCGCTGGTGACGGCCAGGGAGAGGACGTAACGGCCGGTGCGGCGCAGGTCGACGCGGCGCAGCAGGTCCACGGCGGCGTCGTACGGACGGGGCCGCCACAGGTCGTCGACCAGGACGGACAGGGCGATCTCGGTGTACGGGCCGATCGTGGTGCAGCGGTGCTCGTACAGCGACAGTACGGCGAGGGCCCGCCGGCCCAGCCGGGGCGGGGTCAGCCAGGCGGCGTCGGGCAGCAGTGCGCGTGCCGCGTCGGCGGGGACGGGGTAGCAGAGGTGGGCGGCGGAGGAGTCGTAGTAGCGCACCGGCACGTCGACCGGGCCGACCGTGGTGGGGACCGAGGTGGTGGGCAGGGTGAGGAAGGGGTGGCCCTCGGGCGGGTGGGCGCGGTCCTTGAGCTGGTAGGCCTGGGTGCGCACGATCTGGCCCCGGTAGGGCGTGAGCGCCTCGTCGACGTCCTTGCGGGCCTCGGGAACCACCGTGCGCAGGTGCTCGATGTACTCGCGGAGCATGTGGCACAGCGGGAACTCGTGGGTGGGGCCGGTGTAATGGGCCTCGTACCGGTTCGTGTGCGGGTCGAGGGCGGCGGGCGCGCCCCGGCCGTCCAGGACGGGCACGATGTCGTGCCGGTTGGTGATGCCGCCGACCCAGGTGCGGGGGTCGGCGGGCTTCCCGTTGCCGACCGGGGAGCCGACGGTGACGACGTGGGTGACCCGGTAGGTGCGGCAGAACTCCTCGTCTTGGGCGAGGTTCATCATCGCGATCCCGCCCTCGCCGTGCCCGATCAGCGCGAGCTCTGCGCCGCGCGGGATGCCGTAGTCCGCCAGGGCGAGCAGGACCGCGCGGGTGTGCGGCGAGTCGGCGGTGAACAGGTTGCGCCAGGCGGCGACGAAGTCCTGCGGGGAGTCGTTGCGGGGGCGGCCCGGTGCCATGCCGGGCGCCTGCACGACATAGCGGACGACACCGTCGGGGCCGCGTACGTTCTGTACGAGGATCCGCCCGCCGGTGGACAGCACCTCGATGTTGCGCAGGAATCCGAGGAACGAGCCCTCGATGGCGATGAACTGCTTCTCCTGGTCGGTCAGGTCGACGGCCTCGGCGACGCCCTCACCGGCAGCGAGCGGCCGGCCGGCCCCGCCGTTCTCGGAGGCCTCGTCCAACAGGGCGCGGATGGCGAGGAGTTCGGCCATCAGCGGCGCGAGCCCGGACAGGGCGCGCTGGGCTCCCTGGTCGCGCAACAGCGCGCGCAGGGCCCGTACGGCCGCCGGGTCACGGGCTGCGGTGACCGCCTCCGTCAGCCGCCGCATGCCCGGGTCGCGTGCGAACTCGGGGCGGCCGACCAGCACGGCGGCGATCCCGAGGCGCAGCGAGGTGACGGCGACCAGCGCGGCCAGGCTCTCCCGGCCGGGCGCCGCACCGGTCGCGCCGAGCACCTGACGCATGCCCTTCGGCGCGGTGATCACCGAGCGGCCGAGGCCCCGCCGGTTCCTCAGGGTCCGCAGCAGCGCCCACCGGGCGGCGAGGCCGGTACGGGGACGACGGTACACGGAGCCGGTCAGGGGCGAGGCGAACAGCGCGGTGCGGGTGCGCTCGGACACCGCGTGGATGCCCTCGGCGATGTCCAGCACGTCCCGCGCGCACCGGCGCAGCAGTTCTTGGACGTCCTGACCGTGCGGCCCGCCGATCGCAGGCCGTCCGAGTGCGTGGCTGTCCGGCGCGGATCGTCCCGGTGCGTGGCCGTCCGCTCGCATCCGACGCTCCCTCGCTCGACGACGTACGAGACACATGACAGGGCTCAGCCGCGCCGCAAGGGCGCGGCCCCGGTCCCATCGTCGGCCAGGGTCACCGGGCCCGCACCTTCATCCGTCCAGGTAGAGGACGCCGTCCGGACGCTCAGGCGCCCGGGAAGTAGCGCGTGAAGGGGGCGGTGTTGACGGCGAACATGCCGGTGAAGGTCTGGTTCAGCTGGTAGACCAGCAGCACGGTGAAGGTGATGAGCGCGGTCAGGCCCATCACCATCACCACATGGGTGAAACTGCGTTTCACCCCGAACATGAACATGAAGGCCACGGTGAGCACGCCGCCGACGATCAGCCCGAACCACAGCACGGGTGACAGCGTGTCACCCACGTCCGCCTCCCGGCCGCGCCGGGCGTCGTCCAGGGTGCTCAGCTGAGCGAGGGTCTCCTGGAGCGTGGCCTGCTGGGTGGGGCCGGCGTCGGCGGGCACCTGGCCCGCCACCCGGACCTGGTCCAGCAGATCCCAGCCCGTCCGCCCGGGCGGCTGCCCGTTCTGCATCGCGGGCCACTCGGCGGACACGACGTGGTGCACATACGCGTCGACGGCGCTGCGGGTCCGTTCGCCCTGCGGGGCCGGAAGTCCGGCGGACAGCAGACTGATCTGGTGGGCGGCGCCCGCCTCGACCTGCACATGTCCCTCGGCACTGGACCGGGTCTGCCAGACGGACACCATCGCCAGGCCGAGGACGAGGGCGTAGAGCACACCGACCATCATGGAGATGTACTCGGCCACGTCCTCGCGCGGTTCCTCGTCCGAGACGGGCGGCCAGTAGCGATGCCGGATCACCACGATCCCTGCGGCGACCATGGCGATCCCCAGAACGACGGCGAAGGTCTCGATCATCGGCTCGGGCTCCCAATTGCGTTGTCGGTGGCTGGCGGTGTTTTGGGGGCGTTCAGGATGGCGTTCGGGGTGATGTGTGGGGGCGGGGGCAGGGGCAGAGGCGGGGGCAGGGGCGGGGCATCACGAGCCGATGCGCCGCGATCCGAGGAGGGCGGCAGCGAGAGCGGCGGGGATCAGCAGGAGGAACAGGACGACGAGCAGCCCCAGCCCCGTCGGTCCACCGCCCGGCCGAATGAAGCGGGCCAGGATGGAGCTGTTGCGCCGGGGGCGGGGCGGGGTGCGCGGCGTTTCACTCGGCGGCAGGCCTGGGGTGGTCGATTGGCCGCCGGTGGACTGACCTCCCGTGGACTGGCCGCCTGTTGTCTGGCCTCCGGTGGATTGACCTCCGGTGGATTGACCTCCGGTGGACTGACCGCCAGTCGTCTGGCCCCCGGTGGACTGACCGCCCGTGGATTGGCCACCCGTCGTCTGGCCTCCCGTGGATTGCCCGCCCGTCGCCTGGCCTCCGGTGGACTGACCACCGGTCGCTTCGCCGCCAGTGGCCCCGCCGGCCCCGCCGCCGGTTCCGCCCTGACCGGCCGCGGTGCCGGAGCCGCCTCCAGCGGCGGCACCGCCGGTCGACGCACCTCCTGCCCCAGCCGCCGCAGCTCCGCCGCCGACCGCTCCTCCCCCGGTCGCGGCGCCCGCTCCGGCTGCCGTACCCCCTCCGGCTGTTGCTCCCGCCGCCGCTCCTCCTCCCGCGCCCGCGGCAGCGCCTGCGGCGGCTCCCGTCCCGGCGGTCGTACCAGCGGCGGCTCCCGTCCCGGCGGTCGTACCGGCGGCGGCTCCCGTCCCGGCTGCCGTGCCGGTGCCAGTGCCAGCCGCCGTCCCCGCGGCAGTCCCGGTACCGGCCGCCGTACCCATACCAGCTGTCGTCCCCGCCGCCGTACCCATACCGGCTGTCGCCCCTGCCGCCGCACCCACACCGGCCGTCGTCCCTGCCGCCGCACCCACACCGGCCGTCGTCCCTGCCGCCGCACCCACACCGGCCGTCGCCCCCGCCGCCGCACCCACACCGGCCGTCGTCCCCGCCGCCGCGCCGGGAGCGGGCGCTCCGGCGGTGGGCGCGGGGGCGGGTGCTGCGATTCCCGGCGGTGGCAGGGGTGGGGGCGGTGGGAACACGACGCCGGGGGGTACGGGCAGGACCGGAGGCGGCAGGGTGGGAGCGGTGGCCGGCGGCGCGGGCACGGTCGTGACCGGCGGTTCCTCGGGAATCGGTCCGGGGGGAGGCGCAGGGGCCGGGGGCAAGGGCACCGGCGGGGGGACCTCGTGCACCGTGAAGGACCCGGTCGCCTGTGCGGTGAGCCAAGGCGGTGGCTCCAGGCATCCGTCGGGCAGCAGCGTGCTGATGCGGTCGGATCCTGTCACCTGACCTTCGCTGAAGTATGTGCCCGGAGGCCGCTCCACCGTGGCGACGCACCTCGCCGTCTCGCCGGGGTCCAGGCTCGGGACCGTGTCGCCGCCCGCCGGGCAGTAGATGCCGGACGGATCGAGCACCGGATCGGTGAGACGGAGGTCGAACGCCGTGCGGTTGCCGGTGTTCGAGACGTCGTAGTAGATGGTGACGTGACCACCTGCGACACCTGGGCCCGGCATCCCGGCTGCGGTCACGACCGTCTCCGACAGCGCCAGTTGCCCGGCGACACCGGCGTACCCGGAGGGGGCGACGGCCTGGGACTCCATGCCGAGGGAGGGGATGTGGCCGACGGCCGTGACGTCGGCGGTCCGAACACCCTCGACGGCGGTGGCCCGCGCGGTGCAGGTGGTCGTGCTGAGGCCGGGCAGCACGGTCACCTGGTCGCCTCCGCCGGGGCAACGGATCAGGGGGCCCGGCATCTCCGGATCGGTGACCCGGACGTCGTGCAGGTCGGCCCCGGTACGGTTGATCAGCCGATACGTCTTCACGAGCGGGTCGCCGACGCGGATGCCGGGGCGGGTCGCCTCGGTGCCGGGTCTGGTGTCGACGGCGACTTCCAGGGCGAGCCCGTTGCTGCCGGCGCCGTCGGCGACGGCACGGTCCGCGGGGCCGCCGGCCACGACAAGGAGCAACGCCAGCGTCGCGGCCAGGCGTGATCCGGAGGCGCGCGAGCACCTCCCTAATTTCCCTATGAACATATAAACAGGACTAACAGAGCCTTCTGCGGGCGAGCTTCGACCCACGCCGGTCACGGCGGGTGACGTACGAAGATCACTCCGGTGGCCGCCCGTGGGCCCACCGGCGCTCAACCGGCGCTCATACGCCGGGCATCAGCCCCGCCGCGACCGTGGCCCCGAGCTCCCAGCACGCCTCCGTATCGGCCTTGCCGGGCTCTCCGGTGACGGTCACCGCGTCGGCCGCCCGGCGCCAGCCGAGGCCGGTGGTGATGGCCTCGATGGCACGGACGGCACCGGTGACGTCGTTGCCGCCGTGCACGTAGTAACCGAACGGCCGGCCCCGCGTCTCGTCCAGGCAGGGGTAGTAGATCTGGTCGAAGAAATGCTTCAGAGCGCCGGACATGTAGCCGAGGTTCGCCGGCGTGCCGAGCAGATAGCCGTCGGCTTCCAGCACGTCGTGGGCGGTCGCGGACAGGGCGGCGCGGCGGACGACGCGGACGCCCTCGATCTCCGGTGTCGTCGCGCCGGAGACGACGGCCTCGAACAGCGCCTGGCAGTTGGGCGACGGGGTGTGATGGACGATCAGCAAGGTAGGCACACCCGCACCCTGCCGTGCGTCCGCGGCGCCTCGCAAACGGCGGGCTCGCGCAGACGGTCCCGGACACCGGTCGCGCTGCGACCGCGCTCCTGCGGGCCGACGGCGGTCGGCTGGTCACCGAGTGGCTGCCGGAGATCACCTTGTCCCGGCGAAACCGGAGGTGCCCGATCCGCCGGCGGGCGTCACCGTGCGGCCCTTCCGGCCCAGTGCCGGGCCACGACGAGGGAGCACCGGCGCGCTCGCGCTGTACGACTGACCGGAGGTCGGCGCCGGACTGCGCGGGAGCCTGTGCGGGACATTGCGTTCGGCGCTGTCAGTGCCCTCGGTTACAGTGGCGCCCCTGAACAGGAGGGGAGCAGGAAGTGCAGGTCAGGGTGGGATCCGTGTGGGGCAGAGGGGCCGTGGCGGTGGCGCTTGCGGCGGTGCTCGGCGGGTGCGCGGGCTCGGCGCACAGCGACGGGAAGAACGCCTCCAGCGCGTCTCCGACCGCCAAAGGCGCGGGGGGCAAGGGCGAGGGGGCCAAGGGGACGGCGACGGCGAGCGGCGGTTCGATCGGCGCGGCCGGTTCGGCGTGCCCACTGCCCGTCCGCTTCGACATCGCCAAGGACTGGAAGGCCAAGGCGATCGACGCGGAGGTGGAGTTGTCGAAGGGCTCGAAGGGCTCCGACGGCGACCTGAGCGGGGCACTCGCCGACTCCTTCCTGCGCCAGGGGCCGGTCACCACCGCCTGTGAGATCGACGCCAAGCCGGCTGGTTACATCGGCTTCCTGCGGGTGTGGACCGGGTTGCCGGGCAAAGCCGACGCGGGCAGCGTGCTGCGGGAGTTCGTCGCCGCGGAGGACAACGTCAGCAAGGAGAAGTACCGCTCCGTCCGGACCGGCGGCGGGCTCAACGGCGTGGAGGTGGAGTACGTCTACACCAGCAAGCTCCTGGACGAGACCAAGAAGGAGACCGCCCTCGCGGTCAGCACGCCCGACGGCCCGGTCGTCCTGCACCTCGGCGGCATGGACACGGAGGAGCACGAGGCGATGCGGCCCGCGTACGAACTCGCCAAGCAGACACTCAAGTTGACCTGAGCGTGCCCGGCGGGCGCTTGTGTGACCGATCCGCGCGGGAGGCCCCCTCCGTGAAGTAGGCCTCCCGCGGGACACGGCCGGGTGCTGCGGGCGCCGGCCGTCAGTAGCGGAGGCGCCTGGCCCAGAGCAGCATGATCAGGCCCGACATCGCGAGCAGGGTGCCCAGGGCCGCGGGCCACAGATGCGCCCCGGTCTGCGCGAGTGCGCCCTGGGTGCCCTGCGGTTGGGGTTGCGCGGTGGCGGGCGGGACGGATCCGGCGGCGGTGGCCTGGGCGGGTGCGGACTGGGTGGGCGTGGGCGGTGCCGATTGGGTGGGCTTGCCCTGCCGGGAGGGACGGTCCGGCTTGGTCGTGCGATCCGGCTTGGTCGTGCGGTCCGGGCTGCTCGTGCGGTCCGGCCCGGTGGTGTGGTCCGGTCCGGTGGTGTGGTGCTGCTTGGTGGTGCGGCCCGGTGTGATCGTCGCGTCGGTCCTCGGTTCCTCGGCGGGCCGGGAAGCCGAAGGTGCCGGTCCGGAGGTGGCGGTGGCGGTGTCGCCGGGCTGCTCCGTCGTGTCGTCGCCCGGGGTGGCCGTCGTACCGGAGCCGGAACTCGCCGTGGGCGCCGGCGTCGTACCGGAATCGTCGCTGCCCCGGCCGCAGGTGCGGCCGGAGTTGATGCAGTCGACCATCTCGCGCATCAGGCCCTCGTCGAAGACGTTGATGAAGTCGCCGTGGTCGGTGACGGGCTTGTGCAGTTGCTCGGGGAAGGAGTCGACGGCGAAGAGCGGGACCGTACGGCCGCCGTCCTGGAGGCTCGGCGCCTTGACGTCGTAGACGATGCGCTGGACCAGCTGCGGAATGGCGCTGAAGCCGGCCGGGCAGGAGCCGTCGGGGGCGGTGAAGGCCACGTGGGTACGGTGGTTGGCGCTGTCGATGTTGCGGCCGTCCCAGCAGCTCTGGAACCGGAAGCTGCGCACCACGTCGCTGCCCGGCGGGCAGATCGGGTACTTGTCCTTCAGCTGCCGGTCCTCGTAACCGGTGCAGCTCCAGGACGCGTTGGCGTTGCCGGGCCCGTTCACGAAGGCCTTGGCGTCGCCGGTGATGATGCGCAGCAGGCGGGGCATGGCGGTGACCTTGCCGCGCGGGTTGCCCACGAAGGTCAGCGTGACCAGCTTGGGTGTGACGATCTGGCCCGCGTTGCCCTCCGTACCGCCGCCCGGGGATCCGGCGTCGCGTTCCTGGGTGCCGTTCTGCAGGCGCAGCACCGGCCAGTAGTAGGAGGACTTGTCACCCTGGTCGACACAGCTCGTCCCGGCCTTCGCCAGGTCGTCGTCGCTCGCGAAGGCGTTGTTGCCCTGGTTGCCGACATAGTCGTGGAAGTGGTGGGCGCCGTTGGAGACGCCGGGAGCGACGATGACGTTGTCGGAGTTGAACAGGCCGTTCGCGTTGACACCGCAGGCGGAGGTGAAGCTGCCGCGCGAGGCGTCCGCCTGCTGGGGCGGGTGGGGCACATCGGGCTGTACGGAGGTGATGTCCGCGTAGTCGGAGACCACAGGTCCGTTGCCGCCCTGGCCGGCGCCATTCTGCTGCCCACCCTGGCTGGGGGTGGCGGTGGCTTGCGTACCGTCGCCGGTGGCGGTGGCGGTGGCCTGGCCGCCGGTGCCCGTGGCCGTGCCCGTGCCGTCGGTGCCGGGGCGCAGGGTGCAGGCGGCCAGGGCGTCCAGGCCCTGCGGGCGCTCCCCCGCCCGGCCGATGGCGTCGGCTATCCGACCGATCGCCGCGGCGCGCTGTTCCTTCAGCGGGTTCATGATCGTGTCGTCGACGGAGCCGGTGTTCTGGCCGGCGCCCTGCCCGGACTGCTGGAGCTGACGGTAGGCCGTCGCCGTCTGCCGGTCGAGCAGGGCGAGTTCGCGGTCCACGTCGGTTCGGGCCCCGTCCGGTACCGCGGTCAGCCGGCTGCCGAGGTCGGGGCAGTCGATCGTGGCCATGCCCGCGGAGAGGACGTGTCCGGTTCCGTTCGTGGCGGATCCGTCGCCCCAGCCCTCGCTCGCCGAGGCGTAGACGTTCGCCACGACGAGGCCGCCTCCGCCCAGCATCAGGGCGACCGCTGCGAGGGTCGTGCGTCGTGCGCGGGTCGGGCGTCTGCGCTTGTTGCGTACCAAGGTCGTCCCCTGTGTTGTCTGTGCACCGGTCGGGCATGGAGCTCCCCGGCTTCATACGGAGGGCGGCACCGATGTGTTCAACGGAATCTCGAATTCACCGGGATCTCACAGGAAAATGCGGACGCCTCCTTTTCCCCTTCGAACGTAGCCACGAACATCACAAATACGTATCGGACATTTCACGCCTCAACCTTCACACGAGGTACACACGTTGGCTAGGTTGACGCGAGGCCGCCCGGTACTCGACGGAGTCCGGACGAGACGGCCCAACTGCCCTGCGGGGCAAGGAAGGAGCGTGTCTTCCATGGCGCCGGAGAGCCGGGACGAGGTTGCACAGCGGGACGAGGTCCGACAGCGGATCGACTCCCTCTACGACCGGGCCGAGAACGAGACCGGGAACTACAACGCGACCCGGGCCATGGCCTCGGTGACGCGCTCGCGGGGCGTTCCGCTGGCCAAGCGGTCGGGCCGGCGGCCTGATCCCGCACTCGACGAGGTCGCCCGGCAGTGGTTCGACGTGGCACGCGCCAAACTCGGCCCGACCGTCCCCGCCGCACTGCCCGCCGACCGGCTCCCCGACCGCCCGGCGGCTCCGGGACGCTCCGGGGACCGGATGGGCCGCGGCCTGCCGGGCGCCGCACCGGACGCCCTGGGCCGGGGTCCGTCCGCTCGCCGCCCCGAGGCCCTGGAGCGGGCCGTCGACCGCGTGGTGGCCGAGCTGACGGCCGGGCGGGCGACGGACCCGGAAAGCCTGGCCCGGGCCGCCCGCGAAAGCGGACGCGCGGCACTGCCCAGCCCACGGCGCCCCGAACTGCCCAGTGGGGATGGGGGGTTCGCCGGTCCGAGCGGAGAGGGTGCGCCAGACGGAAGCGGCACGCAACCGGCACTGCCCGGCCCAGCGGCCCTGGCAGGCACCGAGCCCTGGGCAGCACCGGTCGGCCTCGCGCCGACGGAGCCTGGTCTCGCCCCGACGGATCCGGTCGGTCTCGCCCCGACAGATCCGTTCGGTCTCGCCCCGACAGATCCGTTCGGTCTCGCCCCGATGGAGCCGGTCGGCTTCGCTCCGGCGAATCCCGTCGGCCTCGCTCCGACGAATCCGGTCAGCCCGGCCCCAGCGAATCCCGGCAGCCTCACACCGGCGGATCCCCTCGGCCTCGCCACAGCGAATCCCGTCACCCTCACACCGGCGAATCCGGTCAACCCCGCACCGGCGGATCCCGTCGGCCTCGCCCCAGCGGACCCCCTCGGCCTCGCCACAGTGAATCCCGGCAGCCCCGGACCAGCGAATCCCGGCAGCCTGGCACCGGCGGATCCCGTCGGCCTCGCACCGGCGGATCCCCTCGGCCTCGCCACAGTGAATCCCGGCAGCCTCACACCGACGAATCCGGTCAGCCCCGCACCAGCGGATCCCCTCGGCTTCACACCGGCGAATCCCGGCAGCCTCACCCCAGCGGCTCCCCTCGGCTTCGCCCCAGCGGCTCCCCGCGGCCTCACACCGGTGGAGCCGATCAGTCTCACCCCGGCCGATCCGGTGGGCCTTGGTGCCGTCGAGACGTCCGCCCTCCCGGTGGCAGCACCGTCCGCCACCGAGGGCGCCCCGGTTCAGGGAGCGAGGGCACTTCCCGGCACCGCCGTGCCGGGCCGGCCCTCCCCCACCGTGTCCAAGGCGAACAACCAGCGCAAGCTCGCCGCCGCGAGCGACGTGATCTCCCGGTACACCGCCCAACTCGTCGCATCTGCCGCGACCGTTCAGCCCATGGCCGTCACGACGCCACCGCCCGAGACCGTCACGGCCGCACCGCCCATGCCCGTCACGGCCGCACCACCCGCGCCCGGCGTAGCCGCCGCACCGCCCATGGCCGTCGCGACCATGCCGACCTCACCGGTCACCACAGCCGTACCGCCCTCGGCAGTCGCGGTCACGCCGACCTCACCCGTCACCCCAGCCGTACCATCCGTGCCCGTCCCGGCCATGCCCGCCTCGCCCATCACGACGGCCGCAGCACCCACAGCCGTCACGCCCATGCCGCCCGCGACCGCCCCGGGCCCACCGCCCGCACCCATCACGCCCGCACAGCCCGCTCCCGTGCAGGCCGCCGCGGGCCCCGGAACCGGTCAGTGGCAGCAGCCGCAGTCGGCGGCGACCGGTGCGGTGGTGTCCGGGATGCCGGCCGTGGAAGCCTGGCCCGCCGGCGTGACCGCCGTCGCCGACACCGGTTCGCTCACGCCCGTGCCCGAGTCGCGGGCCGCCAAGGCCATCGCGTTCGCCCGGGCGCAGATCGGGAAGCCGTGTGTGTGGGGTGCGACCGGGCCGGACTCGTACGACTGCTCCAGCCTCACCCAGGCCGCCTGGAAGGCCGCCGGGGTCACCCTGCCACGGGCCGCGCACCAGCAGGCGCTCGCCGGTGCCCCGGTCACGCTCGCCGGGCTCGAGCCCGGTGATCTCGTCCTCTTCTTCGACGACGACCGGCACGTGGGTCTCCATGTCGGTGGCGGCATGATGGTGCACGCGCCGGGCCCGGGGTCGTCGATACGCGAGGAGTCGATCTACGGCGCCGGGGAGTCGGCGATCCACCGGATCGTGCGGCCCGCCTGAGCGGACGGGAGGAGAGCCGAGCGTCAGTCGTGGCGCCGGTATGCGCGCCGGCTCGCGTAGTGGTCGAGCAGGGTCTCCTCCAACGGGCGGTAGGTGAGGCCCAGTTCGTGGATGCTGCGGCTGTTGTCGACGCGGAAGCGGATGCCGAGGTGCTTGCGGATGTAGTCCTGGGTGAGGCCGAAGGAGGGGCCCAGGATGCGCACCGGCCAGTGCGGAAGCCTGGTGCGCGGCAGCCGGAGGTCACGGGGGTGGCGGGCGAGGACGACGCGGGCCATCTCCTGGAACGACGTCATGGTCTCGGCGGCCACGATGTAACGCCCTTTCGCCGCCGGGTTCTCGGCGGCGGCGATGTGGGCGTCGGCCACGTCCCGGACGTCCGCCGTGGTGAAGCTGAAGTCCGGGGCGCCGTAGCAGAAGTAGCCCTTGAACAGCTCGTCGAGCAGGAAGAGGCTGCCGGAGTCGGACGCGGGCGTGAACGAAGGCCCCAGGATCAGCCCGGGGTTGACCGACACCATGCGCCAGCGGTCCTGCGCCGCCTCGGCCTCCCACGCGGCGCGTTCCGCCAGGGTCTTGGCGTAGTGGTAGGGGTTGTTCTCCACGGTGCTGGTGGTGTTGAAGTAGCGCTCGGACAGCACCTGGCCGTCCATCGCCAGGACGTCGGCGTAGTCACCGAAGATCGCGCCCACCGTCGAGGTGAACACGAGGGTCCGGACCTCCGGGGTCCGCTCGATCGCCGCCAGTACATTGTGGGTGCCCAGCAGTGCCGGGTCCACGACGTCCCGCCGGCCGTCCGTGATCCGCTCCGGCATCAGAAACGGCGAGGCCACATGGAAGACGACCGCGCAGTCGCGGAACGCGGCGTCGAAGGTGCCGTCCCTCAGCAGGTCGGCCTCGAACAGCTCCAGCCGGCCGGGGAACGCTTCCTGCAGCTCCCACAGCGGGCGGGCCTTCGGCGCGTCGGCCCTGTTGCGTATGGTGGCGTGGACCCGGTAGCCGCGCTCCAGCAGCCGTCGTACGAGATGGCTGCCGACGAAACCGCTGGCGCCCGTCACCGCCACCGTCGTCCCCGTGTGTCCGCCCACCCTCGCCCTCCCCTTGCCTCCCGTCCGAGCTTTCTCCCGTCCGAGGACAGGGTCGGTCTCCAGCCGCCCCAGGGGAACACCCCGGACCACAGGACGTTCCATAAAAGGTCACTGGGGAGGTCATAAGATCCTCTTATGGGGTCATAGACCGGACCCGCGTACCAACTTAGGTCTGCCTTAGTTTAGGCTTCCCGATCGAGTCGCCCATTCACGCTCGAAGGGAACCTGATCATGCCGCGCCCCCTGCGGGTAGCCATCGTCGGAGCCGGCCCCGCCGGGATCTACGCCGCCGACGCCCTGCTCAAGTCCGAGGTGGCCGCCGAACCCGGCGTGTCCATCGACCTCTTCGAGCGGATGCCCGCCCCGTTCGGCCTGATCCGGTACGGCGTCGCCCCCGACCACCCGCGCATCAAGGGCATCATCACCGCCCTTCACCAGGTCCTCGACAAGCCGCAGATCCGTCTGTTCGGCAACGTCGACTACCCGACCGACATCAGCCTGGACGACCTGCGTGCCTTCTACGACGCGGTGATCTTCTCCACCGGCGCGATGGCCGACCGCGAGCTGTCGATCCCGGGCATCGACCTGGACGGCTCCTACGGCGCCGCCGACTTCGTCTCCTGGTACGACGGCCACCCGGACGTGCCGCGCACCTGGCCGCTCGAGGCCGAGAAGGTCGCCGTGCTCGGCGTCGGCAACGTCGCGCTGGACGTGGCCCGCATCCTCGCGAAGACCGCGGACGAGCTGCTGCCGACCGAGATCCCGCCGAACGTCTACGACGGCCTGAAGGCCAACAAGGCCCTGGAGATACACGTCTTCGGCCGCCGCGGCCCCGCCCAGGCCAAGTTCAGCCCGATGGAGCTGCGCGAGCTGGACCACTCGCCGAACATCGAGGTCATCGTCGACCCCGAGGACATCGACTACGACGAGGGCTCGATCGAGACCCGGCGCGGCAACAAGCAGGCCGACATGGTCGCCAAGACCCTGGAGAACTGGGCGATCCGCGATGCCGGCGACCGGCCGCACAAGCTGTTCCTGCACTTCTTCGAGTCCCCCACGGAGATCCTCGGCGAGGACGGCAGGGTCGTCGGCCTGCGCACGGAGCGCACCGCCCTCGACGGCACCGGCAACGTCAAGGGCACCGGCGAGTTCAAGGACTGGGACGTCACCGCGGTCTACCGCGCGGTCGGCTACCTCTCCGAGAAGCTGCCCAAGCTTCCCTGGGACATCGACTCGGGCACCGTCCCGGACGAGGGCGGCCGGGTCATCGAGGAGGGCGGCGCCCCGCTGCAGTCCACGTACGTCACCGGCTGGATCCGGCGCGGCCCCGTCGGTCTGATCGGCCACACCAAGGGCGACGCCAACGAGACCGTCGCCAACCTGCTGGACGACTACGCGAACGGCAGGCTGCACACCCCGGCCTCGCCCGCCCCGGAGGCCGTGGACGCCTTCCTCGCCGAGCGCGAGGTCCGCTTCACCACCTGGGAGGGCTGGTACAAGCTGGACGCCGCCGAGCGCGCCCTGGGCGAGCCGCAGGGCCGTGAGCGCGTGAAGCTCGTCGAGCGCGAGGACATGCTGCGGGAGAGCGGGGCGTAAGTCCGCGATCCCCGGGGCTCAGAGGGGCCGGTGCCATAGCGCCGGCCCCTCGCTCCGTTCACGCCGTGGCGGCCGCACGCGCGAACAGTTCATGCAGCGGCACCGGCGGCAGCAGGCGGACGAACGGGCCGTACAGGCCCTTCCCGGCCCGCGAGGCCGGATGGCCGGCCAACTTGCCGCCCTCCAACGGCAGATGGGGTACCTCCAGGGGGCTTCGCCGAGCGCACGGTCTCCTCGCCGACGAGGACGGCCTGTGCGGCGGCCACCGCGCGGTCGCCGCTGAAGACGGTCAGGCGTGCCAGCGCCTCCTCGATACCGTCCAGGGCGGTGGCTGTGGGCCGGTCGAGCAGCGTGGCCGGCTCGGTAGTGGCGCCCTCAGGGATGCGCACCGGGGTACCCGCGGCCCGCAGGCGGGGCGCGAACCGGGCGACGATCTCGAAGAGTTCGGCGGACATGGGCCGGCGCATCACGCCGCCAGGGCGTCGGGACCGCCTTGCCGCGCGCGGCGCCGAGGACGTGTCCCAGCACGCTGGCGTCCTCGGCCGTGCCGAGCCTGCAACGCGGGCGCAGGCCCGGATGCGGCGGGCGAGACCGGCCGGGAGTTCACCCGGCGAGGCGGCCCACACGGTGAGGACGCGGACGTACTCCTCGTGTGCCTCGGCGGGCGGCAGCTGCCCGGCCGGCCGGCGTTGACGCACGCTGGGTTCCTTGACGGGCAGGGCTCCGCGGGCCGCGTACAGCGAGGGGCGGACCCGCCGCCGCAGCTGGTCGAGGCGGCGGCTCAGCGTGGCGCGAGCTCTCGACGGCCGGCCACCATGAGGACCACGGTCAGCAGGGCGAGCACGGCGGTCTGGGCGAGGGCACCGCCGGTGTACCACGCGGCTTCGGGCAGCCCGAGCCACGGGTAGAGGGCCGCGATCCGCACCGCCAGGAGGAGCAGGCCGAGCACGGCGAGGGCGAGGGCGCCGCCGGGCGCGACCCCGTCGGTGCGGCGGGCGCGCCACAGCAGCCAGCCGAGGGCACCGACGACGAAGCCGTTGGCCGGTCCCCACACCAGATCGGAGGCGGGGGGCAGCAGCACCTGGGACGCGCCCGTCACCACGCAGGCCGCCATGAAGACCAGACCGGGAGTCCCGGCGGGCAGCCGGGCCGGTGGTGCGTCACGGTGGTGGGCGGCGCACAGCGCGAGGGCGGGCAGCCAGGCGAGAAGCGCCAGCGTCACGACGAACGCCGGCTCCGAGATGATCATCTCCCCCGTCAGCGCGCGCAGCAGCGGCCACAGGCTGGGCAGCGCGGCCACCACCGCGCCGATCCGGGCGAGGCGGCGGCGGTCGTACAGGAGGGCGAAGTAGGCGACCGTCCAGCCGAGCGGCAGGATCCACAGGGCCACCGCGACCGTCCCGGAGAGGATCCCGTGGCCGGTGAAGTCCGAGAGGAACAGCCGCCGTTCCGCACCGCCCCGGGTGAACGACCAGGTCATCTGCAGGACCGGCTCGACGACGGCGGAGGCCGCCAGGAGCAGGACGGAGGCCAGCGCGAACAGCCGGGCGCCCGATCCGAGCAGGACATAGGGACGCGGCGCACCGGCGGCGCCGAGGCGGCTGCGCACCGCCAGGGCGGCGATGCTCGCCACCTCGCCGAGCGTGGGCCGGCTCTGGTCCTGTGCGTCGCGGTCGAGATCGCCCAGGTACGTCTCGACCATCTCCTCCTCCCGTTCGCGCCGGTAATAGGCGGGCAGCAGGCGCAGAACGGTGCGGTAGCGGGCCTCCAGCAGCGTGGTCATGCGTAGCCTCCCGCGAGTCCGGGTGCGGTGGGGGGTTCGAGTCCGGCCTGGCCTGCGGCGGCGGGGCGGGCGGGGGCGCCGGCCCGGCGGCCCTCGGCGATGCGCCGCTTGGCCGCCCCGGCACCGGCGGCCATCCGCTCGGCCTCCGCGTCCAGGGCCGCCACTCCGTCGTCCGTGAGCCGGTAGTAGCGGCGCAGCCGGCCCTGCTGGACCTCTTCCCGGTCCAGCACGATCAGGCCGTCCGCGGTGAGCCGGTCCAGCACTCCGTACAGCGTGCCGACGCGCAGCTGGATCTCTCCGCCGGACAGTTCCTCTATCTCGCGCAGGATGCCGTAACCGTGCCGAGGCTGGTCGGCGAGCGCCGTCAGGACGAAGAACGCCTGTCGGGTCATGCCCTTTGCTGTCATACGGCCAGGATATATCGGCCGCCGATATATATCGAGCGCGCAGTGAGGACCTCGCCCTCACACGCCTGCGGGGTGAACGGGGTCCGCCCCTAAGCGGATGGATGAGCGGACCCCGTTCGCCGGACCATTGTGGGCGGCGTACGAGGGCGCGACCACATGTGAACCGGGGCCACCCGACGCGTGCCCCGCGCGCCCCGGGTGGACGGCGCGCGTCCCGTGCGCGGGGGCGTACGGGCGCCGCCACGCGCCACCTCCCGGCCCCGGACCACGGGACGCCCGGGCGAGCGGTGATACTGGAAGGTGCACCTGCCCCCATCAGCAGATTGGCCCATGTCGAACTCCGCCGCCGACCGCGCCACCTTCCCGCAGACCCTCTGGGCGACCCGTGGCCGCCACACCGGCCCCGTCCCCGAGGAGGTCGTCCGTCGCACACTGCGCCGGCACAAAGAGAGCGGGGACATCGACGACTTCGCCGAGCCCGCCGTACCCGAGGACTCGACGCGTCGGGTCTTCGAGGCGCGCTGGCGGGCCGGCGGCACGGTGACCGTGCGGGCCCGGCTCACCCTCGTGGCGCGCGAGGGCCGGCCGCAGGAGCATGAGTGGCGGCTCGTCGCGGAGGCGGAGCGCGCCTGGGACGAGGCCTGGCCCTCGCCCGCGACGCTGTTCTGGCCCGAGGGCGGCGCCGGCGAGGACGGCTCCTGGGATCACCACGCCACGGTCGCCGGGCTGCGCTTGCGGCAGGTCAACGCGCTGCCCGCCGACGACAAGGAGATGCGGCGCAGACTGCGGGACGCGGCGCGCGAGGCGTGGTGCGTCAACGTCGTCGTGCACGAGGCGATGACCCCGGACGAGCAGGGCCGGCTGCCCCTGGCGCGGCTGCTGCCGCCGGGCCTCAGGCACCGGATGGTGGAGCACCGGGCCGCGCCGCACCAGTTCCGTGCCGTCAACTGGGCGCTGAAGGACCTCGGCGTCGAGGTGCCGCGCGGCGGAGCGGTGCTGCTGCCTCCGGAACCTGCTCCGGAGGGCTACGACGGCCGGGAGCACAGCGTGCGCAGCGTCTTCCTGGACGGTTCCGAGCCCGCCGAACTGCTCGCGGCCCTGCGTCACTTCGTCGCCCTGCCCCGTCCGCTGCCGCGGGAGGTGGAGGAGGCGCTGGCCGACCTGCGGGACAACTGGACCCTGATGACCCTCCAGGAGGAGCTGGAGCGCGAACGGCAGCTGGTCGCCAGGTACGCCGAGGCGCTGGAGGCGATGACCAAGTCCCGTGACCTGTACAAGCAGGCCGCCGAGCAGGCCCTGGAGGCCCTGGCCGCCTACCGTGACGTCCCCGCTCCCGCGTCCGGCCTGCCGCAGCAGCGGCCCGGGTCGCAGACGCCGGGCGCGCTGCAGCAGCTGTCGCGGACGTTCGAGCGGCTGAAGTTCACGCCCAAGGGCCGGCGACAGCAGGCGCCCGCGGCGGGGAGCGACGGTGCTCAGAGCGCCGACGGAACGGACCGGTCGTCGTAGTAGAGCCCGGACGGGGGCCGGATGGAGCCCGGATGGAGGCCGGATGGAGGCCGGATGGATTCCACCACCTTGCTGGTGATCGGCGCCGTCGTCGCGGCGGTGCTGCTCGCGGTCGCCCTGGGCCTGCTGGTGCGGCTGGTGCGCGCCCGGCGCACGCTGCTGCGGGCCGGGCTGCCGACTGGCCCGCGCTGGGTGTTCTGGGGCGCGGTCGCCTATCTGCTGCTTCCGGCCGACCTGCTGCCCGACCCCGTCTACCTGGACGACATCGCCGTCCTGCTGTTCGCGCTGCGCAGCCTGCGTGCCGCGCGGCCGCTGCCGCCGGATCCGACCGAGCCCTGAACGGCCCCCGCAGGCCGCACCATGGAGCGATGCGGACCGAGTTCACCGGTATACCCGATACCCCGACGGCCCCGGACGTGGCCGTGGTCGTCGACGTCATGCGCGCGTTCACCGTGGCCGCGTGGGCGTTCCGGCGCGGTGCCGAGCGGATCGTCTTCGCCGGTACGCAGCGCGAAGCCCTGGATCTGAAGGCCCGGCATCCGGGCTGGCTGGCCTTCCAGGACGGCCCGCCGGTGCCGGGGTTCGATCTGGCCAACTCGCCCGCCCGACTGCGTTCGCTGGACGTACGGGGCCGTACCGTCGTGCAGAAGACCACCGCCGGGACGGCCGGCGCGCTGGCCGTGGCGGACGCCGGGCTGCTGCTGTGCGCGAGCTTCGTCGTGGCCGGCGCGACCGCCGAGCTGCTGCGGCGGGCCCGTCCGCAGACGGTGACCTTCGTCGTCACCGGAGACGGCGGCCGGGCCGAGGAGGATCTCGCCTGCGCCGAGTACATCGCGGACCGCGTCCGCGCGGCCGGCACCGACCCGGCTCCGTACGTCGAACGGGCCGGGCGCTCCGACGCCGCCGCGCGTCTCACCGAGGGAGTGCGGCGCGGCTGGGCCGGTATCCACCCCGAGGACGTGCCGATGTGTCTGGAGGCGGACACCTTCCCCTTCGCCATGGCGGCCGCCCGGGTGGACGGCCACCTGGTCCTGCGCCCGGTGGACAGCGGGTACTCGGCACCGGCACCGGCCCGCGCGCCCCGCTGAGTCACCCTCCGTACGGCACCGGCACGCCCAACCCGCTCAGTCACCCCGCACCCCGGCGGCGGACACCGCCCGCGTGCAGCGTGCCCAGCAGCACCGCCGGCGCCGTGAACGCGGCCGCCGCTGCCGTTGGGGCGGCGAGCCGGGTGGGTCCGGGGGTGCGTCCCACGGCCCCGCCTCTCCGGCGCTCCCCCGGTTCTCCGCCCCTCCCAGGTGCGTCGCACGGCCCTCCGGGCGCATTCTTGCTGTGTCATCACCCGAAGGCGCACGGGACGAGGTAGGGGCGATGGCTGGGAGCGGTGGCGAGCAGCTGGTCCGTACGCGGGCCCGGCTGGCCGCGCTGCTGGCCGACACCTCGACCGGCGCGCTCGGTGCGGCGGGCGGCCGGGTGGCGGGCGTGTATCTGCGCTCCGGCAGCCCCGGCCTGCTGCGCCTCGCGGTGCTCGCGGGGCTGCCCGGTCCGCTGTTCCGGCCCTGGTGGCGCCTGCACGTCGACCGCCCCTTCCCGGTCGCCGACGCCTACCGTCTCGGCGTACCGGTGCTGCTGGCGAACGCCACCGAGACGGTGCGCCGGTATCCGCAGTTCGCGGCGAGCCTGCCCTTCCCGTTCGGGTCGGTGCACGTGCCGGTGCCGGGCGACAGCGAGCCGCTGGGCGTGCTCACGGTGCTGCGCCCGGCCGTGGCGGACACCGTGGACGAGCTGCTGGACCGGGAAGTGCTCGTCCGGCTGGCCGAAGGGCTGGGCGCCGAGCTGCTCGCACTCGCCGACGGCGACCCGAGCGCGGTCGTCTGGGACGGCGAGCCGTTGTGCGTCCGGCCGCCGGCGAGCCGGCCCACGCAGGCCGCCGTCGCCCGGTTCGGCTGGGATCCCGTGACCTGCGCCGTACGCGTGGACGACCGGCTGTACACCCTCCTCGGGCTCGGCCCCGGCGACTTCGAGGGGACGGACAAGGCGCTCGCGGACGCCGTGGCCCCGCATGACGCACACCGGATCCTGGCCGCGCTGCACGAAACGGCCGCCGGGAGGCCGCCGGCCGCTCCGCTGAGCCTGCGGGCCCGGGACGGCAGACCGCGGCTGCTGGACGTATGGCCGGCCGCCGGGGACGGGGGCGTGGAGCGGGTGGACGGGGTGGTGTTCGACCCGGGTCCGGCGTTCGCGGACGGTGCGGCAGATCTGCTGCCGCAGGGCGTGTTCTGCCTGGACCGGCTGGGGCTGATCGTGTACGTCAACGAGTCGGCGGCCCGGCTCGTCGGCCGGGACCGGGAGTGGCTGCTCGGGCGGCCGCTGTGGGAGGCGCTGCCGTGGCTGACCGGTGCGCCGTGCGACGACCATCTGCGCTGCGCGCTGCTGGCCCCGGATCCGGTGCACTTCCATGTGCGCCGGCCGGCCGGCGAGCCCGGTGCGGGCGACTGGCTCGCTGTGTCGGTGCATCCCGGCGAAGACCTGCTGACCTGCACGCTCGTCCCGGCCAGCCGCGTGGACACGCCCCTCGAGCCGGTCGTGGAGGCGCATGTCGCGGAGGAGACGGTGACGGCCGGGCACTCGATGACGCCGCTGTACCGGCCGATCGCCCTGGCGATCGCGCTGACGGACGCGGTGACCGCCCGGCAGGTGTCGGCGGTGGTCGTGCAGGAGCTGCTGCCCGCGTTCGGCGGCCGGTGCCTCGCCATCTATCTGCTCCAGGAGCGGCATTTCTATCTCGCCTGGGAGAGCGGCTTCCCGCAGGGGTTCCTCGCCCCGTTCGAGGGGGTCAGCCTCGATGCGCACCTGCCCGGTGTGGAGTGCCTGACGACGGGCCGGCCGCTGTTCTTCGAGTCGATGCAGCAGATGGCGGCCGCGTATCCGGGCATGCCGCTGGACGCCGACGAGGGCGCCCGGGCCTTCCTGCCGCTGATCGCCTCCGGCCGGCCGGTCGGCTCGTGCATCCTCGGCTTCGACGGCTCGCGCGGTTTCAGCACCGAGGAGCGGACCGTGCTCACCGCGCTGGCCGGGCTGATCGCGCACGCCATGGAGCGGGCGCAGCGCTACGACAGCGAGGCGGCGCTCGCCCGCGGCCTGCAGCAGGCTCTGCTGCCCCATCGGCTGTCGACCCATCCGCAGGTGGAGACCGCGGGCCGGTATCTGCCGGGCACGCAGGGCATGGACGTGGGCGGTGACTGGTACGACGTGGTCGAGGCGGGGGACGGGCTGGCGCTGGTGATCGGTGATGTGCAGGGGCACGGGGTGCAGGCGGCGGCCACCATGGGTCAGCTGCGCAGCGCCGTGCGGGCGTTCGCGCTGGGCGACCGGCCCCCCGACGAGGTGATGAGCGGCACCAACCACCTGCTGATCGGCCTCGACCCCGGTCAGTTCGCCAGCTGCTGCTATCTGCGGCTGGACCCCGCGACGGGGCGTGCCCGGATCGCCCGGGCGGGGCATCCGCCGCCGCTGCTGCGCTCCCCCGACGGGCGGACCCGGCTGCTGGACGTCCCCGGCGGTGTCGTCCTCGGGGTGGACCCGCACGCCCGGTACCCGGTGACCGAGCTGCTGCTGGAGCCGGACGCGATCCTCGCCCTGTACACGGACGGGTTGGTGGAGCGGCCCGGCGCGGACATCGACGACGGCATCGACGCGCTGCGGATGGCGCTCGGCCGGGCCGGGGCCGGCTCCGGGCGCCGGAGCGGGCGGTCGCTGGCCGGGGTCGCCGACCGGCTCACCGCCAGCGCCCGGCACTCCACCGACCGCCCCGACGACGTGGCTCTGCTGCTCGCCGCCCGCCGCTCCACCCCGGTACGACACCGGTGACCGGACCGCGCCGCTCCGATCGGTGGCCGTCACCTCGGCAGATGGTCTCGCCGGACGGGGCCCGGCAGTGTAGACATGGTCACATGGTGCGACTGTCCGGCCGGCCCGCGACTCGGCCGCCCCGTTCCTTCGGGCACCCACGCACGGCGCAGGGCCCGCGGCCGCAGGGGCCGGGCGGCGACGGCAGTGGGCCCGGGATGCTGCGGGCGGCGGTGACCGGGCGCAGCGTCGCCGGACAGGTGTTCGTCCTGCAAGTGGTGATCGTGCTGCTGCTGGTCGTCTCGGCGGTGGTGGCGCAGGTGCTGCAGGTGCGGCGCGACAGCGATCTGGAGGCCCAGAACCGCTCCCTCGCCGTCGCCGAGACGTTCGCGAACGCGCCCGGCACGGTCGCCGCGCTGCGCGCTGCGGATCCCACCGCCCTGCTGCAGCCGCGCGCGGAGGCGGCGCGCAAGGCGACCGGGGTGGACTTCATCGTCGTGATGAATACCGACGGCATCCGTTATACGCATCCCAAACCCGACCGCATCGGCAAGAAGTTCGTCGGCACGATCGCCCCGGCGCTGGCCGGGGGCACGGTCACCGAGCATGTCAACGGCACGATAGGGCCGTTGGTGCAGGTCGTGGTGCCGGTGAAGGACTCGGGCGGCAAGGTGGTGGGCCTGGTGTCGGCGGGGATCACCACCGCGCACGTGGGCGGGGCCGCCGCCCAGCAGCTGCCCCTGCTCCTCGCGGCGGCAGCGGCGGCGCTCGCGCTGGCCACGGCGGGGACGGCCCTGGTCAGCAGACGGCTGCTGCGCCAGACCCACGGCCTCGGACCGTACGAGATGACGCGGATGTACGAGCACCACGACGCGGTGCTGCACGCGGTCCGGGAGGGTGTGCTGATCGTCGGCGACGGCGGCCGGCTGCTGCTGGCCAACGACGAGGCGCACCGGCTGCTGGACCTGCCTGAGGACGCCGAGCGGCGCAGCGTGCTGGAGCTGGGCCTGGACGACGAGACGGCGGCGCTGCTGGCCTCGGGCCGGGTGGCGACGGACGAGGTGCACCTGGTCAAGGACCGGCTGCTGGCGATCAACCAGCGCCCCACCGATCTGCGCGGCGGCCCGGCCGGCAGTGTCACCACGCTGCGCGACTCCACGGAGCTGCGTGCCCTGTCGGGGCGTGCGGAGGTGGCGCGTGAGCGGCTGAACATGCTGTACGACGCCGGGGTGGGCATCGGCACCAGCCTGGACGTGAGCCGTACCGCGGAGGAGCTGGCGGGGCTCGCGGTGCCCCGGTTCGCGGACTTCGCGACCGTGGACCTGTTCGACGCGGTCCTGCACGGCGAGGAGCCGAAGCCGGGCACTTCGCTGCGCCGCGCCTCCTGCGCCGGTATCCGCGAGGACTCCCCGCTGTACCCGGTCGGCGAGCGGATCCGGTTCGTGGCCACCTCTCCGCAGGCGCGCAGCCTGACCACGGGGCAGTCGGTCCTGGTGCCCCGGTTGCGCGACGCACCCGGCTGGCGCGCGCAGGACCTGGAGCGCACCGACCAGGTCGTGGCGTACGGCATCCACTCGCTGATCACCGTGCCGCTGCGCGCGGGCAGCCTGGTGCTGGGGGTGGCGAACTTCTGGCGTGCGGAGAAGCCGCAGCCGTTCGACGCCGAGGAGCTGGCCCTCGCCGAGGAGCTGGTCGCGCGGGCGGCGGTGTCCATCGACAACGCCCGCCGGTACACGCGCGAGCACAGCATGGCGGTCACCCTGCAGCGCAGTCTGCTGCCGCGTTCGCTGCCCGAACAGGGCGCGCTGGAGATCGCCTACCGCTATCTGCCGGCGCAGGCCGGGGTGGGCGGCGACTGGTTCGACGTACTGCCGCTGTCCGGATCCCGGGTGGCGCTGGTGGTGGGGGACGTGGTGGGACACGGGCTGCACGCCGCGGCCACCATGGGCCGGCTGCGCACGGCGGTGCACAACTTCTCCGCGCTGGACCTGCCGCCCGATGAACTCCTCGGTCTGCTGGACGAGTTGGTGGGCCGGATCGACCAGGACGAGACCGCGGCGGACGGCGCCGCCGCGATCACCGGGGCGACCTGCCTGTACGCGGTCTACGACCCGGTCTCGCGGCACTGCACGGTGGCCCGGGCCGGCCATCCGCCGCCCGCGCTGGTGCACCCCGACGGCCGGGTGGACTTCCCGGAGGTGCCGGCGGGGCCGCCGCTGGGTCTTGGCGGGCTGCCGTTCGAGACGGCGGACCTGGAGCTGGCCGAGGGCAGCCGGCTGGTGCTGTACACCGACGGGCTCGTGGAGGACCGCGAGCGGGACATCGACGTGGGTCTCGATCTGCTGAGCGATGCCCTGCGCGGCACGCCGGGCGGCTCGCCGGAGGAGACCTGCCGCGCCGTGCTGGACCGGCTGCCGGCCCGGCCGAACGACGACGTCGCGCTGATCGTCGCCCGCACGAGGGTGCTGGGGGCCGACCGGGTCGCCGAGTGGCAGGTGCCGTCCGACCCGGCGGCGGTGTCCCAGGTGAGGTCCGCGGTGACCCGGCGGCTCGCCGACTGGGGCCTGGAGGAGCTGGACTTCACCACGGAGCTGATCCTGAGCGAGCTGGTCACCAACGCCATCCGCTACGGCCGTGGCCCGATCGGCGTTCGGCTGCTCCGCGACCGCACGCTGATCTGCGAGGTCTCCGACCGCAGCACGACGTCGCCGCATCTGCGGTACGCGGCGACCACCGACGAGGGCGGCCGGGGCCTGTTCCTGGTCGCTCAGCTCGCCGAGCGCTGGGGCACCCGGTACACCCCCAACGGCAAGATCATCTGGGCGGCACAGCCACTGCCCTGACCCTGTCGCCCCGGGGTTCTGCACGCGGGCCCGGCGGACGCCGGGCCCGTGCCGGGTTCCCGGTGCGCCTGAGCCCCCGAGCGGAGGAGGCGGTCAGGCGCTCAGCCGCGAGCGCAGCAGCTGCTTGCCCATCTCGGCGCCCTTGCGACTGTCGGACTGGGCCTTGTGGAACAGGTCCGCGAGCTCGGTGTCCTTGTCGCGTTCGGCGTCCTGGATGTACGTCTCCAGGCGCAGGGCGTTGTCCAGACACGCCTCGACGTACCAGATCAGGTCGTAGTTCTTGTCGCGCGTACCGGTGACGCCACCGGTCTCGCTGGTGCTGGTCATCCGGGGTCTCCTCCTTCTGTCGACCCTGTGTCGTTCTCCTTACGACAGACTCCCGGGTACCCGGGCGACCTGCGGACACACGCCCGTCGGTCAGCCGAGGGCCCGGTCGAGGTTGAACGCGGCGCTGATCAGGGACAGATGCGTGAACGCCTGCGGGAAGTTGCCCTGTTGCTCGCCGGTGCGGCCGATCTCCTCCGCGTACAGGCCGAGGTGGTTGGCGTAGGTGAGCATCTTCTCGAAGGCCAGCCGGGCCTCGTCGAGCCGCCCGGCCCGCACCAGGGCCTCGACGTACCAGAAGGAGCAGATGGAGAAGGTGCCCTCGTCGCCGCGCAATCCGTCCGGACTGGCCTGCGGATCGTAGCGGTAGACCAGGGAGTCGGAGACCAGGTCCTCGGTGAGGGCGTCCAGGGTGGACAGCCACCTGGGGTCGGTGGGTGCGACGAACTTGCCGAGCGGCATCATCAGCAGGGAGGCGTCCAGGACGTCGCTGCCCTCGTACTGCACGAAGGCGCCGCGCCGCTCGGACCAGCCGCGGTCCATGATCCGCCGGTAGATCGTGTCGCGGGCCTGCCGCCAGTGGGGCAGGTCGGCGGGGAGCCCGCGCCGGTTGGCGAGCCGGATGGCCCGCTCGATCGCGACCCAGCACATCAGCCGCGAGTACGTGAAGTTCTTGCGGCCGCCGCGGGTCTCCCACACGCCCTCGTCGGGCTGGTCCCAGTGCGCGCACACCCAGTCGACCAGCCGGCACACGTCGTCCCACTGGCCGCTGGAGATCGGCTGGGCCCACTTGTCGTACAGGTAGATCGAGTCGATGAGGGCGCCGTAGATGTCCAGCTGGAGCTGGTCGGCAGCGGCGTTGCCGACCCGGACCGGGGCGGAGCCCAGATGTCCCTCAAGATGCGGCAGCACCCGCTCGGGCAGATCGGAGCGGCCGTCGATGCCGTACATGATCTGGAGCGGCGGCGCGGTCTCGTCGCCGTCGCAGGGGCTGACGTGCGTGGTCAGGAAGCCCATGAAGGCCTCGGCCTCGCCGGCGAAGCCGAGCCGCAGCAGCGCGTAGACGGCGAAGGCGGCGTCACGCACCCACACATAGCGGTAGTCCCAGTTGCGCTCCCCGCCGAGCTGCTCGGGCAGGCTGGTGGTGGGGGCGGCGACGATGGCGCCGGTGGGGGCATAGGTGAGCAGCTTCAGGGTGAGGGCGGAGCGGTGCACCATCTCGCGCCAGCGGCCGCGGTAGCGGGACTGGTGCAGCCAGCGCCGCCAGTAGGCGACCGTGGCGTTGAACTCGTGCTCGGCCTCGGCGCGGGCGCAGCCGCGGGGAGCCACCTCGTCGCCGACCTGGTCGAGGGCGAACACCGCGGTCTCGCCCTCGCCGAGCTTGAAGTCGGCGCGCGCGTCCCGGGCGTCGCACTCCAGGTCGACGGTGGAGGTCAGCGCCAGGGACCGCTCGGCGCAGTCGAAGACGACGACGCCGTCGACGGTGCGCAGGGTGTGCGGGGACGCGCCGTAATCGAACCGCGGGGCGACCAGCACCCGGAAGGGCACCGTGCCGCGGACGCACACCACCCGCCGGATCAGCCGGTGCCGGCCCGCCTCCCCCACGCCGTCCGAGGTGACGGGCATGAAGTCCTGCACCTCGCCGACGCCGTCCTCGGTGAAGAACCGGGTGATCAGCACGTTGGTGTCGGGGAAGTAGAACTGCTTGGTACGCGCGGGTACGGTGGCGGCCAGCTCGAAGCTGCCGCCGCGCTCGGCGTCGAGGATGGCCGCGAAGACGCTCGGGGAGTCGAAGGACGGACAGCAGTACCAGTCGATCGTGCCGTTCGTGCCGACCAGGGCCACACTGCGCAGGTCGCCGATGAGTCCGTGCTCGGCGATCGGCAGGTAGCGGGAGCTGGGGCGGGCGTCCTCGGGAAACGGGGTCTCGGCCATCGGCGGCCTCCCGGTGAGCGGTGCGAGATGTTTTCCAGCTTAGGAGCGAGTGCTCTCCGGTGGCGTGGGAAGGCGCTGCGGGGAATGGTGAGAGTGTGCCCCGTTCGGCGGCACCGGCACGGATGCGGTCATCCGGACCGAGGAGGAGGCATCATGTCGACAACCACACCCGACGAGTCCCGGTCGTCCGACGACCACTGCACCCCGGACGCCCTGCTCCACTCCGCCCCCTCGCGGGACATCACCCCGGAGGACCTGGTGCTGGCGGCGGGCAGGGACGTCACCCCGAAGAACCTCGACTGGGCACGCCGCAAGATGGAGAAGGAGGGCCCGACAGCCATCGAGAGGCTGATGCCGTAGGGCGGTCCGGGGAAAGCAAGGGCTCCATTTCAACGGGGGCGGGGCAGCCCGCCTGAAGGGGCGCGGGGAACTGCGCGAGCAACCGCACAGGACCCCGCGCCCGCCGGACGGCACGAGGCCCTACGGCCCGGAGGCGCCCGGCGTGCACACCACCCTCACCCAGCACACGGCGTTGTTGGCGAACCCACCTCGGTTCCAGCACTGCTCAAGGGGCTGGGTACGCCCGACGGAGTCGCTCGCGCGCGCCCCCACCGCGTGCTCCCCGGGCGTCGCGGTCCAGGTGTGGTGCCAGCTCCGCCACGCCCACCGGTGCCCATCCAGGACGGGGTCGACAACGGCCCGCGCCCAGGAGGCGCCGCCATCCGTGCTGACCTCCACCGAGGTCACGGGCGCGTGCCCGGACCATGCACGGCCGAAGAGCCGCACCGGCCCCGGCCGCACCACCCGCGTACGGGACATGAAGTCGGGAAACCCGGGCGGCACCAGCAACGCGCGCGGCGCGATCCGGGTGACCGGCTCGCCCCGCTCGTCGGCGGTGCGCCGGATCCGGTAGGCGACCGACTGCTGGAACCCCGTGAAGGGTGCGTCGCTCACCGTGACCGAGCGCAGCCACTTGACGTGAGTCATGCCGTACCAGCCGGGCACGATCAGCCGCAGCGGCCGGCCGTGCTGCGGCGGCAGCGGCGCGCCGTTCATGGCGGTGGCGACCAGCACCTGGGGGTCGTCGCCCGCGGCCACGGCCAAGGGCAGGGCGCGCTGGTAGTCCTGTTCGACTCCGCGCTCGACACCGTGGTCGGCGCCGGTGAAGACGACGTCCACGGCGGCCGGGTCCGCGCCCGCCTCGGCGAGCAGCAGCCGCAGCGGTACGCCGGTCCAGTCGGCGGTGCCGACCGCCTCGACCAGCCAGGGCTGGCTGACCGGCCGGGGGGTGAGCAGGGCCCTGCCGTTGCCCGCGCACTCCAGTGTGACCCGGGTGGTGACCTGCGGGAAGGACAGCAGGTCGGCGAGGGACAGGTCGAGCGGGGTGCGCACGTGTCCGTCGACGGTCAGCCGCCAGGCACCGGCGCTGGGCACGTACGGGATGTCGTAGTGCGTGAGGACGTAGTGCAGTCCGGGCGGGGTGACGTCGTGCCGCAGGGCCTCCAGGGGCAGGCCGTGGTTGCGGGTGGCGAGCGCGAGTTCGTCGGCGCCGATCCCCTCGTCGGGACCGGCCAGCCGGGCGGGGGCACTCAGGTCGCCGGGACGCTGACCCATGGCGTCATTGTCCTCCCGGGACACGGGCGCGGCGAGGAGAGCGGAGGACGACGGCAACTCCCGGGCGGCTCGGGGGATTTCGGCCATGGCGATCCCTTCCGGAGCGGGCCGGTGGACTGACAGACTCCCGAGGGTGCCCGACTTCGACTTCGACATGCTCGTCATCGGATCCGGACCCGGTGGTCAGAAGGCCGCCATCGCCGCGGCCAAGCTGGGCCGCCGGGTCGCCGTCGTCGACCGCCCCGACATGCTCGGCGGGGTCTCCCTGCACACCGGAACGATCCCCTCCAAGACCCTGCGCGAGGCGGTGCTGTATCTGACCGGTCTCACCCAGCGCGATCTGTACGGGCAGAGCTACCGGCTGAAGGACGACATCACCGTCGCCGATCTGACCGCGCGCACCCAGCACGTCGTGGGCCGTGAGGTGGATGTCGTCCGCAGCCAGCTCACCCGCAACCAGGTGACCGTTTACTCCGGCACGGCCCGCTTCGCCGATCCGCACACCGTCGCGCTGTCCGAGGCCTCCGGGCGGGAACGGCGCTTGAGTGCCGGGCACATCGTCATCGCCACCGGGACCAGGCCGGCCCGCCCGGACACGGTCGAGTTCGACGGGCGGACGATCATGGACTCCGACAACGTGCTCTCACTGGAGCGGGTGCCGCGGTCCATGGTGATCGTCGGCGCGGGTGTCATCGGCATGGAGTACGCCTCCATGTTCGCCGCGCTGGGCAGCAAGGTGACCGTCGTGGAGAAGCGTCCCGGGATGCTGGACCTGTGCGACGTGGAGATCGTGGAGTCGCTCAAGTACCACCTGCGCGACCTGGCCGTCACCTTCCGGTTCGGCGAGACCGTCGCCGCCGTCGAACGCCATCCGCGGGGCACGCTCACCGTGCTGGAGAGCGGCAAGAAGATCCCGGCGGACACGGTGATGTACTCGGCGGGCCGGCAGGGCCTCACCGATGACCTCGACCTCGGCAGGGCCGGGCTGGCGGCGGACGCGCGGGGCCGCATCGAGGTGGACGAGAACTACCGCACCGAGGTGCCGCACATCTACGCCGTCGGCGACGTCATCGGCTTTCCCGCGCTCGCGGCGACCTCGATGGAGCAGGGCCGTGCGGCTGCGTACCACGCGTGCGGGGAGCCGGCCGGGCGGATGCACCAGCTGCAGCCGATCGGGATCTACACCATCCCCGAGATCAGCTTCGTCGGGCGGACCGAGGACCAGCTGACCGAGGACCGGGTGCCGTTCGAGGTGGGCGTGGCCCGGTACCGGGAGCTGGCCCGCGGGCAGATCATCGGGGACTCGCACGGGATGCTGAAGCTGTTGGTCTCTCCTGTGGACCGCACGTTGCTGGGGGTGCACTGCTTCGGGTCCGGCGCGACGGAGTTGATCCACATCGGGCAGTCGGTGATGGGGTGCGGGGGGACGGTGGACTATCTGGTCAACGCGGTGTTCAACTACCCGACGCTGGCCGAGTCCTACAAGGTCGCCGCGCTGGATGCGACGAACCGGCTTCGCCAGATCGACCGATTGGACTAGCGCCGTTCGGGGTTCCGTTCCGGTGCCGGGTGCGGGTGGTCTGTGGTTGCCCGCGCAGTTCCCCGCGCCCCTGAGTCGGACCAGGCCCGTCAGCTGCCGGGCTCAGGTTTCCTCGCCCACCACATGCACCGCTGCTTCCTCGGCGCCCGCCGCCCCACCGTCGACGCCCACGTCCCGCGCGACCTCCTCCTTGGTGGTGTTCGTGTGCGCGCCCTCGTCCGGGGCGACCAGGCGGCCCGCCCGCCTCTCGCCCACCTCGGCATCCACCGGCTCGCCCTCGCCGCCGGGCAGGTCGCCGATGTCGTCGCCCGGTGGTGCGGTCACGTCCGGGGTCTCCTGGGCGAGGCGTTCGTCCAGGGTCTCCCCCGCGTGCTGCTCGCCCGCGGTGGTGCCCTGCTTGGTGACGCCCAGGGGGCGCTCCGGCGGGGAGTAGCCCTCGTCGAGGACGTCGTCGTAGGTGCGTTCGTCGACCGCGTCCTGGAGGTCCAGGGGACCGGCGTCCTCCTGTTCCTCGTTGGTTCCGGTGGGCTGGTAGGCGTCGTCCGCCATCGGGGTCTGCTCGGACGGCTGGTCGCTCATGGTCGCCTCCCTGTCGGCTCGCGGGCGGTCCCGGTCCGCGTTTCCCCGAAGCGGTCGGCCAACCCCCGGTCAGGACCCTGACTGCTCGGCCGCGGCCAGCCCCTTCGTCCACTTCTCCTCGATACGGCCCGCCTTCCACACCAGCAGGGCGATCGCCCAGGTGGCGAAGAAGAGGCCGACGATGACGAAGCCGACGGTGTTGAGGTCGAGGCCGGAGATCCAGTCCCAGAAGGCGCCGTGGAGGCCGAGCTTGTCGGCGAGGAGGCCGAGGAGTTCGACCGTGCCGATGATGAGGGCGACGGCGACGGACAGACCGGTGATGGTGAGGTTGTAGTAGACCTTGCGGACCGGCTTGGAGAACGCCCACTCGTAGGCGAAGTTCATGAACGAGCCGTCGATGGTGTCCAGCAGGGACATGCCGGCCGCGAAGAGGACGGGCAGGCAGAGGATCGCGTACCAGGGCAGGCCCGAGGCGGCGCCGGAACCGGCCAGGACCAGCAGGGCGATCTCCGTCGCGGTGTCGAAGCCGAGGCCGAACAACAGGCCCAGCGGGTACATCTGCCACGGCTTGCTGATCGAGCCGGTGACCCGGCCGAGCAGGCGGTTCATGAAGCCGCGGTTGTTCAGCTGGTTTTCCAGGGCCGCCTCGTCGTAGGCACCGGAGCGCATCTGCCGGAACACCTTCCAGATGCCGACGAGGATGACGAGGTTGATGCCTGCGATCAGGTAGAGGAAGGTGCCGGAGACCGTCGTACCGATCAGGCCCGTCACCTCGTGCAGATGCGAGTTGTCGTCGCGGACCGGTGCGGCCAGGCTCTTCATGCCGAGCGAGAGCAGCAGGGCCAGGCCGAAGACGATGCTGGAGTGGCCGAGGGAGAACCAGAAGCCCACCGACAGCGGGCGCCGACCCTGACCCATCAGTTTGCGCGTGGTGTTGTCGATCGCCGCGATGTGGTCGGCGTCGAAGGCGTGCCGCATGCCGAGGGTGTAGGCGGTCACGCCGATGCCGATGCCGAAGGACTGGGTTCCCACGCTGAAGTGCTGTGGCGCGATGATGCCGACCAGGGTGCCCCAGCCGATGATGTGCAGGGCGAGCACGAAGGCGGCCATACCGCCGACCCTGATCCACTCCTGGCGTGTCATGGAGGCCCGGACACGGTGCCAGGCCGAGCGCTTGGCGTCGGCCTGGGCGGGGAGGGACGGAGCGGAACCAGGAGCGGCCGTCATCGGGAGGGTCTGTCCTTCGGTCGTGCGGTACGGCTGCGCTGCGCAGCCCCGCGCCATCTTCCCGTAGTTGCAATTCATGTGCAACAACGGGTGGCAGGCCTTTCCCGCGGACAGGGGAAAGAAATGGGAAAGGCCGGACCCTGGCGCGGAAGACCGGTCAGGCCGACAGCATCCCGCTGCCCAGCCAGTCCTTGCCGTCCCGGACACCGGGCAGGGCGAAGAAGTAGCCGCCGCCCGTGGGGGAGATGTAGTCCACCAGCGGCTCGTCGATCAGCCGGGTCTGCACGGCCTCGAACTGGCGCTTGACGTCCTGGTTGTAGCAGCAGAACACCAGGCCCATGTCGAGGTTGCCGACGTTGTCCACGCCCCGGTCGTAGTTGTAGCCGCGGCGCAGGATGCGGGAGCTGTCGGTCTCCGCCTTGCGCGGGTTGGCGAGCCGGATGTGGGCGTCCACGGGGATCACGGTGCCGTGCGGGTCCTTGGCGTACTGGGGGATGTCGGTCTCCTTGGCGCCGTCGAGCGGGGCGCCGGTGTCCTTGCGGCGGCCGAACATCTTCTCCTGCTCGGTGAGCGAGACCCGGTCCCAGAACTCGACCAGCATCCGGATGATCCGGATGACCTGGTAGCTGCCGCCCGTGGTCCAGGCCGGCTCGCCCTGGCCCGCGCCGACCCAGATCAGCTTGTCGGTCTCGCGCGCGGAGGTGACGTCCGGGTTGGCGATGCCGTCCTTGAAGCCGAGCAGGTTGCGCTGGGCGCCGGTGGGGCGCGGGGCGTTCTGGAAGCCGTCGATGCGCCACTTGATCTGCATGGCGCCGCGGGTGTGCCGGGCGATGTCGCGCAGGGCGTGCAGCACGGTGTCCGTGCTCTGGGCGCAGATCTGCAGGGACAGGTCGCCGTGGCACTCGGCCGCGTTCAGGTTGTCGTTGGGGAAGGTCCGCATCGGGGTGAGCCGGGCGGGCCTGGCCTCGGCGAGGCCGTAGCGGTCGTCGAAGAGGGAGGCGCCGACGCCGACGGTGACGGTGAGGCCGTCGGAGGGGACCTCGGGGCCGAGGATGCCGTTGTCGGAGGGAGGCGCGCCGACACCGAGGTCGGTGGGGCTGCCGCCGGAGGTGAGGAACCGGGCCCGCTCGGTGATGGTCTTCAGCAGATCGGTCAGGCCCTTGCGGTCGTCGGCTATGACGTCGAGCGAGACGAAGGTGGCGGCGGCCGGTGCCGGGGTGATGATGCCGGCCTGGTGGGCCCCGTGGAAGGGGACCTTGGCGGTGCTGTCGGCGCCCGCGGGCTGGGCCTGCGCGGTGCCACCGCTCTCGCCGAGGGCGAAGCCGCCGCCGGCCAGGACCGCTCCGGCGGCACCGGCACCGAGGGCGGTCCGCACGAAGGAGCGGCGGGCGGGGCCGACGGGGCAGGCCGACGGTTCGGCAGTGGACATCGCGGGGTTCCCTTCGGGGTGCGGGTGCGCGGACTTCGTCGGGCGGGCTTCGGTCATCAGGCGGACTTCCGGATCTCGAGCAGGTCCGGGACGGGGGCGAGGTCTTCCAGCAGCTGCCCGGTGGCACCGTTCAGTCGCTGCCGGTCACTCGCGGAGAGCTGGTCGGCGGGGGTCCAGTGGTCGCCGTCGTGAGCCGCGTCCAGGAGCTTCTGCACGCGCGCGATGTCCGCGTCGACCGTCGGGAGCAGCTGGGGCGCACGGCTGGTGAGCAGCGGCTTGAGGACGGTGAGCAGTTCGCGGGTGCCGGCGAGGTTGGCGTCGGCGGTGGCGAGGTTCGTGCCGCTGCCCTCGTCGGTGTCGCCGGTCAGCTCGAACTGGAGGGTGTTCTCCAGGATCTCGTGGGCGCGCAGCGGCAGGTCGCCGGGGTCGAAGTCCTGGCTCGGGAAGGCCTTGCGCAGCCCTGCGGCGTCCGTCGCGAGCTGCCGGGCGGGGGCGGTCAGGTCCCCCGCGGACTGGCCGTGCCACAGGCCGTACTCGAGGCGGAGGAAGCCGGTGAAGTCCTTGTCCTTCTCGCCGTCGGGCAGTCCGTCGGCGCGGCCGTCGATCTTCTGGTCGAAGTCCTCGAAGGTGCCGTAGGCGGCGCCGAGGGAGGCATAGGTGCGGTGGGCGGTGAGCCAGTCGGTGCGGGCCTTGTCCAGGTGGCCGTGCTCGATGTCGTCGTCCAGGGTGTGGGTCTGGGCGACGAGGGTGTCCAGCCCCTGCTCGACGTACGTCTTGTACGCCTTCAGGGGGGCGGCGAGGTCCTGTTCGGAGACGGGGACGACCGGCTTGGCCGCGCCGCCGCCGCTCACGGTCACCGACTTGGAGGTGACGGCCTTGCCGCCGGTGGGGACACAGCGCCAGGCGTAGGTGCCGCCGGCGACGGTGGCGACGAGGTCGCGGGTGGTGCCGGGGGCCAGGCCCTCGATCTCGCCGTAGACCGCGCTGGTCGACGGGTCGATCAGGTACACCTCGGACGTCTTGCCGCCGGTGTTCTGCATCTGGAAGGTCTGGCGGCCCGGCTTGGGCGCGGTGAAGCCCTTGCCGCACTCGGTCTCGGAGACGGCGACGGTCTGGTCGCCGGCGGGCTTGGGCCGGGAGAGGGCGACGACGAGTCCGGCGATCACGGCGGGTACGGCGACCACGGCGGCCGGCACCACCCAGACGGGACGGCGCCGCTCCGACCGCCCGGCCTTCGGCTCGCGGGCGGGGTGTTCCTTCGCCGGCTTCGGGCCCGTGGCCCGTACGCCGCGCACGAACAGGGTCATCACGACGGCCAGGTAGGCGCCGTAGGCCACCACCTGGAACCAGGTCATGGTCGGGGTGAGGTTGAAGACGCCCTGGATCAGGGTGCTGTACCAGGAGCCGGCGTCGACGCTGCTCGCGAGGTCGACCGCGTAGGCCGCCTTCCCGGGCAGTACGCCGCCCTCCTGGAGGTCGCGCAGGCCGTAGCCGAGGACGCCGGCCGCGATGACGATCAGGACTGCGCCGGTGGCGGTGAAGAACTTCGTCAGGTTGATCTTCAGGACCCGCCGGTACAGGCCCCAGCACAGGAGCGTCGCGAGGACCAGGCCGATGCCGGCGCCGGTCAGCGGTCCGGCCGACTCGCCGGCCGCCCGCGCGGTGGTCCACAGGAACAGGGCCGTCTCCAGGCCCTCACGTCCGACCGCGAGGAAGGAGGTGAGGATCAGCACGCCGGAGCCCATGGCGAGCGCGCCGGTCACCTTCTCCTTCAGCTCGCCGGAGAGGCTGCGGGCCGAGCGGCGCATCCAGAACACCATGGCGGTGACGAACGCGACGGCGATCACACTGAGGGTGCCGCCGAACGCCTCCTGGGCGGTCTGCGGCATGGACGCGGCGGTGAAGGTGAGCACCGCGCCGAAGCTCATGGCGACGGCGACGGCGGCCAGCACGCCCGTCCACACCTGGGGCAGACGCGAGCGTGCCTCGGCCCGGACGAGGGTGGCGACCAGGATGGAGACGATGAGTCCGGCTTCGAGTCCCTCCCTCAGTCCGATCAGGAAACTCGGAAACGCGTCGTCCCACATGCCCTGCTGCCCTCCCTGCTAGTTAGTGAAGGCATGCCTTACCTTCGCGGACCATCATGGCTACGTCCATGTAGTCAGCCGGTCACAAAGCGGCAATGGACAGGTAAAGGCCGGGAACGAACGCCACTCTCCGTTCGTCTACAGGCCGATAGACCGTCTACAAATGTGTAGTCGGATCTGGTCGAGGAACTCGATGGAAAGGGCGTACGGCGATGGCCGCTTCCCCCCACCTGGCGTCGCAGCTCGCGGTCAACGTGCTCGACGCCCACTCCCTGCTCGCCGCCTTCGGCGTGCTCGGCGTCGGCGTGGTGCTCTTCGCGGAGACGGGCCTGCTGATCGGGTTCTTCCTGCCCGGTGACTCCCTGCTGTTCACGGCGGGCCTGCTGTGCACGGGCACGTCCGACCGCGGGGTGCACCTGTCGCTCGGACCGCTGCTCGTCGCGGCGGCCGTCGGCGCCCTGGCCGGCTCGCAGTGCGGATTCGTGCTCGGCCGCAAGGCGGGCGGCACGCTGCTGGCCCGCACCCGGTCGGCGAAACTGCGCGAGGGCGCGCAGCGCGCCGAGGAGCTGCTGGAGCGGTACGGCCACGCGAAGGCGATCGTGCTGGCCCGCTTCGTCCCGGTGGTGCGCACGGTGCTGAACCCGATGGCGGGCGCGCTCGGTGTCCCCGCCCGGACCTTCACCCTCTGGCAGGTGGCGGGCGGGCTCGTGTGGAGCCTCGGTCTCACGCTCGGCGGTTACGCGCTGGGCTCCTCGATCCCGAACGTCGACAAGTACCTGCTGCCGGTGATCGCGCTGATCGTCGCCGTCTCCCTCCTCCCGCTCGCCGCCGAGGTGCTGCGCTCCCGGAAGGCGGCCAAGGAGGAGGCCGGCGGATGACGGACACGCTCTCCGCCTCGCACGTCGACGGGCCGCTCTACATAGACGTGGTGGACCTCGCCCACCACTCCCCCGGCTGGCTGGACGGCACGATCGCCGTGTGGTCGGCGTACGGCCTGGCGGTGTTCGCGCTGCTCATGATCGTGGGCTGGTGGCGGGCCCGCCGGGACGGGGCGACCGCGGCCTTTACGGCGCTGACCGTGCCGGTGGCGGTGGTCGTGGCGTTCGCCGTGAACAGCGCGGTGAAGCCACTGGTGGCCGAGGACCGGCCGTGCCGGGGCCTGGCCTTCCGCACACTGGAGGCGTGTCCCGCGCGGGGCGACTGGTCGTTCCCGAGCAATCACACCGCGGTCGCCTTCGCCGCGGCGGTCGCCCTGTTCTTCGTCTCCCGGCGGCTGGGGGCCGTGGCGTCGGTGTGCGCGCTCGCCATGGCGGCCTCCCGGGTCTGGGTCGGGGTGCACTACCCGCACGACGTCGTCGCGGGGGCGGTCGTCGGCGGGCTGGTCGGCTTCCTGGCGATGACCGGCCTGCGGCGGTGGCCGAAGGGCCTGGCGGGCCGGCTGTCCGGGACCTGGATCCGCCCGATGCTGATGTCCGGAACCGCATGAGTCGCATGAGGCCCAGAGGCCTCGCCGACCCGGCGGGCATGGTGGCCCTGGGCGCCTGGATGGCGTTCGCCGTGCTGGCCGCGGTGGTGGTGAGCGACCAGGGCGGCCCGCTCTACCTGGACCAGGGGCTGCTGTCCTGGTCCGTCGGTCACCGCCCGCCGATGGCGGTGGCGGTGGCCCGCGGACTGACCAGCACGGGCACGGGCGTCGTGCCGTACGTCCTGGTGGTCCTGGCCGGGCTGATCGCCGGCCGCACCGCGCGGCAGCGGCTGGTGGCCGCGCTGCTGGGCGTGGCCTGCCTCGGGGCCGGCCAGGCCGCCCGCTACGGCCTGATGGACCTGGTCCGCCGGGCCCGGCCGCCGCATGACGGCTGGCAGACACACGCCTCCGGCTGGTCGTTCCCCTCGGGGCACACCACCACGGCCGCGCTGACGGCCGGGCTGCTGATCCTGGGCCTGTGTCTGCGCGCCCCGAAGGGCCGGACCGTGCTGTGCCTGCTGGTCGCGTGCTGGGGGGCGGGGGTCGGGCTGACCCGTGTCTTCCTGGGCGTGCACTGGTTCACCGACGTGCTCGGCGGCTGGCTGTTCGCCGTCGGCTGGCTCGGTGTCTTCGTCTGCGCGGCGGCCCGGTGGCTGCCCGGGCGATACGTTCCCCGTGCCCCGGAGCCGGGCACCTCACCCCCCGAGTGACACGGCCGGCCGGCCGGTGGAGAGACATGCGCCCCAGGATCCTCATCGTCGAGGACGATCCCGCCCTGCGTGACGTGCTGCGCCGTGGTCTGCACGACGAGGACTTCGACACGGTCTGCGCCGGCGACGGCGCCACCGCCCTGCGGCTGGCGACACCGGACGTGTCCGCCGTCGTGCTGGACATCGGCCTGCCCGACGCGGACGGCCGCGACGTCTGCCAGGCAATGCGCGCGGGCGGCTTCCTCGCCCCGGTCGTCTTCCTGACGGCCCGGCACGGGATCACGGACCGGCTGTCGGGCTTCTCGGCCGGCGGCGACGACTATCTGCCCAAGCCGTTCCACCTCGCCGAGCTGGCCGCACGGCTGCGCGCCGCCCTGCGCCGGGCCGCGCCCCCGGCCGCGCCCACGGCCGCGTCCGCCGTCGCGGACGGGCTGGTGCTGGACGCGGTCCGGCACAGCGCCACCGTGCAGGGCAGGCGCGTCGATCTCACCCCGACGGAGTTCCGGCTGCTGGCGGCGCTCACGGCGGCCGGCGGGGAGCTGGTGCGCCGCCGCGATCTGGTCCGCGCGGGCTGGCCGGAGGGAGCGCAGGTCAGCGACAACACGCTGGACCAGTACCTGACCCGGCTGCGGCGCAAGCTGCGCACGGCGGGCAGCGAGCGGACCATCGCCACCGCACGCGGGATCGGCCACCGCCTGACATGAGCCTCTTCGCACGCACCCCGGCGCTGTTCGTCCGGCTCGCGCCCCGCACCCTGCGCGGCCGGCTCTCCCTGGTCGCGCTGACCACCGCCGCGCTGCTGATGGTGATCCTCACCGTCGCCTTCAACACCGTGGTCCGCCACCGCCTCCAGCGGGAGGCGGACGACGAGCTGCGCACCCGGGCGGCGGCCGTCGCCACGACTGTCGACACCCGGCGCGGCCGGGTGCGGGTGCTGGAGACCTCCGGCGACCGGCTCCTGGACACCAATGCCTGGATCTACACGGGCGGCAGACTGCTGGAACGGCCGCCGACCGGCGCCGGCGCCCTCACGCGGGCCGCCGACGCCCTGGCCGCGCGCGGCCGGCCCGGCTGTGCCACGGTGCACGGCCCGGATGCGATACGGCTGTGCGCGGAGCCGGTGCCCGGTGCGGCGGCTCGGGCCACCGTCGTCACGGCCCTGGACCTCGGGCCGTACCGGAGTTCGGCCGAGACGCTGATGCTGGGCTCGTTCGCGCTGGACGCGGTGATGCTCGCCTGCACCTATGCGCTGACCCGGCTGGCGGTGGGCCGGGCGCTGCGGCCGGTGCGCACGATGACGGACCAGGCGACGCAGTGGAGCGCCGTGGGGTCGCAGGAGCGCTTCGCGGGCCGTGGCCGGCCGGCCGAACTGGCCGCGCTCGGCGATTCGCTGGACTCCCTGCTGGACCGGATCCGGGCGGTGCTGCGCCACGAGCGGCAGCTGACCGGCGAGCTGTCCCACGAACTGCGCACCCCGCTGAGCCGGATCGTGGCCGAACTGGACTGGTGGGGCGCAAGGCCCCGCTCCGACGCCGAGACCCGCGCCTCCCACGAGGTCATGGCGGAGGCCGCGCAGTCGATGCGCAGAATGTGCGACACCCTGCTGGACGAGGCCCGCGAGGGTGTGCCGACGGCGCCCGGCACCGCGGACGTGCCGACGGTGTTGCGTCGCCTGTCCGCTTGCGTGGACGCCCCGGATCCGGTGCGGGTCGTCGTAGCGGACGGCCCGGGGCCGCTCACGGCCGGGGTGCAGCCCTCGCTCCTCGAACGGATCGTCAGCCCGCTGCTGGCCAACGCCGTGCGCTACGCCCGTACGACGGTCACGCTGAGCGCGTGCCGGTCGGACGGAGGGATACGGGTCGAGGTGACGGACGACGGGCCGGGCGTGCCAACGGCCTTCACGGACCTGCTCTTCCAGCCCGGCAAGCGGGCCGATCCCGGTGACGGGCACGGCGGGGCGGGCCTGGGGCTGTCGCTCGCCCGGCGCCTGGCCCGCTCCGCCGGCGGCGAGGTGTCCCACGACCCCGGGCACGGGCCCGGGGCGCGGTTCGTGGTCACCCTGCCCGCCGGATGAGCAACGTCAGACGGCCTGCTCGGCCGGCCGCTGCTCGGAGACGTCCTTGCGGGTGACGATCAGGAAGACGACCAGGCCCAGGATGACGGCGAGGAACAGGGCGCTGGTCACCACGGTGCCCAGGCCCAGGCCGCCGTCGCCGGTGGGCTGGGAGAGGTAGTCGCCGACGGAGGCGCCGAGCGGCCGGGTGAGGATGTAGGCGATCCAGAAGCTCCACACGGCGTTGAGACCGAGCGCGAACCGGGCGATGGCGACCGCGGCGATGGCGGCGGCGAACAGCACGGCGGAGATCCAGTAGCCGAGGTCCATCTTCTCGGCGACCAGGTCGCCGGCCGAGGTGCCGAGCGCGAAGGTGAACAGGACGGCGAGCCAGTAGAAGGCCTCGCGGCGGGTGGTGTCGATGTGGTGGATCGACAAGGTGCGCTCGGTGCGGTACCAGGCGGCGAAGACGATCACCAGGGCGGTCGTGAAGACGGTCGTGGTGGTCTCCAGCGCCACGCCCATGTTGTCGGTGAGGTTGTCGCTGACCAGGGTGCCGACGACGCTGATCAGCGCGACGGCGAGCCAGTACACGCCGGCGCGGTAGGCCTTGGTGCGGAACTGCACCACGAGCACGACCGCGAGGAGCGCGCTCATCAGCAGCGACACTCCGGTCAGGCCTAGGCCGGCCTTCTCGTTCAGCAGGTCGGCGGCGGTCTCACCGACCGTCGTGCACAGCACCTTGATCACCCAGAAGTAGACGGTGACTTCGGGCACCTTGTTCCAGCGGACACGGCGGCCGGGCGCGGTGATGCCGGTGGCGGCCACCGTGGTCGGAGAGGTCTCTGATGTCATGGTGCCGACGGTGCCAAGCGGAACCTGAACGCATCCTGAGCGCCCGCCGCCGCCCTGGGTCAGGGCGTGGCGTGTGGTCCGTCCGGGCGGGCGGCGCGCTGCCCGACCATCTCCCGGCTCAGCTCCTCGGTCTCCGCCTCCGGCAGCCGCTCGAAGCCGTCCGCCGTGATGACACTGACGACGGGGAAGATACGGCGGTGCAGGTCGGGGCCGCCGGTGGCCGAGTCGTCGTCCGCCGCGTCGTAGAGCGCCTGGAGCGCGGTGAGGGCGGCCTCGCGCCGGGTGAGGTCCGGCCGGTAGAGCTTCTTCAGGGCGCCCCGGGCGTACGGCGAGCCGGAGCCCTCGGCGTGGAAGTCGTACTTCTCGTACAGGCCGCCTGCCGCGTCGAAGCCCCAGATGCGGCCGCGTCCGCCGCCGGGCGCGGTGAGGTCGTACCCGGCGAGCAGCGGGACGACGGCGAGGCCCTGCATGGCCTGGGCGAGGTTCTGCCGGATCATGGCCGCGAGCCGGGTCGCCTTGCCGGCCAGGGTCATCGGGATGCCCTCGATCTTCTCGTAGTGCGTGAGCTCGACCTGGTAGAGCCGCACCATCTCGACGGCGAGGCCCACGGTGCCGGCGAAGGCGACGGCCGTGAAGTCGTCGGCGGGGTGCACCTTCTCCAGGTCGCGCTGGGCGATGAGGTTGCCCATGGTGGCCCGGCGGTCGCCGGCGATCAGCACGCCGTCGCGGTAGGTGAGGGCGAGAACGGTGGTGCCGTGCGGAAACCGGTCGCAGGCCGTCCCCGCGCGGGCGGGCGACGAGGGTGCGGTGGGCAGCAGGCGGGGGCGGTGGGCGGCCAGGAACTCGGTGAAGGACGACGTTCCCGGTATGAAGAACGCCTCGCTCGGCAGCCCCGCTGTGTCGTTCCCGGACATGGCTTCTCCCCCTCGTGTGGTGGCACGCGACATCCGACTCCTACCTGCGGCGGGCGCGCGGGAAACTCCCCCTCCCTCACAGTGCTTTGCGTCGCACCAGCACCCCGAGTACCAGCAGGCCGGGAAGCAGCGGCAGCCACACGGTCAGCAGCCGGTAGCCGAGCACGGCGGAGGCGGCGGCCGCGCCGGGGGCACCGGAGACGGTGAGGGCGAGGGCGAGCGCCGCGTCCAGGGAGCCGAGGCCGCCGGGGGTGGGCAGCAGGGCGGCGGCGCTGCTGGCAGCGAGGTACAGCAAGGCCACCTGGAGCGGGGGCAGCGGCAGTTCGATCGCCTGGGTGACGGCGATGAGGACCAGGCAGTGCAGCCCGGCGAAGGCGAGCGAGCCGCCCCACAGGGCCGCCGCTCGCGCCGGGCAGCCGTGCAGGGCGCGCAGGTCCGCCAGCACGGCCGACAGGGCCCGGCGGCAGCGCGCCCACCAGGGGGTCGCCGGCAGGGCCGCGAGCAGGAGGAGTGTGCCCAGGGCGACGGCGAGCGTTGTCGGGGTGAGGTGCGGCGGGTGCAGCAGGCCCGGGCAGGCCGGGGCGAGCAGCGCGATCAGCGCCAGGCGGACGGCCGCCCCGGCGGTGGCCTTGACGGCGAGGGCGCTGGCCGAGCGGCCGGCGGGCAGTCCGCAGCGCATCAGGAACCGCAGGTTCACCGCGCCGGCGCCGAGCCCGGCGGGCAGCAGGTGGTTGGCGGCCGAGGCGGCGAACTGGGCGGCGACCAGCCGGGGTCCGGGCAGCCGTCGTACGACCGCGCCCTGCTGGGCGAGCGCGGAGGCCGCCCAGGTGCACAGGGCCGCCGTCGCGCCGAGCAGCAGCCAGCCCTGGTCGGCGCCGGCCAGCCGCCCGGCGCCGCTCTCCACCACGGCCCAGTGCCGGCGGGCCAGGTACACCGCGCCGAGGAGGACGGCGCACAGGAAGCCGGCGTGCCAGTAGGCGCGGCGCCGGCCGAGGGAGGCGGTGAGTTCGGCCGGTGACGTCATCGGCGGCTCCCCGGCACGGAGTAGTACAGCCGCCCGCCGTCGAAGGGCTCGGCCGGCCAGTCGCGGGCGTATCCGGGCGGCCGGGAGCCGGCGGACACGAGTACGGCGACCGGAATCCGCCGGGCGGTGCGGGCGATGCCCCTCTCGGTGGTGTTGGTGTTGTGCCCGGCGGTCGAGGCCGAGGCGCAGCCGGCGTAGAACGCGAGGGGGATGGCGTCGCCGCCGGTGAGCAGACAGGGCGGGCGGACGCCGAGCCGGTGCAGGACGACGGTCGTGCGGGACCAGCCGGTGCGTTGTGCGGTGGCGCCGTCCACCGTGTGCACCAGGATCGCGAGCTGCACCGCGAGGTGGGCCGCGAGCCCGAGGCAGACCAGCGTCGCGACGACCGGGCGCCAGGGTCGGCGCGGCGCGGTGACGAGGTACCACAGGGCGTCGGCGACCGGGAGCGCGAGCAGGGCGTAGACCGGCAGCAGGAAGCGCGGAGCCGCGTAGCCGATCATGAAGAGGTAGGGGAAGGCGGCGGTGGCCGCGCAGGCGAGCGGCAGCAGCGTGGCCGCCGTACGCCAGGCGTGGGCGGCGACGGCGAGACCGAGCACGGCGAGCGGGGGCAGGACGAACCACCAGACGGCGACCACGGGGTTGGGCAGCTCGCCGGTGCAGGGCCGGCACAGTGCCCGGCCGCCGAGACCGCGCAGCTGGTCGACGACGGCGAGGTGCCAGCCGAGGCCGCCCTGGATCGCCGAGCTTTCGGACAGCCGGCGCAGCAGACCGCCGTAGCCGGCGTACGCCTCGATCACCCACTCGGCGGCGCCGGCCGCGAGCCCGGCGAGCAGGGCCGCGAGGGCCCGCCAGTGGCGGCGGGCGAGGCCGAGGGCGAGGAACGGCAGGACGGCCCAGACGGCGTCCATGGGCCGCATCCAGGCCATGAGCGCGGTGCCGGCCGCCAGACCCCACCATGGCGAGCGCCCGGCGCCGCCGCGGACCCGCAGGAAGCAGCCGACGGCGGCCAGGGCGCCCACGGCGACCCAGTAGTTGGGCATGGCCTGCGGGCCGTAGAACAGGGTCACCCACAGGGAGGCGAAGAGGGCGCCGGCGAGGGCGAGGACGCGGGCCGGGAACAGGAAGCGCCACGCGAGCAGGGCCAGGAACAGGGCGAGGCCGGACAGGACCGCGAGGTAGCTCCGCAGCAGTGCCGTGGAGGACGACCAGGAGGCGACGGGCGCGACGAGCAGGGAGACGCCCCGGGCGCGGGGTGCGCTGAAGAAGGCCGCCGGAGCGTGGGCGCTGACCTGGCTGACGTACACCGTCTCGTCCCAGCCGAGGCCCAATCCGGGCCGGACGAGGAGCAGCTGGGCCAGGGTGAAGGCGGCGGCGACGGCCGCGAGCGGTGCGGTGGTACGGACCGGCCGGGTGCCGTCGGGCGTGCGCTGTGGGCGCGAGCGCCGGATTCCGGCGAATGTGGCATGCGCGCTGCCGGCCATCATCACCCCTCTGCCCCGCGGCATGCGGAGGCCCTTGCCACCCTACAACCTGTAGGGCCGACGACGGGAGTCGGGCGAAAACACCGTCAAACTACCCCGAATCCCTGCCCGGTGCGGGGAGGATGGGGCCATCCGGCCGATGGCACTACGCGCTGTAAGGTTGGGGCATGGCTGGCACAGGGTCCCGCGGCAGGGCGGAACGGCGCAGCGCCGGTGAGCTGGAGAGCGAGGTGCTGGCCGCCCTCTGGGCCACCGAGCGGCCGCTGACCCCGGCGGAGATCCAGGCCGAGATCGACGGCGCACTCGCCTACAACACGGTGCACACCATCCTCAAACGCCTCTACGACAAGGGGCTGGTGCTGCGCGACGCCGACGGGCGGCGCGGCGCGTACCGGCCGGCGAAGAACGCCGCCGAGCTGACCGCCGAGGCGATGCACCAGGCCCTGGACCGGGGTCCCGACCCGATCGCCGCGCTCCAGCAGTTCGTGACCGGGCTCAGCCCCGAGGAGGAGCGGGCGCTGCGCGAGTTGCTGGCCGGAGGCGGCGCATGAGGTTCGACGTGTACAGCCCGCTGGTGCTGTCCCTGCTGCTGTCGGTGGTCGGGCCGCTGATCGCCCGGCGGGTCGCTCCGGCACTCGCCGCGCGCGTGCTGACCTCGGCCGCCGTGCTGACCGCCGCGGCCACGACCTGGTCGCTGGTCCTGCTGGCCACGGCACTGCTCGGGGACGCGCCGCCGGTGATCCGCGAGGCCCGGGAGGACGGGCGTACGGTCACGGATCCGGTGCCCGAGGTGATCGGGTTCGCGGCCTGTCTGGCGCTGGTGGTGATCGCCCTTCGGGTGTACCGGGCGGTCCGGGCCGAGCGGTGCGCGCGGCGGCTTCTGCGGCGGCTGTGCTCGGGGCATCCGGCGGACACCGAGCTGATCGTCGCCGCCTCCGAGGTGCCGCAGGCCTTCGCGATCCCGGGTCGGCCCGGCCGGATCCTGGTCACCTCGGCCATGCTGAGCGCTCTCGCCCCCGCCGAGCGGCGCGTGCTGCTCGCGCACGAGCGCGCCCATCTCACGCACCGGCACGGCCCGCTGGTCACGGCGGCGACGCTCGCGGCGGCGGCCGACCCCCTGCTGGATCCGGTGCGTACGGCGGTCACGTTTCTGGTGGAGCGCTGGGCGGACGAGCAGGCGGCGTCGGCGGTCGGCGACCGGCGGACAACCGCCCGGGCACTGGCGCGAGCCGCGCTCACCGCCGGCCGGGGCCGCACCGCCTGCGCCCTGCACTTCACCGACCGGGCCGTCACCCGCCGTATCGCGGCCCTGCAGACCAGCCCGCCGCCGCGCCTGTGGCCCGCCGCGGCGGCCGTCCTCCTCCTGGGCACCCTTGCCGCCCTGCTCGCCGCCGACGCGACGGGCGACTTGCTGCGGCAGCTGTCCGGCGCGCTGAACTGAGCCGCGCAACTCAGCGTTCGTCAGCCCCCGTTCGGGGCCCGATGCAGCGGCTGCTCAGGGGCGGGGCGCCGGACCACCGGCGGCACGGCCCGCACGGCCGACTCGTCGGTGTGCACGGTGAGGCGCTCCCCATGGTGCAGCAGAGTCAGCGGCGGCCCGTCCAGCAGCGCGTACGTCGCCTTGTCCGCGCCGATGTCCACGCGCAGCCGCCGGCCGCGGAACTCGACGTTGAAGGCGAGCCGGCTCAGCCGGTCAGGCAGGCGCGGGGCGAACCGCAGCCGCTCGCCGTCCCGGCGCATCCCGCCGAAGCCCGCCACCAGCGCCATCCACGTACCGGCCAGCGAGGCGATGTGCAGCCCGTCGCGGGTGTTGTGCTCCAGGTCCTGCAGATCCATCAGGGCCGCCTCGGTGGTGTAGGCGTAGGCGAGGTCCAGATGGCCGGCCTGGGCGGCGATGACGGCCTGGCAGCACGCCGACAGGGAGGAGTCCCGTACGGTCAGCGGCTCGTAGTAGGCGAAGTTCCGGGCGACCTGCTCCGCGCCTTCCTGGCCCTCCGTGCCGTGTCCCGTGTCGAAGAAGTCGCCGCAGGTGTACATGGCCAGCACCAGGTCGGCCTGCTTGACGACCTGCTTGCGGTAGAGGTCGAAGTACGGGAAGTGCAGCAGCAGCGGGTACTGCTCGGGGCGGGTGCCGGCGAAGTCCCAGCGCTGGTAGCGGGTGAACCCGGCGTGCTGCTCGTGGACGCGGAGTTCGTCGTTGTAGGGGATGCACATGGCCTCGGCGGCGTCCCGCCAGGCCGCGCTCTCCTCCTCGTCCACGCCGAGCCGCGCCGCCTCGCGCGGATGGCGTTCGGCGCTGTCGGCCGCGGCGAGCAGGTTCTGCCTGGCCATGAGGTTGGTGTACGTGTTGTCGTCGGCGACCGCGCTGTACTCGTCGGGTCCGGTGACGCCGTCGATGTGGAAGACGCCGTGCGCGTCGTGGTGGCCCAGCGAGCGCCACAGCCGGGCCGTCTCCACCAGCAGTTCCACGCCGGCCTCGCGCTCGAACTCGGTGTCGCCGGTGGCCTCGACGTACCGGACGACGGCGTCGGCTATGCCGGCGTTGACGTGGAAGGCGGCGGTGCCGGCCGGCCAGTACGCCGAACCCTCCGGTCCCGCGATGGTCCGCCAGGGGAACGCGGCCCCGCCGAGCCCCAGCTGGGCCGCCCGCTCACGCGCCTCGTCCAGGGTGTTGTACCGCCAGCGCAGCGCCTCGGCGACGGCCGCGGGCGCGGTGTGGGTGAGCACGGGCAGCACGAACATCTCGGTGTCCCAGAAGGCGTGCCCGTCGTAGCCGGAGCCGGTCAGGCCCTTGGCCGGGATGGCGCGCTGCTCGGCGCGGCTGCCCGCCTGCAGCACGTGGAACAGGGCGAAGCGGACCGCCTGCTGGACCTCCTCGTCGCCCTCCACCTCGACGTCCGCGCGGGCCCAGAAGTCGTCCAGGCAGGCCCGCTGGTCCGCGAGCAGACCCTGCCAGCCGTCGTGCGCGGCGGCGGCGAGCGCGGCGTCGACCTGGTCGGCCATCGCGGGCAGCGAGCGGGTGCCGGACCAGCCGTGGGCGACCAGCTTCTCCACCCGCAGCGTCTGCCCCGGCTCCAGCACCGAGGTGACCGTCAGCCGGGCCACGTCGCTGCCGCTCTCGCTGCGTGTGGTGGTGCGCTCGGGGCCGCTCACGACGTGGTCGGCGGCCACGGCCACCCTGAGGCCACTGCGCCGGGTGCGGTGCACCAGCCGCAGCCGGCTGCCGGAGGAGAAGTGGTCCTCCTGCTCCAGCGGCGACTGGAGCGCCATGGCCGCGCGCGGGTCGCCGTTGGACTCGGGCAGGGACTCGTTGGCGACCAGCTCGGACTGGATCACCACCCGGCTGCGGCTGCCGACGGCCTCCACCTCGTACGCCACCGCGGCCACCGCGCGCTGGGTCAGCGACACCAGCCGGGTCGAGCGCACCCGGACCGTGGAGCCCGCCGGGGAGGTCCACTCGCAGGTCCGCTCCAGCACCCCGCGGCGCAGGTCCAGGATCCGCTCGTGGGCGACGAGCCGGCCGTAGCGCAGGTCGAACGGCTCGTCGTCCACCAGCAGCCTGAGGATCTTGCCGTTGGTGACGTTGATGACCGTCTGGCCCGACTCCGGGTAGCCGTAACCCGCCTCCGCGTACGGCAGCGGGTGCACCTCGTGCACGCCGTTGAGGTAGCTGCCGGGCAGGCCGTGCGGTTCCCCCTCGTCGAGGTTGCCGCGCCAGCCGACGTGCCCGTTGGACAGCGCGAACACCGACTCGCTCTGGGCGAGCACGCCGAGGTCGAGGGCGGTCTCCCGTACGGCCCACGGCTCCACACTGTACGACCGGTCGGTGATCACTGCTTTCCTCCCAGCTCGGCGAGGTCCTTCACCACCATGGTCGCGCCATGGGCGTACAGCGCCTCGGTCTGGCCCACACGGTCCACGCCGACGACGCACCCGAAGCCGCCCGCGCGGCCCGCCTCCATGCCGGCCAGCGCGTCCTCGAAGACGGCCGCCCGTGCCGGATCGACGCCCAGGTCGCGGGCGGCGGCGAGGAAGGTGTCGGGGTGCGGCTTGCCCGGCAGGTGCCGTTCGGCGGCGACCACGCCGTCGATCCGTACGTCGAAGAAGTACTCGGCGCCGACGGCGCGGAGCACATCCCTGCAGTTGGCGCTGGAGGAGACGATCGCCGTGCGCAGCCCCTCGGCGCGGACCGCCTCCAGATAGCGCAGGGTGCCCTCGTAGGCCTCCACGCCGCCGGTGCGGATCCGCTCCAGCAGCCGGACGTTCTTGCGGTTGCCGAGGCCGTGCACGGTTCGTGCCTCCGGTGGGTCCTCGGGGGTGCCCTCGGGCAGCTGGATGCCGCGCGAGTCGAGGAAGGCGCGGACGCCGTCGGCGCGGGGGCGGCCGTCCACGTACTCGTCGTATTCGGCGACCGCGTCAAACGGCCGCCCCCGCTCCCCCGCGTAGTCCCGCAGGAACGCGTCGAAGGTCTCCTTCCAGGCGGCCGCGTGCACGACGGCCGTCTTGGTGACGACCCCGTCGAGATCGAACAGACAGGCCTGGATTCCGTCGGGCAGACCGAGCTGAGTCATACCCAGCACTGTTCCCCATGGGGCGCGGTCCATTGAGTGGCACACGCCACACAGTGCGCGAATCCCAGGTGACACACTCTGCCGTGTGCCGCTGACCTTCGACGACCTCCTCGACCGTGCCCGTGGCCTCGTCCGGGACGGCCGCCGTGCCGTGCTCGGCATCACGGGCAGCCCCGGTGCGGGCAAGAGCACCCTCGCCGAGCGCCTGGTGCGGGCCCTGAACGCCGACGGGCCGCCCTGGGCCGCGCATGTGCCCATGGACGGCTTCCATCTCGCCGACGCCGAGCTGGACCGGCTCGGCCGCCGCGACCGCAAGGGCGCCCCGGACACCTTCGACGCGGCCGGGTACGCGGCGCTGCTGCGGCGGCTGCACGAGGACACCGACGACGTGGTGTACGCGCCCGGGTTCGAGCGGGTGCTGGAGCAGCCGCTCGCGGGCGCGATCCCGGTGCCCCCGGCCGCCCGGCTGGTGGTGACCGAGGGCAACTACCTGCTGCTGACGGAGGGTTCGTGGGCCCGGGTCCGGCCCTGCCTGGACGAGGTGTGGTTCTGCGCTATGGACGAGGACGAGCGGATCCGCCGGCTGATCGCCCGGCACGAGGAGTTCGGCAAGGACCACGAGACAGCGGTGGCCTGGGTACGGGGCACGGACCAGCGCAATGCCGACCTGGTGGCGCAGACGCGATACAGGGCGGACCTGGTGGTGCCGGTCGGCGCCCTGCCGACGCCGGTGTTCCCCGAGCGCTGACGACGCTCAGCGGTGGAGGGTGAGGGACGGCTCCCCACGGCTGTCTCCCGCCACCGCGCCGACGACCGCGGTGAACGCCTCCGTGCGTACGGTGAGCCCGTCCGTGCCTTCCTCGCACACCGGCGCGAACGCCCCGCCCGGCCCGTACCGCACCGCGAAGACGTGCAGCCCCTCCGGTGCGCCCGGTGCGGGCCCGGCCTCGAACGCGCTGGAGGACACCAGGTGCCGCCAGCCCTCGTCGGGATCGCCGTAACCACGCGGATCCGCCGCGAGCGCGAACGCCGCCTGTTCCTGGGTGAGTTCGGCGCGCGCGTCGAAGTGGTCGGGCCCGGTGTCCGTGGGGTGCGTGAGCCGCAGGCCGCCGGCCGAGGCGACCTCCCCGTCGGCGGTACGGCGCACCCGGTCGCCGTCGTCGGCGGCGTACGGCAGCCCGGACAGCAGGTACGGCGCCCCGTCGAGCCGCTCGACCGCGACCGTCACCCACAGGCTCGTGCCGTCGGTGACGTACAGCGAGCGCACATGGCGCAGGACGTGGTCGCGGCCGACGACCGGCTTGGTCACCAGCTTCGCCGCGAGCCCGCCGGCGCGCACGTCCCGGACCCGGGGCTCGCCCATCGGGCGGCACAGCAGGAAGCCGTCCGTGACCGGCCCGAACCCGTGCTGGCGGCGCACGGCCGCAGGCAGGTAGTAGGTTCCGGCGGCCTCGATCAGGGAGGGGGTCATCCGGCTGTCGAAGGCCACCGAGACCGACCCCAGGCGCAGTTGGTGCCGGACGGGTACGGCGGACGGGGTGCGGTGCCAGCGGGTGGTGTCCTGGATCTGCCAGACCAGCATGAACGCGAAGTGCCCGTCGATGCGGCCGTCGCGCTGGACCGCGTGCCGGCCCCACCGGGTGTCGCCCCGGTAGCGGCCCAGGTCGGAGCCGATGCGCGCGCTGAAGTAGCGCAGGCCCAGGACGGATTCGAAGCCGGAGTGCTGTTCGCTGTAGCGGGGACCGCCCTGGTCGTAGCCGCCGGAGGTCAGGCGGGCGTCGATGTAGCGGGCGAGGGTGTCGCCGTCCTCGGCGAAGACCTCCGCTCCGCTGACCCGGTGGGCCTGGGCCAGGAAGGACAGGGAGATCGGGCCGTAGTTGTTGTCGTAGGCGCCACCGTGCTCGGGCGGCAGCAGGGCGTCCCGGTCGCGGACCCGGTGGGCGCGGATCCCGTCGGCGTACAGGGCAAGGGCGCGGGAGCGGACCGATGCGGCCTCATCCGTGGGGAGGTGGCGGGCGAGCATCAGGCCGCCGACCACACAGCCGATGGCCTGGTTGCCGGCCGCCTGCGGGTTGAAGAAGGTGGCCTCGGTGAGCCAGCGCCAGTATCCGTGGGCCGTCCGCCTCAGCTGTGCCCGCTGTGCGTCGTCCAGGAGGCCGTCGGCCGCGTCGAGGACGTTGGCCGCCTGGAGCAGCGCCCAGACCGTGCTGGGCCAGTCGCCGATCGGATGGGCGCCCGCCCGGAGCACGTAACGGGCGTACGGCAGACCGGAGTTGACGGCCTTGAGGTTCGGGTAGCCGGGGTTGTCCTCGGTGTAGACGCGCTCGCGCAGATGGAAGGCGAGGCTGCGGCGGACCGCCTCCGGCAGCCGGGGGTCCTTGCCGCGCTGCCAGGCGAGGGCGAGCAGCGAGGTGACGCCGAGGGAGGTGTCGCCGATGTCGTCATGTGCGGCGGGGTGTTCGAGGTTGCCCTCGGGGGTGATGCGGGCGAGGGCCTGCTCGGTGATGTCGGCGAGGACAGCGTCGTACGCCCGGGGGGCGTCCGGCAGGTCGTGCAGCGGGCCGCGTTGGTAGGGCAGTCGCACGCGGTTCAGCCCTTCGTTCCGGTGGTGCCAGGCCTTCCGGCAGCCTCCCCCGGAAGACCTTCCACCAGTCTCTTCCGGCAGGCCGCACGTTCGTTCCTGTGAGACCGAGGCCGATTCTGTGCGCCGCGCGCCCCGCGTTCACCCGCCGACCATCCGGAGATCACCCGGGCCTCCCCGACGGGACACACCCCCGCCCTAGATATTCAGCCATTCAACTTCTTCTCCCCGCTGCTCCACGGGACCGCACAAGTCGGCACATCCCGCCGGGCGTTGCCGTGGACCACTCCTGAGAGGCACAGGCATGCCGTCATCTGCCGGGCACCCCTCCTCCGTGCCGGACCGGCGCGGTTTCCTCAAGACCTCGCTGGCCGCGTCGGCGGGCGTGCTCGCCGCTCCGGCCGTCGCCGCCTGGCTGCCGGCGGCCGACGCGAAGGCCGCGACCGCGCCGGCCGCGTTCGTGGACGATTACAAGAGCAACGTTCTGCCGAACCTCACGCCCGAGACCAACGCGGTGGTCCGCATCCTCGGCGGCTTCACCCAGGTGTGGAAGACCGGCTCCGCCTGGAACACCGGCGCCCCGCTGCGCCCGGAGGTGCTGCGCGCCGACCTGCGCTACTGCGCCCGGGGCACGGCGCGGCGCACCGACGAGCAGGCCAAGGAGGCGTTCGTCTACGACCGCCAGCACCAGAGCTACGCGATGATCGCCGGTCTCGGCCCGCTCGCCGACCTCTACAGGGCGGGCGCGAAGGCGGTCACGTCGATCACGAGCGCACCCGACGGCACGCCCGCGACCACCGTCAGCGACGCGGTGCCCGCGGACGCCCCGGCGGGCTCGGCGCTCGGTGCCGGCGCCCACGACTCGGCGCTCGGCAAGGTCGCCGAGCTGGTCGACACCGTGCGCGGCCCGTACGCCTCCGCAAACCCCGCCAAGTACGCCTGCCAGTACCCGCGTCCGTGGCGCCTGACCGAGGACAGCGAGGTCGTCGACACCGGCAGGACGGACGCGTTCGGCTTCCCGGTGTACGCCTCCGAGGTCGTGGTCGCGCCGCAGCTGCTGCGCCAGCGCGGCACCTCCCCGGCCGACGACGGCGGCTTCCCGAGCGGTCACACGAACGCCTTCCACCTGGCCGCGCTGGCCTACGCCCACGCCGTGCCCGAGCGCTTCCAGGAGCTGGTGACCCGCGCCTTCGAGCTGAGCCACACCCGCATCGTGGCGGGCATGCACCACCCCGTGGACGTCATCGGCGGCCGGATCATGGCCACCGCGCTCGCCGCGGCCACACTCGCCGACCCGGCCAACGCCGGACTGAAGGCCGCCGCCCGCGCCCAGGCCCTGGCCTACTTCACCGAACGGACCGGCGGCACCGCCGACACGCTGTACGACTGCGCGCACGCCGGCACCGACCCGTACGCCGACCGGGAGGCCAACGCGCGTGCGGTCCGGCCCCGGCTGACCTATGTGCTCACCCGGCAGGGCCGCGAGCTGCCGCTGACCGTGCCGAAGGGCGCGGAGGTGCTGCTGGAGACCCGGCTGCCGTACTTGACGGCGGATCAGCGCCGCGAGGTGCTGCGCACCACCGGGCTGCCCTCCGGGTATGTGCTCCTCGACGGCTTCGAGCAGTGGGGCCGGCTGAACCTGTTCGCCGCGGCGGACGGGTACGGCGCCTTCGACTCCGACGTCAGCGTCACGCTGGACGCGGAGGCCGACGGGTTCTCGGCCGCCGACGCCTGGCGCAACGACATCGACGGGCGCGGCGGTCTGACCAAGCGCGGCACCGGCGCCCTGACGCTGACCGGCCGCAACCGCTACACGGGCGGGACGGTGGTGACCGAGGGCACGCTGGTCGCCGGCTGCGCGGACGCCCTCGGCCACGGGGACGTGCGGGTCACGGACGGCACGCTGCGGGTGGCCGGGCGGCTGCGGGTGCGCGGCGCGTACGCCCAGGACGCGGGCGCGCTCCAGGTCACCCTGCGCGCGGGCGGCAAGGCACCGCTGACGGCCCGGCACCTGGCCGTGCTGGGCGATACGGCGGTGCTGTCGCTGCGGCTGGACACCGAGCGGCCGCCGGCCGAGGGCAGCACCCTGCCGGTCGTCGACGTGCCCCGGCTGCGCGGCCGGTTCGCCCGGATCGAGGTGAACTCCGGCCTGCTGCGGGCCGTACCCGTGTACACGGCAGAAGGTCTGTCGGTACGACTCGTGAAGCGGTGACGCCGCGGGCGGCGGGAGCGGTGCGACAGTAGGGCCATGATCAGGCCCACGACCGTTCCCGTCGCCCCTCGGCCGGTGCCACCGCGGGGCGGATGATGGCGCGCGAACAGCACCTGGTCCTCAGCCGGCCGGCTCCCGCCGGGGCACCGGCCGGCCCGTTCGCCGGGGTGCACCGGCACCGGCGCCGCCTGGTGCCCCTTCTGGTGGCGCTGCTGCTCGCCCAGATGGCCGCGGCGATGATCACCACGGCCGTCCAGCAGACCCCGACGATCGACGAGCCGGTGTACGTCGCGACGGCGGTCGACTACCTGCACGAGCACCGGATCCGCTACAACCCCGAGCACCCACCGCTCGGCAAACTGCTGATCGCGGCCGGTGTGGCGGTGGCCGACCCGCACTACGACCCGTCGTACACCGGCACGCAAGGGGACGTGGGCCGGCATCTGCTGTACGAATCCGGCAACGACCCCTGGCGTGTGATGCTGTGGGCTCGGCTGCCGGTGATCGCGCTGACGCTGCTGTTCGGGCTGGTCGCCTTCGCGTTCGCCCGTGAACTGACGGGCACGGTGGGCGGTCTCGTGACGCTCGCGCTGTACACCGTCTCGCCCGACCTGATCGCACATGGCTCCCTGGCCACCCTGGACATGCCGGCGGCCGGCTTCGTACTGACCTCGGCCTGGCTGACGTGGCGCGCACGCCGGCGCCCCCTGCCCTGCCTCCCGCTCGCCGGAGCGGCCCTCGGGGCGGCCGTCGCAACCAAGATGAACACCCTGCCGGCGGTCCCGGTACTGATGGGGCTGGCCGCGGTATCGGCCCTTGCCGGGGGGTGGGGGCGGCAGACGCCACGGACGGGGGAGGCGGACGCGCATACGGTCCGGGGGCGGCCGGACGCGAGTGCGGGCCGGGGGCGGCACGTACTGTCCGCGCTCGCGGGCCCGGTCGGCAGCCGGCGCCGGAAGGCGTGGGCGGCGCTCGCCGGGGCGGTTCTCGTGGGGCTGGTGGCGGTCGCCGTCGTGTGGGGTGCGTATCTGGCCGTCGATCCGCGGCTGCGGTTCTCGCCCGCCGAGCCCGTCCCGGCCCTGCACGGACTGCATGGCCGGCTGGTGGATCTGTTGCCGGTGCCCGAGGCCTACCGGGCGGGAATGCGGGTGCAGTTCGGGCTGGAGCGGTATCCGTGGCAGGGGTATCTGTTCGGGCACCTGTACACCGGGACGCTCTGGTACTACCTGCCCGCCGCCCTGCTGGTGAAGACGCCGCTCGGGCTGCTGGCGCTGGGTGCGGCCGGTGCCGTGGCGGTCCTCGCGGTACGGCGGCTGCGGCCCGCGGCGCCGTACCTGCTGCTGCCGCCCGCGCTGCTGCTCGCGGCGGCGATGACGGGATCGCGGGACTTCGGGACGAGGTACGCGCTGTTCGTGCCGATGTTCCTCGCGGTAGCGGCCGCCTGTGTGCCCCGGCCCGGCCGGCGCTGGACGGCCGCCGCGACGGCCGTACTGGTGCTGTTCACGGCCGTGAGTTCGCTGCGGACGTTCCCGTACTACCTGCCGTACTCCAACGAGGCCTTCGGCGGCCCCGCCCGCACCCATCGGCTGCTGCACGACTCCAACGTGGACTGGGGGCAGGACCTGGGCCGGCTCGCCGACCGGCTCCGGCAGCGGTATCCGGGCGAGCGGGTGTGGCTGGTGTACAAGGGCAGCGGGGTGCCGTCGTACTACGGCATCCGCGCCGCCGATCCGCGCACCGTTCCGGCGGATCGGGTGCACGGGCTGCTGGTAGTGTCGGACTCCGCCCTCGCCAAGGCACGCGGACGGCTCGCCGAGCTGGTCGGCAGCAGCCGGCCGGTCGGCGAAGTGGGCCATTCGATCAGCCTCTTCCGGCGCTGAAACCTCCTGCTCAACCCCCTGGTCATGACGGTGGGTGAGCTATGTTGAGTGCTTGTGGCAGACAAAGGAGGCGGACCCGTGCCCTCGCCGCAGCAGGCGCGCGCACAGGCTTCAGCGATCACGTCCGGCAAGACCGTGCCCACGGCCGAGGCCTCCCCGACCTCCCGGCTGAGGGAACTCTTCGACGGCCCTCGTCTGTCGCCGGGGCAGCGCCGCATCGCCCAGTACCTGATCGAGCACATCACCGAGGCCGCGTTCCTGTCCATCACGGAGCTGGCCGACCGGGTCGGCGTCAGCCAGCCCTCGGTCACCCGCTTCGCCGGCGCCGTCGGCTTCAGCGGCTATCCCGCGCTGCGCGAGAAGCTCCAGTCGATCGCGCTGAGCAGCCTGGCCGGCGGTCCTGGCGAGGAGAACCGGGCCAACGAGCTGCAGGCGGCCGTGGACGCCGAGATCGAGAACCTGGAGAACCTGCGGCGCGACTTCGCCGATCCCGACCAGATCATCCGGATCGGCCGCGAGCTGTCCCGCTCCACCCCGCTGACCGTGCTGGGCCTCAGGATCTCGGAGTCGCTGGCCGAGTACTTCGGCTACGCCGCCCGCCGGATCCACCCCGATGTGCGGCTGGTCACCCGGGGCGGCAGTGTGGCCTACGACACGCTGATGCAGTGCCGTGAGGCCGGCGGCACCTGGGTGCTCGCCTTCGCCATGCCCCGGCACTCCCAGGAGACGATCCAGGCCGTCCGGGTGGCGCGCGGCGCCGGTCTGAAGGTCGCCCTGGTGACCGACCTCGCGCTCGGGCCGCTGGCCGACGAGGCCGACGTCACCTTCGCCACCGGCACCGGCTCCCGCCTGGTCTTCGATTCCTACGCCGCACCCGGGGTGATGGCCGCCGCGCTGCTGCAGGCCATGACCGACGCCGATCCGGAGCGCACCCAGGCCCGCCTGGAGAAGTACGAACAGCTCTCCGACCAGCACCACTTCTTCCAGAAGGACTGATCCGGTCCACCCATGCGGGGACGATCAGGGGATGATCCGCCACCAAGCGCGCATGAATGTTTTCATACGGCTTGCAAAGCGCACGGCATATATAAATACTGCTCGCACCACCGCCCCGAGAAAGCCGACGGACCGCCCATGCGTACGCACGTCTCCGCGCGGCGCCGGCCCCCGACGCCCGGGGCCTCCGCACGGACACCCCCAGCCGCCGTCTCCTACCCACGTCGGCGCCCGGGGTGTACCGGGGCGCGCCGTCTGCGCGACGCGCCCGTGGCGGCCCCGGCCATCCCCTAGGCCGGGGCCGCCCCGCACCCCGTCGGACACCCTCACGACGCCGCACACCGGAAGCGATGATCATGACCTTGACCAGCACGCGTATCAGCCCCGACTGGCCCTGCCAGGTCAAGACCCCGGGCTCGTACGACTGGGAACGCTCGGCGGCCAAGTGGCTGCGCGAGCTGATCCCCGCGCGCTACGCCAGCTATCCGGCCCTCATCCGCCACCCCGTTCTGCTCGCCCGGCACGCCCAGCTGCAGGTCCAGCAGGAGATACGGGTGGCCCGGACGGCGCTGCAGACCGCGCGGGCGGAGCTGCCGATGCTCGGACTGCCCGAGTCGGTCATCGAGCACACGATCAAGCTGTATGCCGCCGAGGTCATGCAGCTGCAGCACATCGCCCGCAGCGTCCGCGCGGTCAGCGAGGCCCTGGCCGGACGCGGCCCGGCCCGCTGATCCGCCGGCCGGCGGCACGGCACCGCACCGCCTTCCCCCTCGTCCGGACGGCTCGCGGGTCCCGTCGGGCGGTCGTACGAAGCCCGTGAGCAGCTGGTATGGAGCCGGACCGGCAGACGCGCGAGCGAACGGCCCCGTATGTGCCATGCTCGTCGCGTGACGAGCGAACGCGCGCACCCGGTGGACCCCGCCGGCTCCGATGTGGCGGCGTTGGCCAAGGTCGTGGCCCGGCAGCGCGCGGAGCTGGAACGGCTGCGGGATCTCGCCGCGACCTCGGCGGTCCTGGAGCGGGCCAAAGGCGTGCTGATGGCCGTCACAGGCTGTACACCGGAAGCCGCGCACGCGGAGCTGGTACGGCGCGCCGAGGACGGCAACCGCACGCTCCTCGAACAGTGCTGGCTCACCCTGGGCGCCCTGCCGCCGCCGCAGGAGCAGCCGCCCGGCACCCGGCCGGTCCCCGCCGAACCGCCGGCCGCCGGTTCCTGGGAGGCCGCCCAGACCGGCACGGTGGAACTCGCACGCATACTCGGGCACATCGGCCGGGACCTGGTCTGTGTCGGCACACCGCACGAGCTGGCCCGATGCCTGCTGGACCACCTCGCGCCGCAGGCGGACGCCGACGCCGTGCTGCTGTACGAGCAACTCCCCGAGGGCGGGCTCGAACTGATCGGGCACGCCGGCCTCGACGCGACCCTCGCCGCGCAGTGGCGGCATCTCCCCCCGGTCACCCAGGTGGCCGCGCTGGACGCCCTGCGGTCCGGCGAGCCGCGGTGGCTGGAGGACCCGGCCACGAACCGCGACCGGTATCTGCTGCTCGGGGATCCGCCGGAGCGCTGGCCCAGCCGGGCCTGGCTGCCCGTGCCGGCCGCGGACACCGCGCGCGTCGCGCTGGGCGTGCTGCGCCGGCGCGACGGGCCGTTCGCGCCGCGCGAACGGGAGCTGCTGCGGGCCGTGGCCCGGCTCTGCGCGGGCCGGCTGCGCGCCTTCGATCCACCCCGCGAACGCACCGGCGAAGGCGCCGCCGAGACCGTGCAGGCGGTGTTCGACGCGCTGCCGGGCGCGGCGGTCCTGCTGACCCCGCTGCGCGCCGCCTCCGGCGAGGTGGCGGACTACCGCATCGACGCCGCCTCCTCGGAGGCGGTCGACGCATTCGGCCGGACCGGCCGGGAGATGACCGGCGGGCAGCTCCTGGAGTGTTGTCCGTGGGTCGCGGACGAGCCACTGTGGCAGGGCTGCCTTCAGGCCGTGGAGACCGGGGTGCCGTTCGAGAGCGAGCCGTTCGTCCACCAGGACGTGGTGGGCGAGGTGCCCGTGACCGCCACCTACTCGGTACGGGCCGCCCCGCTGCGCGGGGGCCTGCTGGTCACCTGGCTGCGGCAGGACCCCGCGGACCGGCAGGAACAGCGCCTGGCCGATGTGCAGCGGCTCGGCAACCTCGGCTGGGCCAAGTGGAACCTGCTCACCCAGGAGACCTCCTGGTCCGCGCAGACGTACGCCGTGCTCGGCCGGGCCCCCGCGCAGCAGCCGCTCGCCCTGGAACGGCTGCCGGACCTGGCAGTGCCGGAGGACGCGGGTCCGCTGACCCACGCGATCGCCGAACTGATGCGCCACGCCCGGCCGTTCGATGTGCCCTTCCGCATCCAGAGGACCGAGGGCGTCCGCCATCTGCGGCTGGTCGCGGAGGCCGTCACGGCACAGGACGGCACCACCGTCGAGGTGCACGGCTTCGTCCAGGACCTCACCCCGCAGCGCAGCGCCGAACTGGCGCTGGTGGAGAGCGAGCGGGCGATGCTGCTGCAGCGCGGGATCCTGCAGGCCGAGCGGGCCCTGGCCGCCCGGTTGCAGCACGCCCTGCTGCCGCTGCCGAGCAAACCGGTGCTGCTCGCCGGGCTGCGCGTCGAGGTCGCGTACCTGCCCGCGCAGTCCGGCATCCATGTGGGCGGCGACTGGTTCAGCGCCATCGAACTGCCCGACGACGACGCGCTGTTCGTGGTCGGTGACGTGGCGGGCCACGGCGTCGACGCCGTGGCCACGATGGCCCAGCTCCGCTTCACCGCCAAGGGCATGGTCACCACGGGCTCCTCGCTGACCAGGGCGCTGGCACAGCTCAACTTCCTCCTGCTGCACTCGCGCGACCCCCAGACCACCGCCACCCTCGTGATCGGCCGCTACGACCCCGACCGGCAGGTCCTCGCCTGGGCGCAGGCAGGTCACCTGCCCCCGCTGCTCGTGCGCCACGGCGAGGTGCGCTACCTCGACCGGCCCGACGGCATGCTGCTCGGCGCGAGCGCGACCCCGGTCTTCGCGTCGGCGGAACTCCGCCTGGAGCCCGGGGACCGGCTGCTGCTGTACACCGACGGCTTGGTCGAGCGCCCCGGCGAGAGCCTGGACACGGGCTTGGACCGGCTCGCCGAGGCGGTGCGTGTGCACGGCCGCGGCGACTACGGCTCCGTGGACGCGCTGCTCGCCACGATGCTCGCGGACGAGCGGCGGGACGACGTGTGCGTGCTGGACATCAGGATGCCGCGGGGCGGGGCGGACGCGACGGAGACGACAGAGACGGCGGGCACGGCGGGCATGGCCCTGTAGGGCTCGGCGGCGCGCGGGCACGTGGTGACGGTCCGGCGGCCGGGCCCGGATCAGTCGTCGTCGTCCCGGTGTCTCCAGTACCAGCACACGCCGACGATCAGGGCCAGCAGGAACACGGCGGGCGCGAGCAGGCCCGGGATGCGGGAGCCGGTCATCGGGCTGGCTTTCGTTCGTGGTGCGACGGACCGCGCGGCCGTCGGCCGCGGACCGCCCATGATGAGGCCGGAGCACCACCTTGGCAATGACTCTCGCGCGGTGTTGCCCGGCGTCCGAACCAGCTCACTCCAGGGGGTGACCGGCCTTGATGCCGCCCGCGTCGGACAGCCGCAGCAGCGCCCCGGCGCGCCCCTCGCCCCAGCGCACCGGGTGGAGGACGAAGCCGACGTGGTCGCCGCCGTCGGTGCGGTGCAGGATGGCGCCGACGAACCAGGCCGCCGCGTCCCGCAGGACCACCGCCCCGCCGTCCTCCTCCGTCCACTCCAGGCCGGCGAACTTGTCGGTCTCGTCGCCGGTCTCGCCACCGAACAGCTCCGCGAGGGCCCGTTGGTCGCGGGTGAGCAGGTGGACGGTGAGGTGGTGCGCGGCCCGCGCGACGCGATAGGTGTGGTTGGCCTTGGACAGCCACACGGCGAGCCGGGGCGGCCGGACCGAGCACTGCGAGGCGAAGCCGACCAGGCACCCGGCCCGCTCACCGTCGGCCACGGCTGTGACCACGCACATGTCGGGGTTCAGCCGACCGAAGAAGCGGTCCATGCCGGCCTCGCGGCCGACACCCACACCGGCCTCCGGGCCGACTCCCGCCGTACTGGGCGCGCTCTGCGCGCCGTCGAGGTCCGTCATACCGACCACACCTCCTGGTCCCGTCGTCCCCGCCTCACCACCCGAGCCCGCCATACTCGCCACACCACCCGAGCCCGTCATCCTCGCCGTACCGTCCGCATCCGTCATGGCACCGCGCTCCCGTCCGCCGCCCAGGCCCGGCCCGGCCTCGGGGCACGCCGGGAGGGCCGGGACGGCCCTCGCCGCTTCCCGGTGTTCCCCGCGTGTCGGTCATGAATCGTCGCCGAGGCTAGTCCGTGACTCCAGCGCGCGGCGCGTGTCGTTGCCGTAGACGCCGGTCTCGTCCCCGCTGATGCCGTACCAGAGCTGGAACCGGGCCACGGCCGCGGTCAGGTCGGCGTCGTACGTGCCGCTGGTGGAGCCGCCGCGGTAGACGTCGGGGACGCGCAGCAGGCGTTTCTGCAGTTGGGTGACCTCGGGGCCGGTGTCGCCCTGGCGGAGGGTGCCGGGGCCGTCGGGGTCGGTGGTGGCGGGGGGTGCGAGGGATGCGGTGGGGGTCGGTGCCGGTGTGGTGGCGGGCGGGGCGGTGGTCGCCGGACGGTGCGGCGCCGGGGCCGCGGCGGCCTGCTGGCGGCCGGGGAGCAGCAGAGCGCAGCCGAAGCCGAGCAGAGCGGCGGCCGCCACGGCCCCGGCGACGGCAGCCTTGCGCAGGTACGCGGTGGTGCGGGGCGGCGGTACCGGCGGCAGTTCCTGCGTCTCCGCCTCGTCGGTGTGCGCCGTCTGCGCGGGGACGGTCTCCATCTCGCGCATCAGCTCCGCGAGGGCGTCGAAACGGCGGGGCCGCAGCACCCGGATGGGTTCCAGGACCGGCCCGGAGCGCGGCTGTTCGGGATCGGGCGGTATCGGCACCTGGCTCTCCTTCCGTCGTCCCCGTGCTCAGATACGACGACGGGGGTGCCGCCGTTCAGCGCGACCGGCGCCCCCTCTCAAGCGTTCGAAACGCGAAACTCGGTAAGAGGTATTGAGGGTTTGAGAAAGCGCGTGCTAGAAAGCGCCGCCATGATGACTCCTTGGTCACGCCGTGGGTTTCTGGCCGTCTGTTCGGGAACCGCTGTCGCCCTGGGTCTCGGCACCCGGGCGGCCGCGGCGTCGGACGAGTTCGCGACGCTCCGGGCGAAGTGGCGCACCCTGATCCTCGGTGAGGGGTTCGACCCCACCGCCGAACCGTTCAAGGGCCGACTCGCCGACCTGGGCACGACGGCGAACCAGTACCGGGCCACGATGGCCCCCGCAGCCGGCTCCCTGTGGCCCGACCTGGTCTACGCCGATCCGGATCCGGACACCGACCAGGAGTCGGTCGGCTACTCGGGCAGGATGAACACCAGTTACACCCGCCTGAGCACGCTCGCGCAGGCCTACTGCCAGCCCGGTACCGGCCTGACCGGCGACGCGGATCTGCGGGACGCGATCCTCACCGGCTTGGACCACCTCCACGACGACGTCTACAACGCGGACCAGACCTGGTACGGCAACTGGTACAGCTGGCAGATCGGCGCCCCGCAGGCGCTGCTGGACATCTGTGTGCTGATGTACGACGCCCTGTCGGCCGCGCGGATCGCCCGCTACCTCGCCGCCGTCGACCACTTCGTGCCCGACTCGGCCGTGGCGAGCTACAGCGGGACGAGCACGGGCGCCAACCGGGTCGATCTGTGCCGGGTGCTGGCGCTGCGCGGTGTCGTCGGGGCGAGCGCGGCCAAGGTGGCGCTGGCCCGTGACGCCCTCTCCCCCGTGTTCCCGTACGTCACCTCCGGCGACGGTCTGTACGCCGACGGCTCGTTCATCCAGCACACCACGGTGCCGTACACCGGCTCGTACGGCTCGGTCATGCTGGGCGGGCTGGGCCTGCTGTTCGCGTTGCTGGCGGGGTCCGGCTGGGAGGTGACGGACCCGAACCGGCAGATCGTGTTCGACGCGGTGGAGCACGCCTGGGCGCCGTTCCTCCACAACGGCCTGGTGATGGACGGCGTGGCGGGCCGGGCGATCAGCCGCGGGCTCTCGGCGGCGGACCCGAAGCACATCCAGCAGGACGACCATCTGCGCGGCCATCCGATCCTGGCGTCGATCGTGCTGCTCGGGCGGGGCGCGAGCACGGCGGAGAACGCCCGCTGGCGTGCTCTGGTGAAGGGCTGGATGCAGCGCGACTACTACAGCCCGCCGCTCGCCGACCCGGTGCTGAGCCTGGCGCATCTGGCCCGGCTCCAGGGGGTTCAGGACGACGGCGCGGTGACGGCGGCGGCCGAGCCGGCCGGGCACCGGCTGTTCCCCTCCATGGGGCGGGCCACGCACCGCAGACCCGGCTGGGCGGCCGCGCTGAGCATGGCGGACCAGAGGATCACGTACTACGAGACCGGCAACGGGGAGAATCTGCGCGGCTGGCACACCGGGTCCGGGATGCTCTACTGGTGGGGCGACAGCTTCGCCAACGGCCAGTACAGCGATGCCTTCTGGCCCACCGTCGACCCTTACCGGCTGCCCGGTACGACCGTCTCGCGCAAGGCGCTGGCCGACGCGGCCGGCGGCGACTGGGGCGCCGCGAAGCCGGACGTGACATGGGTGGGCGGGACGACGGACGGACAGCGGGCCGCCGTCGGGCAGCACCTCAAGGGCCTGCAGTCGACACTGGCGGCGAAGAAGTCGTGGTTCTTCCTGGACGACACGATCGTCTGCCTCGGCGCGGGCATCACCTGTACCGACGGCACGGCCGTGGAGACGACCGTCGAGAACCGCAACCTCGGCCCCACCGGCGGCGCCCCCTTCACCGTCGACGCCACGGTCCAGCCCGCCGCCTACCCCTGGTCGGCGACGCTCACGGACGCGAAGTGGGCGCACATCGGGGGGCACGGGGGCTATGTCTTCCCCGGCGGGGCGACGGTGCGCGCACTGCGCGACGCCCGCGACGGCAGCTGGAGCACGATCAACAAGGGCGGCTCGGCCACCGTCCTGAACCGCAAGTACCTGACGGTGTACGTCGACCACGGCATCGACCCGGCGAACGCGACGTACGCCTACCTCCTGCTGCCGGGCGCCACCGCGGCCCGTACGCAGGCCCGGGCGGCGGACACGAAGTGGCTGACCGTGCTCGCCAACACCGACAGCCGGCAGGGCGTCTTCGTGGCCTCGCTCGGCTTCACCGGGGTGAACTTCTGGTTGGGCGGAACGGTCGGAACGCTCACCGCGAGCGATCCGTGCTCCGTGATGATCAGCGAGAAGGCCGACGGCACCGCCGTGATCGCGGTGAGCGATCCGATGCGCATGCGCACGAGTCTCACCCTGACCTGGCGGCGGGCGGTCGACGCGGTCACATCCGCGCCGGCCACGCTCGCCTCGGCGGCCACCGGCTCCACGCTGACGCTGGCCTTCGGCGACCTCACCGGCACGGCGGGGGCCACCCAGCGGGTCATCGTCAGGCTGGGCTGAGCGCCCCCTGCGCGAATCGGGCCAGGGACGCCGTGAACGCGGCGACGAAGGCGTCCCTGGCCTCCTCCGGGAGGGCCTCGAGGGACAGGTAGGGGTTCAGGTCCTCCAGTTCGACCAGCAGCAGGCCACCGTCGCGGGTACGGCAGGCGTCGACGCGCTGGATGCCGTGGCCGAGGTCGTTCCAGTCGATGAAACGCCGGGCGAACTCCAGGTCGGCGGCGGTGGCCGCATAGGGCCTCAGCTCCCAGCGGCGCTCGGGGTCGGGTGCGTACAGGGCGTACTGGAAGTCGTCGTCGACGAAGTAGAAGGACACCTCGTGTGCGAAGTCGACGCAGGGCTGGATCAGGACGTCGCCGGTGGCGAGCGCGGCCACCTGGCCGGCGGGGACGATCCGCAGGCCGAGGGAGTCGGCGCCGAGCATGGGCTTGACCACGTAACGGCCGGCGGTCGGCAGCAGGTGCAGGTCCGCGGCGCGGCCGACCGTCGGGATGACGGGGAAGCCGGCGGCGCTCAGGTCGAGCAGATACTGCTTGCCCACCATGTCCGCCTTGCCGGTGAGCGGGTTGTACACCCGCGCCCCCGTGGCGAGCGCTCGCTCGCGGAACGCGTCGTACGCGCGCTGGTGGTCGAGGACGGGCCCGCTGTTGCGGACGACCACCGCGTCGAAGCCGTCCATCAGCGCGGCGGCGTCCAGGGGATGACACAGGGCGAGGTCGAAGCGGGCGCGGAGCCGGGAGGTGAGGAAGATGTCCTCGTCGCAGTAGCGGCGCCCGCGGGCCTCGTACGCCAGGTCGGTCACGTAGAGCAGGCGGGGGCGGGCGGAGGGCATACGGGGTCTCCTCGGGCGGTGCGGCCGCGGCGGCAGCGGGTCGGGGTGCGGCCGGGTCGGCAGCCGTGCAGATCGGCAGCGGCTGCAGAAAGGTTACGCCGGAGCGCTGCCGCCCCCGTCCCCGGCCTGGACCCTCGTACAATTTGATCCCGAACGATCTCCCGTGGCGCGGCACCGGCCGCGGGAGTCACGCTCAGCGACCCGAGGAGCGCCCGTGCCCGGCCAGCGATCCATCACCGAAGCCGAACGGCTCGCCTCCGCCAAGCTCGGCGGCGTCCCGATCCGCCGCGCGCAGATGGCCGCCGTGGCCAATATCTACCGGGCCGCCTCGGCGGTTCGGCAGCACCTGGAGAACTCGGTGCTGCGCGGCTCGGACCTGACCTGGACGGCGTTCGTCGTGCTGTGGGTGGTGTGGGTGTGGGGCGAGTCGGAGACCCGGCATGTCGCCGAGGAGGCCGGGATCTCCAAGGGCACGCTCACCGGGGTCGCGCGCACCCTGGAGTCGCGCGGGCTGCTGCGCCGGGCCGGGCATCCGGACGACGGCCGCCTGGTGCTGCTGAGCCTCACCGACAAGGGCGAGGACCTGATGCGGCGGGTGTTCCCGGAGTTCAACGAGGAGGAGGCGTTCGTCACCGCGCGGCTGAGCGACGCCGAGTGCCACAGCCTCGCGGAGGGGCTGCGGCGGGTCGTCCTCCAGGTGGAGGAGCACGGCGAGGAGCGCCGCCGGGACCTGCTCGGCGGCGCCGAGCCGGCGCCCCGGCGCAGTGGGCGGCGCGCCCGTACCTGACAGACCGTCAGCGGCGGTCGCGTGCGGCGCGCACCAGCGCGTCGAACAGGCCCTGCTGGGCGGAGTCTTCCCCTGCCGTGTCCTCGGGGTGCCACTGCACGGCCGTGAACCACCCTCGCGCACCAGGGAGTTCGAGGCCCTCCACCGTGCCGTCGGCGGCGGTGGCGGTGGCGGTCAGGCCGTGGCCCAGGCGTTCGACGCGCTGGTGGTGGTAGCAGGAGACGTCCGCCTTCTCGGCGCCGGCGGCCTGTTCGAGCAGGGTGCCGGGCCGGATCCGTACCGGGTGCACGCGATGGCGGTGTTCGCGGTCGGGACCGCCCATGTCCTGCTCCAGGGTGCCGCCGAGGGCCACGTTGACGACCTGCATGCCCCGGCAGACGGCCAGCAGCGGAACGGCCGAGTCCAGGCAGGCGCGGGCGACTTGCAGGTCGAAGGTGTCCTGGACCTCGTCGACGTCGTACACGCTGTGGTGGGTGGTGGTGGCTCCGTAGCGGTGCGGGGCGAGGTCGCCGCCGCCGGGGAGCAGGACGCCGTCGAAACGGGCGAGCCGGGCGGCGGTGCCGGTGTCGGCCGGGTGGATGCTCGCGGGTTCGCCGCCGGCCCGCCAGACGGCCTCGATCAGGGCGCGGGCGGTGACCTCGGCGGCGTACCGGAGGGCGGAGGTGGTGGCGCAGAAGCGGGCGGGGATCGCGATCAGCGGGCGGGTCACAGCTGGATCCAGGTCGTCTTGAGCTCGGTGTACTTCTCCAGGGCGTGCGCGGACTTGTCGCGGCCGTTGCCGGACTGCTTCATGCCGCCGAACGGGACGGTCAGGTCGCCCTCCTCGTAGCAGTTGACCCACACCGTGCCCGCCTTGAGCGCGCGGGAGACCCGGTGGGCGGTGGTGAGGTCGGAGGTCCACAGGCCGGCGGCGAGGCCGTACTCGGTGGCGTTGGCGAGCCGTACCGCCTCGTCGAGGTCGTCGAAGGGCAGGACGGCGAGCACCGGTCCGAAGATCTCCTCGCGGGCGATCCGCATGGCGGGGCCCACCCGGTCGAAGACGGTCGGGCTGAGGTAGCTGCCACCGGTACCGGTGAGGGTGCGGGTGCCGCCGGTGCGCAGCCGGGCGCCTTCGGCGTCGGCGGTGGCGATGTGGTCCAGGACGCGGTCGAGGTGGGCCGCGCCGACGAGGGCGCCCATCTCGGTGGCCGGGTCGAGCGGGTCGCCGACGCGGAGTTCGCGGGCGCGGCGGACGATCGCCTCGGTGACGCGCTCGGCGATCGAGGAGTGCACGAGGAGCCGGGAGGGCGCCGTGCACATCTCGCCCTGGTTGAAGAAGATGCCCCAGGCGGCCGTCGCGGCGGCCCGGTCCAGGTCGGGGGCGTCGGGCAGGATGATGTTGGGTGATTTGCCGCCGAGTTCGAGCCAGACCCGCTTGAGGTTGGAGTCGGCGGAGTAGCGCAGGAAGTGCCGGCCGACCGCGGTGGAGCCGGTGAAGGCGAGGACGTCGACGTCCGGGTGCAGGCCGATGGCGCGGCCGGCGGTGGGGCCGTCGCCGGTGACGACGTTGAGCACGCCCGGCGGCAGTCCGGCCTCCGTGCCGATCCGGCCCAGCAGCAGCGCCGACAGCGGCGACGACTCGGACGGCTTCAGTACGACGGTGCAGCCGGCCGCGAGTGCCGGTGCCACCTTCCAGCCGGCCAGCGTGAGCGGGAAGTTCCAGGGGACGACCGCGCCGACCACACCCGCAGGTTCGCGGGTGACGAGGGCGAGGGCGTCGGGGGCGGTGTGCGGGGACTCGTCGGTGAGCTTGTCGGCGAGCTGGCCGTACCAGCGGAACGTGCGGATGGCGGCGCGCAGTTCGATGTCATGGGCGTCGGTGATCGGCTTGCCCATCTCCAGGGTGATGGTGAGGGCGAGCTGTTCCCGCTGTTCTTCGAGGAGTTCGGCGATGCGCAGCAGGACGCGGCCGCGTTCGGCGGGGGCGAGCCGCGGCCAGGGGCCGGAGTCGAAGGCGCGGCGGGCGGCAGCGACGGCGTGGTCGACCTCGGCCTGCCCCGCGTCGGCGACGTCGGCGAGGGTCTGTCCGTCGCGGGGCGAGACGACCGCGAAGGTCCGCCCTCCCCCGGGTTCGCCCGTCCCGTCGATGTGGTGCTGTACCGGCAGGGCGAGTGCCTTGGCCCGGCGCAGCAGTTCGTCATGGGTGACGTCCAGCATGGTGTTCCTGTCCAGGGATAGGGGAGCCCGGCCGCCGCGCAGGGGCCGGGCCCGGCGATGGTGCGTCAGCGGTCGGCGGCGGTCCGGGGGCGGACCAGGCGCGCGGTTGCGGCGCCGAGGAGCAGTACCGCGGGGACGGTGGCGGCGAGCCAGGTCGCGGTGGTGGCGTCACCGCCGATGAGGGTCGTGAGGTTCGCGAGGATCACCCAGATCACGGCGGCGATGCCGAGGGCGCCGAGCGCGGGGGCGACCAGGGTGTTCCAGCGGCGGGTGTCGAGGCGCTCGCGGCGGAAGAAGACGATCACGGAGAGGGAGGTCAGGAAGTACAGCAGCATGCAGGCGAGGACGCCGACGCCGCTGAACCAGGAGAAGAGGGTCAGGACGGGGTCCTTGTCCGCGAGGGCGAACGGGATCACCAGCAGCACCGCGATCGCCGTCTGTACGACGCCGGCCGCCCAGGGCGACTGGCGCCGGTTGAGGGAGCGCAGCCGGCCGGGCAGCAGGCCCTCGCGGCTGAGGGAGAACAGGTAGCGGTTGGCGGAGTTGTGGAAGGCGAGGACGCCGGCGAAGAGGGAGGTGCCGAGCAGGACGGGCAGCACGTCGTTCGCCCAGCCGCCGAAGAGGTGCGCGATGGGCGCGAAGACGAACACCGTGGAGTCACCGCCGGCCAGCGCCTTTCCCGCGGCCCCGGCGACCTTGGAGGCGCCGTAGGAGGAGACGAGCATCCACGAGGTGAAGGCGAAGAAGCCGGTGACCACGGCGACCGACAGATAGGTCGCCCGGGGGACAGTCCGGTGGGGCTCGCGGGCCTCCTCGCCGTAGATCGCAGTGGCCTCGAAGCCGAACATCGACGCGACGGCGAACATCAGGGCCACGCCCGGGGCGCCCTGCAGGACCGCGCTCGGCGAGAAGGTGCCGGTGACGCCGAGGCCCTCGGGGCCGCCGCCCTTGAACAGGGTGACCAGGGCGAAGGCGAGCAGGATGCCGAACTCGGCGAGCACGAACACGGCGAGCACCTTGGCGCCGAGCTCGATGCCGGCGGCGCCCAGCACCTGGACGACGGCCATGGTCATCAGGGCCCAGACCCACCAGGCCGCGTGCATGCCGGTGTGGTGCTCGACCAGGCCGGCCACCGTGTAGCCGTACAGGCCGTACATCGCGGCCTGGACCGTGCAGTAGGCGAACAGGGCGACGGCGGCGCTGCCGCTGCCGGTGGTCCGGCCCAGGCCCTTGCCGATGTACGTGTAGAAGGCGCCCGCGTTCACCACGTGCCGGCCCATGGCCACGAAACCCACCGAGAAGAGCAGGATCACCGCGCCTGCGACGGCGTAGGCGGCCGGGGCGCCGGGGCCGTTGCCGAGGGCTACGGCGATCGGGACGGCGCCCGCGATGCCGGTGAGCGGCGCCTGGGCGGAGAGGACGAAGAACAGGATGCCCAGGACTCCCAGGGCGTCGCGCTTGAGGGTTCCTGCGGGCTGGGGGGCCTCTCCGGCCCGGGGGCGTACGTCGACCGTCTGACTGTCCACTCGGATCACCTGCTGAGGGGAGAGGTTTCGTTTTGAGCCAAACGAGTTGCCTCATGGTGAGCCGGAACTATCCACATGGCAAGGGGTCACGGCAGGGAATTCACGGGCCGGACGGGGACTGTGGGATCACACGACGAACCCCCGCCACGGCCGCGACGGGGGCTGTCGTGCCGGGCACGCTCAGTCGTGGTCGGCGGGCGGGCGCGCGCCCAGGTCGCGCAGGAGGGAGCGCAGCTCGGCGAGGGCGGCCTCGGTGTCCGCGCGGTCGGCGATGCCGGTCAGCTGGTGCAGGACGAGACCGTCGAGGGCGGCGAAGACCAGCCGGTTGAAGGCCGGGCTCACGCCCTTGGGCAGTATCCGGTCCAGCTCGCGCCACGAGGCGCCGAAGTACTCCTCGTAGAGCCCCCTGACCTGCGGCAGCAGCTCCGGGCGGCGACGGGCCTCCAGCAGCAGCTCGTACTGGTACGCCTGCCCGTCCGCGTCCTCCTCCACCATGTCCGTCAGACCGCTGACGAAGTCCTCGGGCCGGCCGGTGCCGGGCTCCAGCAGGCTGCTGCTGAGGCTGACGCGGATCGCGTGGGCGAGGGACTCCTCGATCAGCGCGTCCCGGGAACCGAAGTGGTGCACGACCAGCCCGTGGGTGACCCCCGCCTCCTCGGCGACGGCCCGATAGGTCAGATGCCGCAGCCCACGACGCCCGACGACCCGCACGGCGGCCCTGAGCAGAGCCTCACGGCCCTCGCCGTAGCCGAGCCGCTTGTGGGGCCGCGGCCGACGTCCCCGCGCACCCTCGGAGACGCCGTCCTGCGGGGTACCGGAGGCCTCAGCTTGCGGGGTCCCGGGAGCCTTGGCCTGCGGGGTACCGGGAGCCTTGGCTTGCGCGGTACCGAGGCTCTGGGCCTGCGTGGTCCCCGGAGTCTCCTCCTGTGCGGTACCGGGACTCTCGGCCTGCGTGGTCCCCGAAGTCTCCTCCTGCGCTCGGTCGTGAGCGCCGCCTCGCGAGGCCTTGGGAATGCCAGCCGCGCGGTCGTGCGCGTGACCCCGCGCGCGGCCGTGAGAGGGGCCGTGCGCGGCCCCAGGAGCGTCACCCCACCCCCGGTCGTAAGGCGCGCCGCCCCGCAGAGCCTGAGAAGCGTTACCCCTCACATGATCCGGAAAAGCACCGCGCGCGACCGCAGGAGCATCACCCCGCCCACCGTCGAAAGGAGCACCGCCCCCCAAAGCCCGAGAAGCGTCACCCCCCACACAGTCCGCAAAAGCACCGTGCGCGTCGCCCAGCCCGCCGTCGGGAGAGGCGGCGCCCTGCGAGGCCTGGGGCGCGCCGGCCTGCGAGGCCTGGGGAGCGTCGGCCCGTGCGGGCTCGGGCGCTGCCTGCGGGGGCTCGGCGGAGTCGGTCATGGCGGCGACCCTACCCGCCGGCCTCGCGGCGCGGGTCCGTGCTTCACCGGCGTGGGGCCCGGATCCCCCGGAACTCCCAGTCGCCGCCGAGGGCGGTGGACAGCACCTCCTCGGACTCGGTGGGCTGCGCGCCGACGTCGGTCCGGATCGGGGTCGGTCCGGTGACGATGTGGTTGGTGAGCCGGCCGAGCCCTTCCACCTCCACCTCCACGACGTCGCCGGGCCGGACGGGCCGCGAGTTGGCGGGGGTGCCGGACAGCAGCACGTCTCCGGGGTGGAGGGTGATCGTGCGGGCGATGTCGGCGACGAGGTAGTGCATGTCCCACTTCATCTCGTCGGTCGAGCCGTCCTGTACGACCTCGCCGTTGACGTGGGTCCGCAGCCGCTTGCCGTGGAAGTCCCAGTCGGTGACCAGGCCCGGGCCGAGCGGGCAGAGCGTGTCGGAGCCCTTGACCCGGAGCATGGAGCCCGCGTCGGTGTCGCGGAAGTCGTGCAGGCCGTAGTCGTTGGCGATCGTGTAGCCCCCGATGTACTCCCCGGCCTCGGCCGGGGAGATGTTCCGCGCGGTCCGCCCGATCACGATGGCCACTTCGCCCTCGTAGTTGAGCCACTTGCAGCCCTCGGGCCGGACGATCGCGCCCCGGTGGGAGTTGAGCGAGGAGGTCGGCTTGTGGAAGTAGGTCGGGGTGTCGGGCAGTTCGATCCGGAACTCCTCCACCCGGCTGCGGTGGTTGAGGTGGACGGCGATGATCTTGGAGGGGACGGCCGGCGGGAGGTGCCGGGCGTTCTCGATCTTGACGCGGCGGCCGTCCGGGGCCACGAGTTCCTCGCCGTCGACGGTGACCTGGACGGGTGCTCCGTCGAGCAGGATGCGGCGGTATTCGGGCATGAGGGGCTCCTCGATACGGCTAGGCGCGGCTGTGCGGAGTGCGCGGGGACGGGGCGGCGGCGGGCAGGCCGGTGCCGGTCCAGCCGTCGGCCGGGCGGTCGAACCAGAGGTGCGCCTGTCCGGTGCCGACGGAGTTCTCGTACGCGCCGTACTGGCGGCCCCTGGCGGTGCAGGCCTGCTCGCCGAGGGCCCCGGCCATCATCAGGTAGTGGAAGAACTTCGCCTCCGGCTTGACCTTCCAGAACTCGTCCATGGTGCCGAGGACCTTGTCGTGGCGGCCCTCCTTGAACCAGGCGATGCGCTCCTCGTCTGCCGCGCGCGCCTGAGGGGTGAAGATGTGCACCGGGTCGCCGGACTCGTGGTCGCGCAGCTCGCGCAGCGGCCAGAAGGTGTGCGAGAGGGCGCCGGAGGCGATCAGCAGCACCCGGCGGCCCGGGGTGGCGGCGATGCCGTCGGCGAGTGCGCGGCCGAGCCGGAGGTGGTCCTCCATGTCTCCGGTCTGGCAGACGCCGATGGTCACCCACCGCTTGCCGGGAAGGCCCTCGCCGAGGAACTTCCAGAGGTTGATGGTGGCGTAGTAGATCGGCAGGTACGGGTCGTCGATCGCGGTGATCCAGGTACCGTGCTCGTCGGCGAACGACGCGATGTTGTGGGCGAGTTCGGGGTCGCCGGGGAAGTCGTACGGCATGCGGCACATGCCGCGCGGCAGCTCCTCGGAGGTGAACAGGCCCGCCCGGCGCGCCTGGGCGGTGACGACGAACTCGACGGTCGTGGCCCAGTGCGAGTCGAGGACGACGACGGTGTCGTAGTGGTCGTGTTCGAAGACATCCTCGCGTAGTTGCCTCAGGCCGGTGACGAGGGTGATCTCCTTGCCCTCGTTCAGTGCCAGGCGTTCGGCCTCGGGCAGCACGATGGTGGGGACGTGGGCGAGCAGGCCCGCCCCGACGATCTCACCCATGGTCCTTCCATCCCCTCGGGGCGGTGACGGTGTTCTTCAGGTCGCAGTAGAAGTCGAAGCTCCAGGTGCCGCCCTCGCGGCCGACGCCGGAGAGGCGGGAGCCGCCGAAGGGTGCCTGCAGATCGCGGACGAAGAAGCAGTTCACCCAGACGGTGCCCGCGACCAGCTGGGCGGTGACGCGTTCGGCGCGCTCGCGGTCGCCGGTGGCGACGGTGGCGGCCAGCCCGAAGCGGGTGTCGTTGGCGAGGCGGACGGCCTCCTCCTCGGTGGCGAAGGTCTGGAGGGTCAGGACGGGCCCGAAGACCTCCTCCTGGACGATCTCCGAGTCCTGGGCGACGTCGGTGAGCAGGGTCGGCGCGTAGTACTGGCCGTCCTCGCGGTGCCCGCCGATGACCGCGCGGGCCCCGGCGGCGACCGCCCGCCGCACGAATCCGTCGATCTTCTCCAGCTGGCGCGGGTGGATGTTCGGCCCGATGTCGGTGCCCTCGTCTCGCGGGTCGCCCTGGACGAGCGCGCTCGCCTTCGCCACGAACCGCCGGGTGAACTCCCCCGCGAGGGACTCCTCGACGAGGATCCGGGTGGCCGCGAGGCAGACCTGCCCGGCGTTGTCGTACTGCTCCACCGCGAGGTCCACAGCGAGGTCCAGGTCGGCATCGGCGAACACCAACAGGGGTGATTTCCCGCCGAGTTCGAGGCTGAGCGGGGTCAGGTTCGCGGCGGCCGAGGCGGCGATACGGCGGGCGGTCGGCACCGATCCCGTAAAACTGATCCGGCGCACGTCCGGGTGCGAGGTGAGGGCGTCCCCGATCTCGGCGCCGTAGCCCTGTACGACGTTCAGCACGCCGGCGGGCAGTCCCGCCTCGGCCGCGATGTCGGCGAGCAGGGAGGCGGTCAGCGGCGACCACTCGGCGGGCTTGAGGACCACGCTGTTGCCGGCGGCGAGGGCCGGGGCGACCTTCCAGGTGGCCAGCATCAGCGGGGAGTTCCACGGCGTGATCAGCACACAGGGCCCTGCCGGGTCCCAGCTGACGTGGTTGGTGTGCCCGCGGGTCTCGAAGTCCTCGTGGTCCAGCCGGAGCAACCAGTCGGCGAAGAAACGGAAGTTGTGGGCCACGCGGGGCATGACGCCACGGCGGTGGGAGCGCAGGAGTGCGCCGTTGTCGGTGGTCTCGACGATCGCCAGTTCTTCGAGCCGCTTCTCGACGCCGTCGGCGATGGCGTGCAGGATGCGGGCGCGTTCGGCGCGGGGGGTGGCGGCCCAGGCCGGGAAGGCGGCCTTGGCGGCGGCGACGGCGGCGTCGGCCTCGGCGGGGCCACCGCGGGCGATGTCGCCGAGGGCTGTTCCGTCGATGGGCGAGTGATCGGTGAAGGCAGAGGCGGAGGCAACGCGCTCGCCTCCGATCCAGTGCCGGGTGTCGACGGAGACGCCGGCGACGGTGATCTTGTCGGTCATGAGAGGGCTCCCATTGAGACGAGGGGGGTGGGGCAGCGCCCCGAAGTGGTGCGGGGCTGTATCGATGTGCGGCTGCGCCGCGGGGCGCGACCAGCCCACGACGACCCACAGGCCGACGACGACCTCACTCGGCCGACGCTCCCGACGTGCCGGACTCCAACAAACGTCCGCCGTCCCACACGACGCCCACCTGCCGGTAGTACGCGGCGATCGGCTCCCGGACCTCCAGCCGCGCCAGCTCCTCCGTCGGCGCCTCGAACAACTCCAACTCCGCGTCGCCGACCCATGGCCGACCTCCCTCGAAGGAGGCCGCCCCCGACTCGATCAACTCGTCCAGCACGAGCCCCTTGCCCTTCTCGATCGAGGGCAGCCAGCGGTGATGGACCATGGGATGCCCGTTGACGAACCCGTTGGTCTCCGACGGCTCCCGCAAGGTGACCACGGCCTGCGCCAACCGCCGGTCGGCAGCCGCGAGCGTCGCCCCGAACCGCGCCCCCGCCTCGATCCGCGGAGCGGGCCCGTACGGGTGCGGCCGCGTCTGGTGGATGGAGCCGAGCTTCTTCGGATATCCCTGGTGCAGCCCGCGGGCGATCGCGAAGTCCTTGTCGACCCAGATATAGACGCATCGCGAGTACGTCTGGCCGCGGTACTTGCAGCGAACTACCGCGAACGCCTCCTTGTACTGGGAGCGCACGGGGTCCAGGAGTTCCTCCCCCGACGCCGAACACGACTGCCAGTCGGCCCAGATGAGCGCAACCGCACCGGGATCCTCATCCGCCGGCTCCAAGGGTTCGGGCAGCAGTTCCCGCACCCGCGAGGGATCCGTGCGGTATTCGACGGTGAGCAGGTCCCCCGAGTAGCGCCATGGCGGCGCGGGGATCAGCGACGAGGCGCCGCTCGCCGTCTTGGGATGGAAGTAACCACGGACACTGGTCATGGCGGGGGTTCCTTAGGCGGTAAGGGCGGGCTGCCTGAGCAGTTCGGCGCGGTACCGGGCGGCGGCGGACGCGGCGGCCGGGCCGCCGAGGGCGACGACGCCGGTCAGGCGGCCGGCCGAGTGGTAGCCGGCGACCACGTCACCGTCCGGCTCGCCGTCGAGGATCCGCACGTCGTCCCTGCCGAGCGCGGGCGCGCCGAAGGACTGCAGCCGGAAGTCGTGCTGGTCGCTCCAGAAGGTGGGCAGGGGTGCGAAGGGCGCCAACTCGGCGTCCTGGCCGAGGAGATGGGCGACGAGGGTCCTCGCCGCGTGCTTGGCGGTGTCCGTGGGGATGGACCAGTGCTCGACCCGGCGGGGGGCACCGTCGTAGCGGGCGTTGGGGAAGCGGGCGACGTCGCCCACCGCGACCACCTCGGCGCGGCCGCCGGCCCGCAACAGTTCGTCCGTGCGGACGCCGTCGGTCAGGTCGAGTCCGTTGCCGTCCAGCCACTCGGTGTTGGCGATCGAACCGACCGATTCGACCACCACGTCCGCCCTGATGACCGAACCGTCGTCCAGGATCACTTCGGTGACCGTCCGATCACCCGCGAAAGCCTGCACCCCGGTGCCGAGCCGGAACCGCACCCCGCGCGCCGCGTGCCGCTCGAGCAGCGCCCGGGCGAGCAGTTCCCCGAGCGGGCCGACCATGGGCAGCGGCAGCGGATCGACGACGGTGACCTCGGCGACGCCCAGTCCGACGGCGGTGGCCGCGACCTCGCAGCCGATGAAACCGGCGCCGACCACGACCACCCGGGCGCCGGGACGGGTCAGTGCCTCGCGCAGGCCCTGGGCGTCGGCGAGGGTGCGCACGGTGTGGCGGCCGGCGAGTGGTCCGGGGCAGCCGAGGCGGCGGGGCCGCATGCCCGTGGCGGCGACCAGTCCGTCGTAGGAGAGCACCTCGCCGCCGTCGAGCTGGACGGCCCGCTCGGCGAGGCGGGCCGCGGCGACCCTGCGGCCCAGGCGCCACTCCACGTCGGACACGCTCGCGCGGGGCCGGAAGGCGAGCGACTCGAAGGGGGCCCGGCCCGCCAGGACGTCCTTGGAGAGCGGGGGCCGGTTGTACGGCATGTGGGGTTCGTCCCCGACCACCGTGATCGTGCCGGTCCAGCCGGCCGCGCGCAGCTGTTCGGCGGCGCGCAGACCGGCCATGGAGGCGCCGGCGACGACGATACGACCGCTCATCGGTCAGTCCTCGATCCGGATGGCCTGGAGCGGGCAGACGTCGGCCGCCGCCTCGACCTCGTCGCGCAGGGCGTCGTCGGGGTCGGCGACATAGGCGAGGCGCCCGTCGGCGTCGAGCCGGAAGACGTCGGGTGCCGCGAAGACGCACTGGCCGTGGTCCTGGCACTTGTTCATGTCGACGACGACCTGCATGGCCGGTCCTCCTGAGGGTGAGGGCGTCGCGGAGCGAAGAGGGGCGAAGTGGGGCCCGACCGGCTCAGGAAGGGCCCCGGCCAACCGGGGGCGGTGACCGCCCCCGGAACTCGTTTGGCTTCAAACAAGGTAGGCAGCCACCACCCCCGGGTCAATACCTATCCGGATGGATAAATTCTTGCTGCCGAAACCTTGCGGTACGGCACAGCGCTCCCTACCGTTTGGCGTCAAACAACGAGCCGGGCGCCGTCCGGGACCGAGGTGCCCCTATCCGCCGCAGGAGACCCCGGTGAGCGCTCATGACCAGCAGGAAGTCCGCCGCCACATGGACCGGCTCGCCGCCGACGGCATCGATGTCGTCCGGGTGACCTATCCCGATCTGATCGGCACCGAGCGGGCTCGCGACGTCCTGGTCGGGGAACTGCCCCGGGCCATGCAGCACGGGCTGGCCTTCTGCCGGGCCGTCTACCACACCAGTCCGCAAGGGGACGTCGTCCCGGTCAGCGGTGGCCTGGACGCGGGGCTGCCCGACATCGCCGTACGGCCGGATCTCGACACGCTGACCGCGCTGCCGTGGGAGCCGGGCGTCGCCTCCTGTCTCGCGGAGGTGGTGGACCCGGCCACCGGGTCACCGGCCCCCGAGTCACCCCGCGACCTGCTGCGCACGGTCCTGGGGCGCTGCCGCGAGCACGGGCTGCGGCCGATCGTCGGACCGGAGCTGGAGTACTACCTGTGCGAACCGGCCCCCGGCGGCGGCTGGCGCCGGTACGCCCGGGAACCGGGTGTCGTCTACACCGCCGGACTGCGCGCCGACCCCGACAACCACCTGTTGCGCACCCTGCGCCAGGTGCGCGACCTGAACATCGGCGTGCTCAGCGGGAACCACGAGTTCGACGCCGGCCAGTTCGAGATCAACCTGGTCCACTCCGCGGCCCTGTCGGCCGCCGACCGCGCCTTCCGTTTCAAGGCCGCGGTCAAGGAGCTGGCCCGCCGCGAGGGCCGGCTGGCCACCTTCATGGCCAAGCCGTTCAACGACTGCGGCGGCTCCGGTTTCCACCTGCACCTGTCGTGCGACGACGCCGAGGGCCGCAACGCCTTCGACGACCCGGCGGGGCCGTACGGCCTCTCCCCCACCGCGCGCCACGCCGTGGCCGGCGTCCTCGCGCACGCCCCGGCCCTGGCCGCGCTGCTCAACCCCACGGTGAACTCGTACAAGCGCTTCGGCCCGGACACCCTCGCGCCCTGGCTGATCGACTGGGGGCTGGACAACCGCAGTGCCATGGTGCGCATCCCACCGGAGCGCGGCAGCGGCGCCCGCATGGAGCTGCGGCTCGGCGACGCGAGCGCCAACCCGTACCTCGCGATCGCCGGCACGATCGCCGCCGCCCTGCTGGGTGTGCTGGCCGGCGAGGCGCCCCCGGCCCCGTTGGAGGGCTACGGCTACGACACCGCCAGGTCGGCCATGCTGCCGACGACCCTGTCCGCCGCGCTGGACGCGCTGGAGGCGGACACCGCCCTGACCGAGATCCTCGGCAAGGACTTCACCGCCTCCTTCCTCTCCTACAAGCGCGACGAGGTCGAGCGCTTCCAACGGTTCGTCACCGACTGGGAGTTCACCGAGTACGCCTACCACCTGTGACCCGGCCAGCCCCATCGACACCCCACGTGACGCCCAGGAGCCACCCCATGACCACCGAGACCCCCACCGCGGCCGCGCACGAGCCGATGCCCCTCGGGGACGTCGACCTCGCCGACCTCGACAACTTCACCGACGGGGTCACCCCGTGGCGGATGTTCCACACCCTGCGCCACCAGGACCCCGTGCACTGGCAGCCGGAGCAGGCACCCAACTCCGGCTTCTGGGCGGTCACCCGGCACGCGGACATCGCCCGTGTCGACCGGGACGCGGAGACGTTCACCTCGACGCGGTTCGTCAACCTGGAGGAGCTGGACGACGACCAGATCAAGAAGCGGGCCTCCATCCTGGAGCTGGACGGCGTACGGCACCGGGCGCTGCGCAGCGTGATCCAGCGGCAGTTCGGGGCGAGCGTGATCAACAGCTACGGCGACTTCCTGCGCGGTCTGACCGCGAAGACGCTGGACGCGGCTCTGGCGAAGGGCCGTTTCGACTTCGCCAAGGAGGTGTCGGCCGACTTCCCGATCAACGTCCTCGCCCGGCTGCTGGACGTGCCGCCGCAGGACAACCAGCAGCTCATCGACTGGGGCAACCGCATCATCGGCAACACCGACCCGGACTACGCGGACGTGCTGCTGCACAGCGAGGAGAGCGAGGAGTACCGGGACCTGCCGTTCCGCTCCCCGGCCTCGCTCGAAGTCTTCGCCTACGGGCGGGAGCTGGCCCGGCAGCGGCGCGGCGGCAACGGCACGGACCTGGTGTCGCGGCTGGTCAACACCACCCCGCGCGACGGCGTCCCGCTGTCCGCGCGGGACTTCGACAACTACTTCCTGCTGCTGGTCGTGGCCGGCAACGAGACGACCCGGCACACCATCACCCACTCCATGCTGGCCCTGCTCCAGCACCCCGAGCAGCTGGCCCGCCTCCAGGAGGACCCGTCCCTGATCCCCACGGCCGTGGAGGAGTTCCTGCGCTGGGCCTCCCCGGTCTACCACTTCCGCCGTACCGCGACCCGCGACGTCGAGCTGGGCGGCAAGCGGATCAAGGAGGGCGACAAGGTCGTCATGTGGTACGCCTCCGGCAACCGCGACGAGGAGGTCTTCGTCAATCCGTACGACTTCGACGTGGCCCGCCGGCACAACGACCACGTCACCTTCGGCAAGGGCAGCCCGCACCTGTGCCTGGGCAATCTGCTGGCCCGCACCGAGATCCGGATCATGTTCGAGGAGCTGATCCCGCGCCTCGCGGACATCCGTCTGACCGGTGAGGTCCCCCGTGTCCGCTCGAACTTCGTCAACGGCATCAAGAGGCTGCCGGTCGAGGTCACCCTGGCTTGAGGGCGGGAAACGTCACAGTCCGAGGCGGGCTCGGTACGGACCGTGTCGTCCGCACGCTCGCACAGCACTCAGTTCCCCCGAGAGCCCACTCGCGCTGCACTGAGTGTCAGTGGACCCGTCCGGGTGCTACGTTCCCCTTCATGAGCTCCAGCAGCGCCGCGCCGACCGCGAAGCCGCCGATGCGGGAGGCCCTCGTCGCGGCGGCCTTCCGGCTCTTCCTGGAACGCGGGTACGAGCAGACCACCGTGGACGACATCGTGGCCCTGGCCGGGGTCGGCCGGCGTTCGTTCTTCCGTTATTTCCCCTCGAAAGAGGATGTGGTCTTCCCCGACCACGAGCGCTGCCTGGCCGACATGACCGCCTTCCTCGCGGCGAGCGCCGAGGAGCACGAACCGGTGCGGCGGGTGTGCGACGCGGCCCGGCTGGTGCTGGGGATGTACGCGGAGAACCCGACGTTCTCCGTGCAGCGCTACCGCCTCACCAAGCAGGTGCCGGGCCTGCGGGCCTACGAGCTGTCGGTGGTCTGGCGCTACGAGCGCGCACTCGCCGAGTATCTGCGCGCCCGGTTCGCGGGCCGGCCCGACGGGACGCTGCGGGCGGACGTCATCGCGGCGGCGGTCGTCGCCGCACACAACAACGCCCTGCGCTTCTGGCTGCGTTCGGACGGCCTGGGCGACGCGGGCGCGGCGGTGGATCACGCACTCGGATATGTGCAGACGACGTTCGGGCGCAGCGCCGAGCCCGCGGCGGCGGCACCCACCCCCGTGGGCCTGACAGGGGCCGGCCATCCCGACGACGTGATCGTGCTCGTCTCCCGCCGGGACGCCCCGCTGTGGCGGGTGGTGCAGGAGCTGGAGGCGGCACTCGGCCGCGGCTGACGCACCCCTGGCCATAAATTGGGGGTACGGAGTGCCTTTACGAGTGACACTGAGTGCCATACTCTGTCGCCGTGCACGGTGGCACGGCCGCCGCGCACGCGTGTGCCCGGTGCGCGCCGGACACGCGGGATTCCGGCCGAGCGCAGGGAGTTGACCAGCGTGTACCACCACTCAGCAAACGCCTCGTATCCGGCGGCCGGCTCCGCGGCGGGTGTGCTCGATCCCGTCTCCGTGGACTCCAGGGACGCCATCCACTTCCAGCGGTGCACCTGGTGCGGCACCGCGATGTACCACCGGCTGCTGTGTCCGGTGTGCCAGGGCAGCGAGCTGCGCACGGAGCGCAGCGAGGGCGTCGGGACGGTCCGGCACTCCACCGTGGTGCACCGCAACACGCCCGCGGCGCGCAATGTCTCGCTGGTGGAGATGGCCGAGGGGTTCGTCGTGCGGGGCCGGGTCATGGGCCCGCCGGTCGGCATCCACAGCGGCGACCGGGTCCGGCTGTCCACCACCCAGGACCCGGTGCGGGGCGAACCGGTCTTCCAGCTGCTGGACGAGTCGTACCGCAGCGCCTGGACCTGACGGCACGAGACGGCTGACGCGAGCGGCACAGGACGGCTGACGCGAGCGCCGGACAATGCGCTGATCACCCATGTGATCGTTCACTTCTCCTGCACAGGCAACCCATGGACCGCGCCTTCCGTCCTCCGGGATCGAGGGGCGCCCGGGACGGCCGGGACGCCCGAGGTCGGGGCTGGAGGAGGAGAAAGTGGTCCGTGCCCGGCGCATATGGGTGACCGCCGCCGCGTTGCTCGCGGTGGCGGGAGCATCCCCAGGGGCGGCAGTCGCACAGGCTCAACCACGCTTACAGGAAGGCATATCGGCCGCCCGGGAGGGCGGTACTCCGCTGCCGCCGGGCTGGCGGATCGCCGGCGGGCGGTCGGAGCCGCAGCTGGTGTGGCGGTCGGACCGGCCGGTGCCGATGGGCGACGCGCGGGTCGAATTCCGTTCGGGCGAGCACCTGTTGGGGGTGCCACGGCCCGGCGCGGACGGGCACACCTTCCGGCTGCCGCTGGACGGACAGCGGGCCGGTGAGCTGCACGGGCTCCAAGTGTGGTCCGGCGGACGGCGGCTGGACCAGCCGAACGCCACCGGGACCACCTCCGCGGCCCGGCCGCCGGCCCCGCTGCCGGCGAACGAGGTCGATCCCGGCAAGGCCGGCCCGTACCGGACCAGGACCGGCGAGTACGACCTCAAGTCGGTCAAGCTGCCGGGCTTCCCCGCTCCCGTGGAGATGCGCGGGGTGGTCGTCGCCCCCGTCGACGCGTCCGGCAGGCGCCCGCTCGCGCTGTTCCTGCACGGCCGCCACTACACCTGCTACCAGGGCCAGGACATCACCGGCGAGTGGCCGTGCAAGGCCGGTACGAAGCCCGTGCCGAGCCACCGCGGTTACCTGCGCGACCAGCGGCTCCTGGCCTCGCAGGGCTATGTGACCGTCTCGATCTCCGCCAACGGCATCAACGGCCAGGACTTCGCGGCCGAGGACGGCGGCGCCGAGGCCCGCTCCTCACTGGTACGGCAGCACCTGGCCCGCTGGGCCGACTGGGCCGCGCACCCGGAGACCGCACCGCCGGCCGTACGCCGGTCACCGCGTGCCGACCTGTCCCGCGTGCTGCTCGTCGGGCACTCCCGGGGCGGCGAGGGCGTCAACCGGGCGGCCCTGGACAGTCTCTATCCGCCGCCCGCCGACCAGGACGGCTATCACGGCCCGGTCCGCTGGACCATCCGGGGCATGGTCCTCATCGGCCCCACCGTCTTCGGTCAGAACCCGGTGCCCGACGTGCCCTCGGTGACGATCCTGCCCGGCTGCGACGGTGACGTCTCCGACCTGCAGGGCGAGGTGTACGTCGACGGCACCCGCGCGGTCAGCAACGGCAGCGCGCTGCACAGTGCCGTGTACGTCATCGGCGCCGACCACAACTTCTTCAACTCCGAGTGGACGCCGGGGCAGTCGGCGGCGCCTTCCGAGGACGACTTCTCCGACGACCCGCGGCACCCGGACGCCGTGTGCAACAAGCACGCTGCGACCCGGCTCACGGCCGACCAGCAGCACCGGGCCGGGTCGACGTACATCGCGGCCGCCGCGCGGCTGTTCGTGGGCGGGGACGACCGGGTGCGACCGCTGCTGGACGGCTCCGGGCGGCGGGCTCCGTCGGCGGACCCGGCACGGGTCCTCAGCCATGCCGTCGGCGCGCGCCGGGGCGCCGGGTTCCTGCCCGACGGCGGGGTGTCGGTGACCGGCGCCCGGCTGTGCGACGCGGTCAACCCCAGCCCGGGCAAGGCCTGTCTGGGGCAGCGTGCGGCGGGAGCGTCGCCGCACTTCGCGCAGTGGGAAGCCGGCCGGGAGACCGGCCGGCAGGCGATCGCGCTGCGCTGGACCCGCGCCGGCACGCCCGCGCGGGTGAGCGTCCGGCAGCCGGTGTCGCTGTCGGGCTCCAAGGCGCTGACGCTGCGGCTGTTCGTGCCGCCGAACTCCAAGGGCACGCAGCTCGACGTGTCCCTCACCGACACAAGCGGCCGTACGGCGAAGCTGGGCCGGATCCGTGCCGACGGGCTGCCCGGCAGCGGGCGGACCGCGTCGTACTGGGCGCGCGAGTTCCGGGTGCCGCTGGCGGCGGCCACTCGCGCCGGGTTCTCGCTCGGCTCGGTCAAGTCCCTCGAGCTGACGCCGCGTTCGGCGTCCGGGCAGGCCTGGCTGATGGACGCGTGGGGCTGGCGTCCCGGTACCCCGGCCGCGCGGGCGGCCGCGCTGCCCCGCGTGGACGTCGGCCGTATGACGGTGAACGAGGGCGACTCGGGTGTGCGCACCTACCGTGTTCCGGTGCGGGTGACGGGCCACGGCAGCGGACAGGTCCGGGTGTATGTCATGGACCCGGCCACGGGGAAGGCCGCGGAGCGGCTGGTGACGGTGCGTCCGGGCGGTCACGACATCGACGTGCCGGTCGAGGTGAAGGGCAACACGCGCTACGGCCTGGACGTGTCGCACGACGTCCTGGTCAAGGCGGTCCGCGGTGCGGTCGTCGGCTCCTACCGTGGCGGGATCACGGTCCACGACGACGATCCGGCGCCTGCGATGACCGTCACGCCGGTCGCCGACCGGGTCTCCGAGGGGAAGTCGCTGACCTGGCGGCTGTCCCTGTCGGAGGCGGTCGACGTGGACATGAACGCGATGTTCACGGTGGTGCCGGGCACCGGGCCGGAGCTGTCCACCAAGGACGTCTCGGCGCGCTGGCTGCAGGAGACCGCCGGGGCGAAGCCCGACCCGGAGCGTCCGCTGTCCAAGGCCGGCATCTACCTGTGGGTGGAGATCCAGGCGGGGCGGACGAGCGTGGACATCACCGTGCCCACGGTCAAGGACGGCGTGCGGGAGCCGGCCGAGTCGGTGCGGTTCCAGCAGGTGGACATGAACACCGGCGAGCCGAGGTCCGACGGGCTGGTGCTGTCCGGTTCGGTGCTGGACGCGTCCTAGCGCACCGGTTCCGGGTGGCCCTCATTCGGCGAGGGTCACCCGGATCCCGACCGTTCCGTCCAGGCCGCGCCGCATCCGGCTGCCCAGCAGGGTGAGGCGGCCGAGGATGCCGTACTTGCGGGCGATGAGGTTCCGGTAGCGGGCGGTGGTGGCGGCGTCGGTGATCCGCGCGGTGGCCGGCAGCGGGTCGCCGGTGGGGTTGCCGCGCAGGTCGCAGGGGCCGACGAGGACGTCGGCACGGCGCCGGATCCGCTTGACCTTGAAGCTGTCGGCGGCCGTCCAGACACCGAGGGTGTCACCGTCCCGGACCACCCACACCGGGGTGGGGACCGGGGTGCCGTTCTTGCGGTAGCTGGTCACCAGCAGGTACTTGCCGGAGCCGAGCCGGTCCAGCCGCGTGTCGTCCATGCCCGGCAGTGTAGGAGGCCGGCGGCTCACGGGCCCTGCCCGGTCATCCCAGGGCCGCCGCCATGCGCCGTACCCCCTCGGTGAGGATCCCTGGGGAGGTCGCCAGGTTCAGGCGTACGTGCCCCGCGCCGCCGGTGCCGAAGAGCGGGCCCGAGCTCAGGGCGACCCGGCCGCGGTCGAGGAAGATCTGCGCGGGGTCGTCGCCGAGGCCGAGGGCGCGGCAGTCGAGCCAGGCCAGATAGGTGGCCTCGGCTGGGTACGCGCGGACGCCGGGCAGGTGTTCGGCGAGCAGGTCGGCGAGCAGGCTCCGGTTGGCCTCCAGACCGGCCAGCAGGGCGTCCAGCCAGCCGGTGGCATCGCGCAGGGCGGCGGTGTGGGCGATGACGCCGACGTGGCTGGGTCCGTGGCCGACCTCCTCCGGGAGATGGTCGAGGTCGGTGGCGGCCTTGGGTCCGGCCAGGGCGAGGGCGGCCTTGATACCGGCCAGGTTCCAGCCCTTGGAGGCCGACATCAGGGACAGGCCGTTCTCGGCGCCGGGCACGCTCAGGTACGGCACGAAGGTGGCGCCGGGGGCGACGAGCGGGGCGTGGATCTCGTCCGCGACGACCCGGACGCCGTACCGCTCGGCGAGGGCGGCGACGGCGGCCAGTTCAGCGGCGGTGTGGACGGTGCCGGTGGGGTTGTGCGGGCTGCACAGCAGGTAGGCGGCGCGGCCGCGGCCGGCGGTCGCCTCCCGGAACGCCTCCTCCAGCGCGGCCATGTCGATCCGGAGGTCGGCGCCGAGCGGGGCCTCGGCCACCCGGCGGTCCATGTGCGTGATGAACTGGAAGAACGGCTGGTACACGGGCGGATTGACGATCACCGGATCGCCGGGCCCGGTGACCAGTTTGAGCATTTCGACCACTCCGAGCATCACGTCCGGAACGATCGCGGTGCGCTCGACGGCGAGCCCGTCCCAGCTCCAGCGTGCGGCGGCGAACGCGGCCAGCGCCTCGGCGTAGGCGGTGCCGGCGGGGTAGCCGGTATCGCCGAGGGCGAGCGCGTCGGTGACGGCACGGACCACGGCTGGAGCGAGGGGCACGTCCATCTCGGCCACCCACAAGGGCAGCACGTCCTCGGGGTAGGTGCGCCACTTCATGCTCGTACGACGGCGCAGCTGCTCCAGGCCGAGGGCGCGCAGCGGGTCGGGTTCGCCGGGAGCGGTGTGCGGGATGCTGGTCATGGGGCTCACCATAAGAGGCCGTGGGGGTGCGGGAACGAGCGGAAACGCCGGGACGGGCGGCGGAGATCAACTCGGGCGTCTAGATTGCGTCTTGAACGGTGCATCACCCTCATCGGGCATTCATCCGCATCAGGCATTCACCCGTATCCAGGAGCTGACCCACGTGACCGACAACCCGGCAGCCACCGACGACGTGGCGGTGTCGCTGCGCGCCCGCATCAACACCGGCCAGCCGCACACCGCCCGGATCTGGAACTACTGGCTCGGCGGCAAGGACAACTACGAGGTCGACCGGGCGGCCGGCGACCAGATTCGCCGACTGCACCCGGGTATCGGGGAGTACGCCCGCGCCGACCGGCTGTTCCTCGGCCGCGCGGTGCGCCATCTGGCCGGTGAGGTGGGCATCCGGCAGTTCCTGGACATCGGCACCGGGCTGCCCACCGCCGACAACACGCACGAGGTGGCCCAGCGCATCGCGCCCGAGTCACGGATCGTGTACGTCGACAACGACCCGCTGGTCCTGGCGCACGCGCGTGCCCTGCTGACGAGCACGCCGGAGGGCCGTACCGACTATCTGGACCAGGATCTGCGCAACGTCGACGCGATCCTCGAACACGCCGCGAAGACACTGGACTTCAGCGAGCCGGTGGCGCTGATGCTGCTCGGCGTGGTCATCTTCATCGGCGACGACGAGGACCCGTACGGTCTGGTACGGCGGTTGACGGAGCGGCTGCCGGCGGGCAGCCATCTGGTGCTGTCGCACACCGTCACCCACCCGTCCATGCCGGACGTGGACGAGGCGGTGAAGTTCTGGAACGAGCATGGCACCCCCAAGCTGACCCAGCGCACGCCCGAAAACGTGGCCCGGTTCTTCGACGGTCTGGAGCTGCTGGAACCGGGGGTCGTGTCCTGCTCGCGCTGGCGCCCGGAACACGATCACGGGGGCGAGCCGGAGGAGGTCGCGATGTTCGGCGGGGTGGCCCGCAAGAACTGAGCCCGGCCCCGGAGGCCCCCGCAAGAACTGAGCCCGGCCCCGGAGGCCCCCGCAAGAGCTGAGCCCGGACCGGAGGCCCCCAAGAACTGAGCACGGGCGGGGTCCCGCGAGAGCAGGTCCGCGCGGGGCGGGATCCCGCCAGAGCGGGTCCGCGCGGGCGGGGTCCCGCCAGAGCCGGGGCCGGGCGGGCAGGGTCCCACCAGAACCGGGTCCGGGCGGGCAGGGTCCCACCAGAACCAGGTCCGCGCGGACGGGATCCCGCGGGACCTCGGGTCCCGGCGGGAGGGACCTGTAAGACCCGGGTCCCGGCGGACGGCACCCACGAGAGCCAGGTCCGGGCGAGCGAGATCCCGCGAGACCCAGGGCCGGGCGGGCAGGGTCCCGCCAGAACCGGGATCCGCGCGGACAGGGTCCCGCCAGAACCGAGACCCGGCGGACGAGACCCACGAGAACCGGACCCCGGCTCACGAGACCCACGAGAACCGGACCCCGGCTCACGAGACCCACGAGAACCAAGCCCCAGCCCAAGACACCCACAAGACCCAGACCCCAGCGCAAGACACCCACGAGAACCAAGCCCCGGCCCAAGACACCCACAAGGCCCCGACCCCCGGCCGGTCGAGATCACCGCTGTCGCTGAACGCCGCGGCCCCGAGCCGCGTATGGACGTGTGGGCCCTCTACGACCCGAGGGTCTCGCGCCGCCGGTTCGGGCGGTGTGCGTTCGGTTCGGCTTCGGGAGCCCTTACATGCGGCACGTACGACGACGGATCGTCAGGCGGGTGACACGCCTGGCGGCGGTCGGCGGACTCCTCCTGGGCGGCGTGATGGTCACCCAGGCGGCCATGGCGAGCGAGTCACCTCCGGCTGCCGCAAGACCGCTCTCCAAGGCCGCCGGCGCGGGGGACACCGGCGCCGCGCTGGTGACGCGGCTCGGCACGGGGCGCACGGCGGGCAACTGGATCGGTGCCGACGGGCGGCCGGTCGTGGCGGTGACCGACCAGGCGGCGGCGCGGGAGGTCCGGCGCGCGGGGGCCGAGGCGAAGGTCGTGTCGCACAGCATGAACGAGCTCAAGTCGGCGACGGCCACGCTGCGTTCGGCACCGCGTGTGGCGGGCACGGCGTGGGCGGTGGACTACCGGACCAACCGGGTCGTGGTGAGCGCGGACAGCACGGTCTCCGCAGGCGACTGGTCCCGGATGAGCCAAGTCGCCGCGAGGATCGGGGGCTTCGTGCGGATGGAGCGTACGAAGGGCACGTTCACCACGCGGCTGAACGGCGCCCAGCCGATCCTGTCGACCGGCGGCCGCTGCTCGGCGGGGTTCAATGTGACCAACGGGCAGAGAGACTTCATCCTCACGGCCGGTCACTGCGGTCCCACGGGATCCACCTGGTTCGCCGACAACCAGGGCAACCAGCAGCTCGGCCAGACGGTGAGCAGCACCTTCCCCGGCAATGACTTCTCGCTCGTGCAGTACGCCTCCGGCAAGGCCGGTGACGGCGCCGACGTCGTCGCGATCGGCGGCGGCAACGGAGTGCGGATCACGGGGCTCGCCGATGCGGCGGTCGGGCAGCGGGTGTTCCGCAGCGGCAGCACCAGCGGCCTGCACGACGGCCAGGTCACCGCGCTGAACGCGACCGTCAACTACCCCGAGGGGACGGTCACCGGACTCATCCAGACCAACGTGTGTGCCGAACCCGGCGACAGCGGCGGTCCGATGTTCTCCGACGGGATCGCGCTCGGTGTCACCTCGGGCGGCAGCGGTGACTGCACGACGGGCGGGACGACGTTCTTCCAACCGGTGACGAAGGCGCTGACGGCGCTGAACGTCAAGCTGATCGTGTCGGCGCGGAACGCCGGCGCCGCCGCGCAGAACGCCGGCCCCTCCCCCGCGTCGTCCGCCCCGGCGGCACAGGGCGCGGTGGCGCCGAGCGCGGCCTCGCCGGGTTCCTCGGCGCCGGTGACGGGGGCCCAGGGGCAGACGCTGCTGGCGCGGCTGACGGACACCCGGAACATCGGTCCCGGGCTGCTGGTGATCGCGGGCAGTCTGATCGCCCTGGTCGCGACCCGCTACATCCGGGCCGAGCAGGACCGCAAGGCCTATCAGCGGTACTACTCGGCGACCTGGGGCTGACGAGCCCGCGGCCCGCAGCCGACATACGAAGGGCACCCGTGTTTTCACGGGTGCCCTGGAGGAATGCGGCGCGGTGGGCGCGAGGTCGGTCAGGCCGCCCGCTGCGACCTTGGGGTCGCGGCGGCCCACTCCATCACGAGGCGCTGGTACTGCGCGCGCTGCTCGGTGGTCAGTGTCCCGCCCGACCGGCGCCACAGGGCCCTGATCTCCTCGTTGACCTCCGCGGCCGATCGCGCAGAGCGCTCGGGGGCGGCTTCAACAGTGGTGGACATGCTGTGAAGCATATGCCGATCATCGTGAAGGCGCTGTGAGTAAGTACACGTGATACGGGCATTTCGGACGTGGTACTCATCACGTCAATGTGTCAAGCGTGAGGCGGGAGTTCACACCCGGCCCTCACCCAGTACAAGCACCTGAATCGCCGGCACGGCGGCGCCGCGCGCCCAGTCGTGGAAGTCGGAGACCTTCGTCTCCAGGCCTACCGGATCGGCGTGCGGATGCCGGTGGGCGCGGATGGTGTCGTGGACCGTGTTCCCGGCCACATCCATCAGGCCGACACCCTCTCCGGCGAGCAGGATCTTCTGCGGCATCGCGAAGTTGGCGATCTGTGCGACCAGGATGCCGAGGGCGCGCGCGGCCTCGTGGACGACCCGGGCGGCCATGGGTTCGCCGGCGGTGGCGCCGGCGAGGATCTCCTCGTAGGTGGTGTCGCGGCCGGTGGCGGCGCGGATCTGGTACTCGATGGCGGGGATGGTGAGCAACGACACGGCGCTGCCGCGTTCCCCGGTGGGGGTGAGCGGACCGTGCGGGTCGATGATCCAGTGCCGGCCGAAGCCGCGGCCGTCCTCGGCGAACGGCACGCGTCTGCCGCCCAGCACCAGCCCGTAGCCGATACCGGCACCGATGGTCAGGACGGCGAAGCGGTCGAGTCCGCGGCCCGCGCCGAACCAGGTCTCGGCTTCGACCAGGGCGGCCACGTCGTTCTCCACGACGACCGGCAGCCCGGTGCGCTCCTGGACCAGTGTGGCGAGCGGCACATCCCGCCAGCCGAGGAACGGCGACTCCGCGACCACGGCACGCTCGCGCACCAGGCCGCCGGCGCCGATGCCGATGCCCGCCGGGGCGGGGTGGCCCTCGGCCAGCTCGGCGGCCATCTCCGCGAGCAGTGCGGCGACCGCGCCCGGGTCGTGCGTGGCGGGGTGAAGGACATCAGCGAGCTGCTGGAGCCCAAGCCGACGCCGGCGCCCGGCGATCCGTCCCTGGCCCACATCGCGCCGGAGCTGCGGGCCTCCTTCACCTCGGGGTCGGCGCCGGTGCACGACCGCTCCAGGCTGCCCTGGGAGTTCGACCGGCTGCACAACGGCCACGAGGGCAGCCATCACTTCCTCGTGGACGACTTCGTCACCGCGGTCAACACTCGTTCGCTGCCCTCGGTGAACGCGTGGGTGGCCGCCCGCTACACCCTGCCGGGCATCATCGCGCACGAGTCGGCGCGGCAGGGCGGGGTCCGGCTCGCGATCCCCGACTTCGGGGACGCGCCGGAGGCGTGACGGCCCGGGCGGCGACGGCTCAGGTGCCCGGCTTGCGGCCGTAGACGAAGACGTCGTCGCCCGTCCTCAGCAGCGACCAGTACGCCTTGGCGTCCTTGGTCGTCATGTTGACGCAGCCGTGCGAGCCCGGCGGGTTCCACATGCTCAGGTTGACCGAGTGGAAGGCCTGGCCGCCGTCGAAGAACTGGCTGTAGGGCATCGGCACGTTGTAGACGGTCGAGACGTGGTCGATGTCCCGCCAGTAGATCTTCTTCAGGCCGGTGCGGGTGGTGTAGCCCTTGCGGCCGGTGCGCACGGGGACCGGTCCGTAGACGAGCTTCTTGCCGTCCTGGATCCAGCTCAGCTGGAGCGTGAGGTTCACACAGGCGATCCGGCCCTTGTCGACCGGGCACGCGCCGTCCTTGTTGGGGTCGTTCCCCACGGCCTTCTGCTTGTTCATCAGGTCCATCACGCCCCAGGTGACGGGCCCGGCATAGCCGATGGCGGGCGTGATGCCGTGCTTGTTCTGGAAGGCCTGGATGGCCTGGCAGTCGGCCCCGGACTGCTTGCCGTCGACCGGCCGGCCGAGGAACTTCTCCACCTGCTTCTGATACGGCCCCGTCTGCGTGGTGCAGCTCGCGGCCTGGGCCGGTGCCGCGGTGAAGGCGAGTGTGAGCGGCGCCACCAGTCCCGTCACGCCCAGCGCGACGACGCCCCGTCTGCGTTTGTCCCCCATCTGCAACCCCTTCTCCCCTGTTCGCCCAGGGCCTGCCCCGGGTGCTCCCCTGCGCGATGCCCGCGATCTCGGACTACTAGACCTGCGCGGAGGCGTGGGGGTTGTGTTTCCGGTCAGTCTGTGACGAAACGGTGAACTTCGTCACCGCGCAGCCGACCGGCGGGCAGCCTGCGGCCGTAGGCGACCAGCAACAGGTCCTGGCCGCGGCCGTACAGCGGCGCGCCCGAGCCGAAGGACCAGTCGAGGTCGTCCGCACACAGCCGTACGCCGGTGAGGTCGGTACCGAAGAGCCGGAAGGCCCGCGGGTCGACGGCGTCGAGGAGGATCCGCAGCCGGTCCTCGGGCACCGCGCGGTCCAGTCCCAGGGCGACGATGACGTCCAGGCCGTGCACGACGTCGTGCCCGAGGGCCGCGGCGAGACCGCCGACCGGGGGCGTCCAGGGGTGGTGGGCGTGGGTGCGCAGGAACCCGGCGAGTACGGCGTCCGGGTGGGCGGCCGTGTCTCGGCGGGCGAGCCGGTCGGTCATCCGGTTCAGGCTGCCACGCGCCTTGACCAGTTCCACCAGTACCTGTGCCGTCGGGTAGCGGAACCCCATCGACATGTGCGCCACGACCTCCCGCACCCGCCAGCCCACGCACAGACTGGGCGCGTTCCACTGCTCGGGTGTCAACGCCTCGAAGAGATCGGCCAGTTCTCGGCGCTCGGCGGCGATGGTGGTGGCCAGGGTGGCCCGGTCTGCTGTGCTGCGTGCTGCTTTCCCCATGCACCCAGGGTGTTGACCCCGCGGCCGGAAGTCCAAGACATGATCCTTCTCGCATCTAGCATGATCCGTTATGGAGCTGAGGCAGCTGCGGTACTTCGTGACGGTGGTGGAGGAGGCCGGGTTCACCCGGGCCGCCGAACGGCTGCATCTGGCCCAGCCCGGGCTGAGCGCGCAGATACGGCAGCTGGAGCGGGAGCTGGGCCAGCCGCTGCTGGACCGCTCGGGCCGCTCGGTGCGGCTCACGGAGGTGGGTGAGGCCGTGCTGCCGTATGCGCGGGCGGCGCTCGCGGCCGTCGACGGGGTGCGGCAGGCGGTGGAGGAGTACACGGGGCTGCTGCGCGGCCGGGTCGCCGTCGGTCTCGTCCCCGGCACCCTCGCGCACGCCTTCGATGTGTCCGGGCAGCTGGCGGTCTTCCACGACGCGCATCCTCAGGTGGAGGTCACCCTCATCGAGGACACCTCGGACCGGATGCTGGCGGCGCTGCGCCGGGGCGAGCTGGATCTCGCGGTCGTCGGCGTCGCGGAGGAGGTTCCACCGCCGGGCGTCGCTCTGCACGTGGTGATCGAGGAGCCGCTGGTCGTGGCGGCCGTCCCTGGGCATGCCCTGCTCGTGGAGTTCGACGGTGCCGGCGCCGTTCCGCCGACGGCCCTGCGCGGGCACCGGCTGATCAGCCTGCCGCACGGGACCGGGATGCGCGGTGTCCTGGAACGGCTGTGTGCCGAGGCCGGCTTCCGCCCGCATGTCGCGTTCGAGGCGGCGACGCCGGACGCGTTGTGCCGGCTGGCGGCTCGCGGCCTGGGGGTCGCGCTGCTGCCCGGCCTCGGCCACCGGACCGGCCTCACGACCTTGCCTGTCGACGCCCCGGGCGCACGCGGCCGAGTGGCCCTCGCCTGGCGCGCGGAAGGGCCGATGACTCCGGCGGCGGGAGAACTTCTGGGACGGTTGCGCAAGGGGATGGGCGGGGGCGGCTGAGCGCTGTGGGGGCTCTGACCATGGCCGGGTGCGGGTACGTCGTGGTCGCTCGCGCGGTTCCCCGCGCCCCTAGGGCCTGTCGTCACATTCCCGTCTGCTCACCGGTGCCGCGCTGCTGCGTGGAAGCCGGTGTTCACCGCGGTGAGTCCGCCGTCGACCACCAGTGTGGTGCCGGTGATCCAGGCGGCGTCGCGGGAGGCGAGGAAGGCGACCGCGGCGGCGATGTCCTCGGGCTCGCCGATCCGGCCGAGCGGGTACAGCGTGCGGATCGCGTCGAGTTCGTCCTCCCGCCCCTCCCACGCGGAGGTGCGGACCGTGCCCGGCACCACGAGGTTCACCCGCACGCCCCGGGCCGCCGCGTGCCCGGCGAGGGTGCGGGTCAGCGAGCCGAAGCCGGCCTTGGCCGCGCTGTAGGCGTGGTTGCCGAAGTCCTGCAGGCCGTTGACGGAGCCGATGCCGACGATCGCGCCGCGCCCGGAGGCGGCGAGGTGGGGCAGGGCGGCGCGGCAGCAGCGGTAGGCGCCGGTGAGGGTGATGTCGAGGTCGAGGGCCCATGCGTCGTCGGGGTCGTCCTCGAAGAGCGGGACGTCCGGGTGCAGTGGGCGGCGCAGTTGACCAGCACGTCGAGCGAGCCGAACGCGGCGACGGCGTGGGCGACGGCCGCCTCCACCGAGGCGCGGTCGGCGATGTCGCACGCCAACGCCTCGGCGGTGAGGCCCTGTTGGCGCAGACCGGCGGCGGTCCGCTCGGCCTCGGGCAGGTCCTGGTCGGTGACCAGGACCTGCCCACCCTCCTCGGCGAGCCTCCTCGCGACGGCGGCGCCGATACCGCGGGCCGCGCCCGTGACGAGAACTCCGTGTCCTGCGAAGCGGGTGTGATCGGTCATGGGCTGACCGTACGGTCCCGCGGGCGTCCTTTCAGCGGTATCCGCTGACGTCGGCCGGCTTGCCCGCGTCCTGCACCTCGACCAGGTAGCGCCAGGCGTCGGGGCGGCTGCCGTCGAGGTCGGTGAAGCCGTACTCCTGGGCGAGCCCGCCGCTGGACAACGACTGCCCGTTGAAACGGGCCACGTCGGGGTCTGCGGCCAGCGCGGCGACGGCGCGGCCGACGAAGCGCGGGGTCTCGGAGATGGCGAAGTGCGGTGCGCGGGCGAGGGCGTCGCGCCAGTTGTCCTCGCGGACGCCGTACGCGTCGAGCATCAGCTCCGAGCGCAGCCAGCCCGGGGTCAGGGCGACGGCGGTGGCGCCACGCGGGCCGAGCTCGTGGCCGAGGGCGAAGGCCATGCGCAGGACGGAGGCCTTGGCGAGGTCGTAGAAGAAGTTCACGCGGTAGGTGTCGCGGTTGTAGTCGGCGGTGCCGTCGGTCATTTCCACGACCAGGCCGCCGGGCCGGCGCAGCAGGAGCGGCAGCGCGAAGTGGCTGGTGATGGCATGGGTCTCGACCGCGAGCCGCAGCAGTCTGAGGCCGCCCGCGAGGTTGTGCTCCCAGACCGGTGTGTCCCACTCGAAGAGTCTCTCGCCGCCCCAGATGTCGTTGACGAGGAGGTCGAGGCGGCCCTGTTCGCCGTCGATGCGGTCCACCAGGGCTTGTACGGCGGAGGTATCCAGATGGTCGGTGGCGACGGCGATGCCGTGTCCGCCGGCGGCGTCGACGAGGTCGGCGGTGTCCTCGATGGTCTCGGGGCGGTCGTACTCCGAGCGGCGCTCGCGTGTGCTGCGGCCGGTGACGTAGACGGTGGCGCCGGCCGCGCCGAGCTCCACGGCGATGCCGCGTCCGGCGCCCCGGGTCGCACCCGCGACCAGCGCCACCTTGCCCTTGAGTGGTCCTGACATGTCCGGCCTCCCGTGTGCTGTGAACTGCTGTCGCCGTCCACTGTCACGGGAAAGCCGGACATCCTCTGTCGGGATTGCCGGCCTGGTGTCAGTGTCCGCGTCTGATCCACTCGTCCAGGTGGGGTGCTTCCGCGCCGATGGTGGTGGGGTCGCCGTGGCCGGTGAGGACCTTGGTCTCCGGCGGGAGGGTGAGGAGCTTGTTCCGGATGGAGTCGATGATCGTCGGGAAGTGGGAGTAGGAGCGTCCGGTGGCGCCCGGGCCGCCCCGGAAGAGGGTGTCCCCGGTGAAGACGGTGGCGAGCGCGGGGTCGTAGAGGCAGACGGCGCCGGGGGCGTGGCCGGGGGTGTGGAGCACGGTCAGGTCGGCGCCGGCCGCCTCGATGACCTGGCCGTCGAGGAGGTGCCGGTCGGGGTCGCGGTGCGGGTGGGTCGTCTTCCACAGCGGCAGATCGTCGGGGTGCAGCCAGATGGTGGCGCCGGTGCGGTCGGCGAGTTCGGGTGCGGCGTTGACGTGGTCGTTGTGGGCGTGCGTGCACACGATGGCGATCAGCCGGCGGTCGTCGACGGCGCGGGCGATGGCATCGGCGTCGTGGGCGGCGTCGATGACGATCACCTCACGCTCGTCGCCGACGATCCACACGTTGTTCTCGACCTCCCAGGTGCCGCCGTCGAGGGTGAACTGCCCGGAGGTGACGAGGCGTTCGATGCGTACGGTCATCACAGCACCACCACCGAGCGCAGCACGTCGCCGTGGTGCATCCGCTCGAACGCCTTCTCCACCTCGTCGAGCTGGATGGTCTCGGTGACGAACGCGTCGAGCGGCAGCCGGCCCTGCAGGTGCAGGTCGATGAGCATGGGGAAGTCGCGGGAGGGCAGGCAGTCGCCGTACCAGCTCGATTTCAGGGCGCCGCCGCGGCCGAAGACGTCCAGCAGGGGCAGTTCGAGCTTCATCTCGGGCGTGGGGACGCCGACGAGGACGACGGTGCCGGCGAGGTCGCGGGCGTAGAAGGCCTGCTTGTACGTCTCCGGGCGGCCGACCGCCTCGATCACGACGTCGGCGCCGAAGCCGCCGGTCAGCTCGCGGATCGCCTCGACCGGGTCGGTCTCCTTGGAGTTGACGGTGTGGGTGGCGCCCAGGGTGCGGGCCTTGTCCAGCTTGCGGTCGTCGATGTCCACGGCGATGATCTTCGCCGCGCCGGCGAGGTTCGATCCGGCGATGGCCGCGTCGCCGACGCCGCCGCACCCGATGACCGCGACGGAGTCACCGCGGCCGACGCCACCGGTGTTGATCGCGGCGCCGATCCCGGCCATGACGCCGCAGCCCAGCAGGCCGGCGACCGCCGGGGAGACGGCCGGGTCGACCTTGGTGCACTGGCCGGCGGCGACGAGGGTCTTCTCGGCGAACGCGCCGATGCCGAGGGCCGGGGACAACTCCTGCCCGGTGGCCGCGAGGGTCATCTTCTGCCGGGCGTTGTGGGTGTTGAAGCAGTACCAGGGGCGACCGCGCAGACAGGCCCGGCAGGCACCGCACACCGCACGCCAGTTGAGGACGACGAAGTCGCCGGGTGCCACGTCGGTCACGCCGTCGCCGACCGACTCCACGACACCGGCGGCCTCGTGACCGAGCAGGAAGGGGAAGTCGTCCGAGATGCCACCCTGCTTGTAGTGCAGATCGGTATGACAGACACCGCAGGCCTGGACGCGCACCACGGCTTCGCCGGGCCCGGGATCCGGCACCACGATCGTCTCGACCCGGACCGGCTCGTCCTTCCCCGGTGCGATCACGCCGCGTACTTCCTGCGCCACGGTCTGGCCCCTTCCTCGATTGTCTTCGCTGCCGACCCTACGCGCGACCGATCGGCAGCGGGGCGGACCACGACGGGCACCGCGGATCTTTCCGGCCACCGGCCGGGCGTGATTCCTCCGTAAGAAATACACCTCCCTCTGGTAAGAATTTGATCGAATAACGTCATTCCATGATGGCAATCTTTTTGCAGGGTGCATGAGTTTGCCTGGTGTGTGCTTCGGCCTGACCATGCCTCAATGGGGGCATGCCCATCGAAGGCCGCAATGGACGTACCGCATTCCTTTTCTCGGGCGGTGCCGCACCGCGCCCCGGAACAGGGCGTGAACTCCTGGACGCATTCCCGGTGTTCGCCGACGCGCTGGACGACATCTGCGCGCGTCTCGATCCGTATCTCGAACTCCCGTTGAAATGCGTGATGTTCGCCGGCGCCGGCACGCGTACGGCCGCGCTGCTGGGCCGGGAGTCGTTCGCCGGGCCGGCGGTCTTCGCGCTTCAGGTGGCGCAGTACCGGCTGCTGGGCAGCTGGGGGGTGCGGCCGGACGTGGTGTTCGGGCAGGCGGCCGGGCGGATGGCCGCCGCGTACGCCGCGGGCGTCTTCTCCCTGGCGGACGCCTGCCACGCGGCCGGTACCCTGGCCCGCCTCCTGGACGGCCCGGCGGACCCGGCGCCGCACTCCTCCCGGCTGGACGGCATCCTCGACGCCTACGGCCGTACCCTCGCCACACTCCACCCGCGTGCGCCGCGTCTCCCGCTCGTCTGCGACGTCACCGCCCGCCCGGTGGGCGCCGAGACCGCCGAGCCGGAGTTCTGGGTGCGGCGTGCGCCGCTGCGCTTCGCGGAGACCGTCGAGATACTCCACCACGACGGGGTCCGCAACTGGCTGGAACTGGGCCCTGGAGACCGGCTCACCCGCCTGCTCCCGCGCTGCCTCCCGGACCACCTTCCGGACGGCACGACCTCGGCTTTCGCCCTGTCCCGCGACTGGGCGGCACTACGCTCGGGCCCGAGCCTCGACCCCGGAGCCACGCCGGGCTGAGGACTGCGGCCGGGAGGAATTCCCGAGTCCGGGCACGGGGGCCGGTACCGCCCCCCTGTGCGGCGCCGCATGCCGGAACGGCCCTCATGTGCGTCGCCGTATGCCGGGACGACCGCCATGTCCGTGGCCGGGACGATCCTCGCGTGCGTCGCCGCATGCCAGGACGACCCTCGTGTACGTCGCCGCATGCCGGGACGGCCATCATGTGCGTGCCCACGGCCGAGACCACCCTCACGCGCGTCGCCCCATGCCAGGACCGCCCCCATGTGCCTGCCCTTCCGCCAGGACGACCATCACGTCCGCGCCCACAGCCGAAACCACCCTCACGCGCGGCGCCCCACGCCAGGACGACCCCCATGTGCGTGCTCCTCGGCCAGGACGGCCCCCACGGGCATGAGTGGCTTGGGCCGTGACGGCCGGCGGCTGGCGGGCTCGTCCGTCAGGGGTGCCACGAGGGCGGTGATCGGGTGCGGCTCGTCCGGCTCAGGGCGCGCACCTGTCCGGGGACCCGCGGGGCCCGTGCCCTGCGCACGGCGGAGCCCCTGGGCTGCGCTTGCCGTGGATGGCGGGCCGGAGGAGTCTGAGGGTGGGAGTTCGCGCGGTCCGCGCCCCGCCGGGCCGCAGGCGCCCGAAGGAGGTCACGATGGGCAGCGCGACAGGTTCCGCCTTCGACACCGAGACACTGCGCCGGGGCATAGAAGGGAACACCGGGAACACCCTTCTGTCGCTCTACGCCGACGACGCGGAGATCCGTATCGTCGACCACAACCACCAGCCCAGCCACCCCACCGTCCTGCGCGGCCGGGGCCAGATCGCCGAGTTGCTGGACGACATCTACAGCCGCGACATGACACACAAGCTGGACCGGTGCGTCGTGCAGGGTGATCACGCCGCGTTCACCGAGTCCTGTCAGTACGGGGACGGCACCCGGGTCCTCGCCGAGTCGATGGTCACGTTGCGGGACGGCAAGATAGCCGACCAGTTGATCATCCAGGCCTGGGACGAGTAGGCACCCGCCGGCATGACAGGCGCCGGAAGGAGATTCGCGAGGGTCCAGGTCACCTCCCGGCTGACCTGGACCTTCTCGGCTCGGGCGAGCCTGGGACGGCTGCCCCGGGCTCGCCCTCGACGGCGAGCACCAGCTTCCGCAGCAGGTCTGCCAGTGTCGTGCGCTCTGCTTCGGTCAGCACGGAGAGCAGCGCGCCTTCGCCCGCGTCCTCCGCTGCCGCGTGTGCCTCGAAGGCGGCGTGGCCGGCCTCGGTGAGCCGGACCCGCACGCGCCGGCGGTCGCCGGTCTCGTGGGTCCGCGCGATCAGACCCGCCTCCTCGATCGGGCCCAGCCGGGCCGACAGCGCGCCCCTGGTCAGCCCCAGCCGCTCGGCGAGCAGGGACGGACTGGACTCGTACGGCGGCCCCGACCTGCGCAGCGTCAGCAGGACCTTGTACTGCCAGTACTTCAGGCCGTCGGCGTCCAGCACCTCCCGGCGGGCCTGCGAGGCGTGCCGGGCGACGATCATCAGCCGGGCGGCGATGGCCTCCCGTACCGGGTCCAGCCAGTCCAGCTCACGCGCCCAGACGGCCACATGCCGGTCCACCGAGTCCTGCACTGCCTGCCTCCCGCAGTAGTTTTCTTGTGGATCATTTTTCGGATAATTACTTTGCCGCACATGACACATGCCGCACACGCTTTCGTGGATGTCGACCAACTTCTCCGCGCCGCACGTGAGTTGAGCACCGCAGGCCGCTGGGAGCGGGCCGCGCTGCTCCTGGACGCGGTCACCGCCGACGACCCCGCCGACCGCGCGCGGCTCGTCCGGGCCCGCGCCGAAGTCGCCCTGGACCGGGACTGGTTCGCCGGGACCGACACCGCGGCCGCCCGGATCGAGGCGGCCGAGCGGGAGTTCCCGGACGGCGACTGGGACACCGGCTTCCTCCGGCTCAGACACACCTACGCCCGGCTGCTCCACGTCGCCGGTACCTTGCACATCGGCCCTACGGGCAAGGATCCCGAGGCGCTCGCCGCCCTGCGCGACCGGGCGCGGGACCTGTACGACGCGGCCCCGGACGAGGTGCGCCGGGGCTGGGCGGCGCACTACCGCGGGCTGATCGCGGACAATCACTTCGCCGACCGTACGGCCGCCGCCGGGCACTATGCGCGGGCCCTGCATGCCGGGGAGGACGGCACCGACGATCTGCTGGCCCGCGAGGCGCTGCGGCACCTCGGGGACCAGGACCACGACTCCGGCGACCACGAGCGGGCCCAGGAGCGCTGGCGGCGGGCCACCGCGCTCGGCGCCCGGGCCGGCGCCGTACGCGGCACCCTCTCCCAGCAGTTGTTGCTCGCGGTACTGGCCCGGGACACGGGCGACGAGGCGGGCGCGGCGGCGCTGGCCACGGAGATCGTCCGCTGGGCGGAGGCCATCGGCGCCGACCGGCTGCGGGCGGGGGCGGCCGCGTTCCTGGCCGGCGCTGACCCCACGGCACCGGGCCCGGCCGGGACGGACACACCGACTCCGGTCCTGACCAGGACGGACACGCCGACACCAAGCCCGGCAGCAACGACCACACCGACACCAAGCCCGGCCGCAACGAACACACCAACACCGGAGCCGACCGCGCCGGACCCAGCGGCATCCGCGCCGGCGGCACCGGACACAGCAACACCCAACCCCGCCTCACAAGACGCGGCGCCATCAGCCCCGGCGGTCCCGGCCCGGGCGGCGGCTGCCCCCGCCACGCAGGACCTGCCGGCACCGCCCCTGGAGGCCCCCCTCCCGACAGGCCCGACCCCGAAGGCACCCGCACGCCCCACAGGCCCGGCCGCGAAGGCCTCCGTACCGGACGCCCAGGCCTGACGGCACCGCGGCTCGCTCATGACACCGGGCCCCGCCGCACCGACCCCGGTGGGCGGGGCCCGAGAGCCATACGCGCCCTCGGTTAGGCTGTACCCGGGCCGTGACTGGCGCTGAGGTGGAGTACCACCGGGGAGCGGTCCGTGGTGGATGCCGCGCGCCTGGGCGAGAGAGTCGATCCAGCTCAGGAGTGTGCAGCATGACCCAGGCCCGTCTCATGGACGGCACCGCCCTCGCCCGCCGTATCGTCGAGGACACCGCGAAGAAGGCAGCCGGGCTGACCGAACGGACCGGCACCGCGCCCTGTCTCGCGACCGTGCTCGTCGGTGCAGATCCGGCGTCCGTGACCTATGTCCGCATGAAGCAGAACCGCTGCCGCAAGGCGGGGATCGCCTCCCGGCACGTGGCCCTGCCCGCCACCACCTCCACCGGCGAACTGGTCGGCACCCTGCGGGAGTTGTCGGCCGACGCGGCCGTGCACGGCATTCTGCTCCAGCACCCGGTGGGCGATTCGCTCGACGAGCGGGCCGCGTTCGAGGCGATCGCGCCGGAGAAGGACGTCGACGGCGTCACCTTCGCCTCCTTCGCCACGATGAGCTTCGGCCTGCCGGGCTTCGTCTCCTGCACGCCCGGCGGCATCCTGCGGCTGCTGGACGAGTACGGCGTCGACCCCGCGGGGAAGCGCGCCGTGGTCGTGGGCCGCAGCGCGATCCTCGGCAAGCCGGTGGGCATGCTGCTGCTGGCGCGGGACGCGACCGTCACGTACTGCCACTCGCGCACCCGGGACCTGTCGGCGGCCGTACGCGAGGCGGACATCGTCGTCGCCGCCGTGGGCCGGCCGCGGCTGATCCGCGGTCAGGACATCAAGCCCGGCGCCGTCGTGATCGACGCGGGCTACAACCCGGGCAACGTCGGCGATGTCGACTTCGACTCCGCCGTGGAGCGGGCCTCACTGATCACGCCGGTGCCGGGCGGTGTCGGACCCATGACGATCGCCACCCTGCTGGAGCAGACCGTCGAGGCCGCCACCCGGCAGCTCGGCGTGTGATCACGTAGCCCCGGTCAGGTCCTGGACCACTTCTGGTTGGCGCCGCCGTTGCAGCTCCACAGCACCAGCGACGTGCCGTTGCCGGTACCGGCGTCGTACGCGTCCAGGCACAGGCCGGCGTGGACGTTGGTGAGGCTGCCGTCGGCGTTCGCCGTCCACTTCTGGTTGTCCTGGCCGTTGCAGTCCCAGATCACCACCTTGGTGCCGTCGGTGGTGCCGAGGTTGTAGGCGTCGAGGCACTTGTCGCCGTAGACGACGAGCTCCTTGCGGGAGGTGTATGTCCAGGCCTGGTTGGCTCCGCCGTTGCAGTCCCACAGCTCGGCCTGGGTACCGTTGGTGATCGTGTTGTCGTAGACGTCCGCACAGCGGCCGGACTGCTTGCCGACCAGCAGGGTGCCGTCGGTGCCCGGGACGGGTCTGACGGTGAGGGCGCCGAGGGCCGGACCGCCGGTCAGGGTGAGGGAGTTGGCGGATCCCTTGGTGAGATCGGCCTGGACCGAGACCGTGCCCTGGGCCGAGCCGGTCGGCGGGAAGGAGACCGTGGTCGCCGTCTGCCCGTTGACCTGGAGTGTGCCGGCGACCGCCGTGGAGCCGGTGTTGGTGTAGGCGATGTCGACCACGTTCAGGCCGGTGCTCGCGGCGCTCACGCCCGTGTAATGGCCGGTGGAGGTTGCGCTGTAATCGCCGCCCGCCGTCTCGGTGCCGCTCACCTTGAGCATCACCGAGCCGCCCGCCGGTACACGGGTGGTGTAGCTCGTGGCGTACGACCCGAGGTCCTGCCGCGCCCACAGGTCACGCACGGTGGCCGGAGCGCCGGTCAGGCCGAGATCGGACCAGCGGACGGTGATGTCCTGTGCGGCGGAGGTGCGGTTGAGCAGGACGACGGCCCGGTTGCCGGTGCCGGAGAGGACCTTGCCGTAGACCTGGAGTCCGGTGGTGTCCTCGGCGACCTTGACGCCCTGCAGGCCGCGCGGGTCCTGGTCGACGGCGACGACGTCGGGGTTCTTCAGGATCGCCGCCGTCTCGCCGGACATGGTGGTGAGGTCGTTGCCGGCCAGCAGCGGGGCGCCGGAGATCGCCCACAGGGCCATGTGGGTGCGGTTCTGCGCGGCGGTGAGGCCGGGCATGCCGACCATCAGCATGTCGGGGTCGTTGTAGGAGCCGGTGTGCTGGGCGGCGGGGTGCAGGGCCTGGTCGAAGTTGGACAGCATGCTGGTCTGCGAGGGCGCGTTGCCGTAGTAGATGATGTCCGTGCTGGTCCGCCACATGGGGGCGAGGCCCGGCGCCCAGTTCCAGGGGTTCTGCTTGCCCCAGTTGCACACGGAGAGGGTGAGCGGGCGGCCGGTGGTCGCGGCGGCCTTGGCGACGGCGGAGCTGATCGCCTTGTACGTCGTCGCCGCGTCCAGTCCCTCGGCGTCGCCGCCGCACCAGTCGACCTTGACGAAGTCGAAGCCCCACTTCGAGAACTGGAGCATGTCCTGGTCGTAGTGGCCCTCGCTGCCGGTGTTCGGGGCGGCCGGGCGGCCGGTCGGGTAGTAGTAGCCGCAGCCGTTCTTGCCGGCGTCGGTGTAGATGCCGGCCTTCAGGCCCTTGCTGTGGATGTAGTCGGCGATGGCGCTCATGCCGCCGGGCCACTCACCGGTGTCGACGGTGATGTTGCCGTCGCTGTCGCGGGTGCCCTGCCACCAGCCCTCGTCGATGTTGATGTACTTGTATCCGGCGTCCGGAAGTCCGGCCGCCGCGAACGCGTCGGCCTGCTTCTTGATGACGCTGTAGTCGATCTTCGCGGCGAAGCTGTTCCAGGAGGCCCAGCCCATCGGCGCGGTGGGCACGGGGATCTGACGGCCCGTCGCCGCGCGGGCCGGACCAGGCTGGGCGAAGAGCAGGGCGGCGGCCACGGTGAGGGCCAGGACGAGCGCGCGTACGGCGGCGTTGCGACGCCGGTGTACGACGGCTTCGGCGATCGGACGGGGTGGGGGGTACATCGGCGCCTCCGCGAGCGGAACGGGACTCCAGCAGATCGACATCGCTGATCGGTATCTCGAACATGGATCGGTGAACCGAACACACTGCGCGCCGACCGTAGAGCCGCCCGAGGTTCAAGTCAACGGCTGCGACAGGTGTGAACCCGCCGCTGTGGCCGGGTTGTTGGGTCCGCGCGGGGCGGAATACCGACATACTGGCCGTCGTGCGCGTTGCGATCATGTCGGCGGGATCCCGGGGCGATGTGGCCCCCTACACCGGACTGGGGCACCGGCTCGCCGGGGCCGGGCACGAGGTCACCCTGGTCACCCACGCCCGCTTCGAGCCGCTGGTGGCGGGCTCCGGCGTACGGTTCCACGCACTGCCGGTCGACCCCCTGGCGGTGCTGGAGTCCCCGCGCGGCCGGGGCCTGCACCGCAGTGCCGGCGGCGCCGGGAAGCTGCTGCGGGTGGTGGATCTGGCACGACGGCTGGTCGGGCGGATGACCGAGGACCTGCTCGCGGCGGCCCGGGACGCCGAGGTCCTGCTGCTGTCCGCGTCGCTTGCCCCGCTCGGGCACGCGATCGGCGAGGGACTGCGGGTGCCGAGCATGGGCGTGTATCTGCAACCCATCGCCGCCACGGGGGAGTTCGCGCCCGCGGTGCTCGGCGGCGGCCGCTGGGGCGGGACGGCCAACAGGCTCGCCGGTCACGGTGTGAGCCTCGCCGTGGAGCACGTCTTCGCGGCCACCGTACCCGGGGTGCGCGCCCGGCTCGGGCTGCCTCCGGTGCGGGCCGGTGCCGCGCGGCGGGCCCGGGAGCGGCGGCACTGGCCGGTGCAGCACGGCTTCAGCCCCCTCGTGGTGCCCCGGCCCCGGGACTGGCGGGCCGGCCTCACGGTGAGCGGCTACTGGTGGCCGTACGACACGGAGACGCAACTCCCGGGCATTCTGCGGGAGTTCCTCGACTCCGGTCCGGCGCCGGTGTTCGTCGGGCTGGGCAGCGCCACGGTGCCGGACGCCGGCCGGCTGAGTGCGCAGGTGGTCGCGGCGCTGCGGCGGGCCGGGCTGCGCGGGGTGATCCAGCGCGGGTGGGGCGGGCTCGCGGGCGACGGCGACGACATGCTGACCATCGGCGACGTGCCGCACGCGCTGCTCTTCCCACGGATGGCAGCGGTGGTTCACCACGCGGGCGCGGGGACGACCGCGGCGGGGCTGCGCGCCGGGGTGCCGGCCGTGCCGGTGCCGGTCCAGTTCGACGCGGGGTTCTGGTCCGCCCGGCTGGTCGCGCTGGGGGTCGCCCCGGACGTCGTACCGCTGCGCCGCATGACCGTGGACGCCCTGGCCTCGGCGCTGGTACGGGCCACCCGTGAGCCGGCGTACCGGGAGCGGGCACGCGCTCTGGGGGCCCGCATCCGCGACGAGGACGGCGCGGCCCCGGTACTGGCGGCACTGGACCGGCTCGGCGGCTGACGCGTCCGCCGGAGCCGGCCAGCCGGGATTCAGCCGTTGGTGAGCACCATCCGGAAGCGGGCCTTGCCGGAGAGCATCTTCCGGTAGGCCTCGTCCGCGCGGTCCAGTGGCACGGTCTCGGTCATGGGGCGGATGCCGTGCAGGGCGCTGAACTCCATGGTGTCCTGCACGTCCTGGGCAGTGCCGGACGGGTGGCCGCGCACGACCCGGGCGCCCATGATCAGCTGGAACGGGGTGATGCCCATCGGCTCGGCATCCGCGCCGATGACGACCAGCTCGCCGCGCGGCGCGAGACCGTCCGCGGTGGCGGTGATGGCCTCGGAGTTCCCGGCCGTTGCCAGCACGACGCTCGCGCCGCCGAGGGACTGCAGGGCCTCGGCGACCGGGGTGCCGGAGGTGCTGTCGACGTAGTGATGGGCGCCCAGTTGCTTGGCGAAGTCGGCCTTCTCCGCGCCGCGGGCGATCGCCACGGTCTCGAAGCCCATCGCCACCGCGTACTGCACCCCGAGGTGCCCGAGTCCGCCGATGCCGAGCACCCCGACGAGGTCCCCGGGCCGGGCGGAGCTGCGCCGCAGCCCGTTGTACGTGGTCACGCCCGCGCAGGCCATGGGTCCGGCGTCACTCGCCGCGAGCCCGTCGGGGATCCGGGCCAGGGCGTCGACGGGCGCGATGACCTTCTCCGCGAATCCGCCGTCGTAGGCCCACCCCGGGGTCTTCATGTTGACGCACACGATGAAGTCGCCCTGCCGGCAGGGCGTGCAGTGCCCGCAGCTGCCGCCGAACCAGCCGACCGCGACCCGGTCACCGGCCTGATAGCCCCAGTCCTGCGTGCCCGCCCCGAGCGCTTCGACGCGCCCGGCGATCTCGTGCCCGGGCACCTCCGGGAACGTCACGCCCGGCACCGCGGCGTTCACGAACATGGCGTCGCTGTGGCAGATGCCGCACGCCTCGACGGCGATCCGCACCTGGCCGCGCCCGGGCTCCGGTACGTCCCGCTCGGCCAGCTCGAACGGGCCACCCGCGGCCCGCACCTGCGCGACTCGATAAGTACTCATCTGCACTCCTGCGTCTCCCGGTGTGCCCGCCCCGCTCCGGAGCACGGGTACGACGGCCCCCGCACCAGCAGACCAGCTCCACCCCAATCCCGCGCGCCGAGCCACACCACCCACCGCTGACCTGGGGCGATGCGTTCGGTAGTGCCGACAAGCGGTCGACGTGACGCCTCGGTCGCGCCGTGCGGACGTCGCGGGCACGCGGAGGGCGGGCGTCGTGGGCACGCGGTCATGGCATCGGCCGGTGTGGGTGCGGGGTCACGTCGGTGGGCGCCAGTCCTCCGGGCGGAGTATGCCGAGGAGCAGGCGCACCAGTTCGTCGACCACCTCGTCCAGCGTGGCGTCCACCCAGCCGGTGCTCCAGTCGTGCAGGAGGCCGTTGACGCTGCCGATGAAGGCCGTTGCCGCGAGGCGGTAGTCACGCGGTGCCGCCTCCCCGCGCGACGCGGCAGCGTCCGCTTCGGCGCGGATGAGGTCGATCCAGCGGGCCCGGCGGGCCAGGCGCTGCTCCTCCAGGCGGGGGCTGACGCCGATGATCTCCACGAAGGCGATGCGGATGCGGCGCGGGTCGCAGGTGACGTCGCGGGCGTAGGCCCGGAAGAGCACGGCGGCGCGCTCGGCCAGCGGCAGACCGTCCGCCGTGGCGAGGGCGTCCAGCACCGCCTGTTCGGCCCAGCCGTTGACCTCCAGGTGCAGCGCGGCGAGGACGTCCTCCAGGGTGCGGAACTCCTCGTAGAACTGGCGGGTCGACAGGCCGGCGGCCTGGCTCAGCGCGGCGACCGTCGTCCCCCGGTAGCCGGGTGCGCCGCCGAACAGCTCCAGGGCGGCGTCCAGGAAACGCCGGCGCCGCTCGGCCTGCCGTTCCTCGGCGGACCGGCCGCCGTAGCGGCCCGTCGGCGCCTTGAGCCTGCCCGTCACCTTTCCCCCTCCGTCCGCCCACCGGTCACCCAATCTTGTCGTGCACACATCTTGTCGCGAAGGCGGTTCGGTCCTTACTTTGCAGTAAGTTCACTGTGAATGCGCCCGTGTTCAGATTCCCCGCACGCTCCCCCGAGGAAAGAGAGCAGTCATGCCTGCCTCCAGAACCAGGCACCTGTGCTCCGTGGCCGCCGCCCTCGCCCTGACCGTCGCCGCCCCGACGACCGCCGCCTCCGCCGCGGGCGGCGCCTCCGGCGGCCTGCGCGAGGTGCTGTTCGTCGGCAACAACTGGGACGGCACCGCCGATGTCATCAAGTCCTCCGGCGACTTCGCGAAGGTCGGCCGGATCAACGTCATCCCCGACAAGGCACAGCGGCTGGCGGAGATCAACGCCGACCCGATCAAGTGGATCTACTACACGTCCATCCGCAACGAGGTCGGCGAGGGACACGACCAGTACGCGGACGACATGTACTCCACGCCCGACGGAAAGTCCGTGGTCGTCTCCCGGCCCAGCTTCGCCGACGTCGTCTCCATCGACCTGGCCACGGACAAGGTCAACTGGCGCTTCCCGGTGGCCGGTTACCGCGCCGACCACATGGCGGTCTCGCCCGACGGCAGCCGCGTCGCCGTCTCGGCCTCGACGGCGAACAAGGTGCAGGTGCTGGACATCGACACCGGCAAGGAACTGGGCGAGTTCGGCACCGGCGACAAGCCGCACGAGAACTTCTTCACGAACGGCGGCAGGTACATCTGGAACATGTCCATCGGCGAGGTGACCACCTCCCTCGACGCCCCGGCCTGGGACTGGACCAAGGGCGACCGCCACATCACCGTGGTCGACGCGGCTACGTTCAAGCAGGTCAGGACCATCGACATGCGGCAGCGGCTGGACGCGGTCGGACTGAAGGACTTCTCCGACGCGGTCCGGCCCGCCGCCTTCACGCCGGACTGGTCCAAGCTGTACTTCCAGGTGTCGTTCTTCAACGGCTTCCTGGAGTACGACGTGGCCACGGACAAGATCACCCGGGTGAAGACGCTGCCGGAGAACCCGGGGACGAACCCGGACCGCACCACCTGGCTGCTGGACTCCCGCCACCACGGCATCTCGATGAACCCCGAGGGCACCAAGCTGTGTGTCGCGGGGACGATGGACAACTACGCCACCGTGGTCGACCGGGCCTCCTTCGACGTCGGCCCGCTGATCACCGCGTCGACGCCGTACTGGGCGACCGTGAGCGGCGACGGCAAGGACTGCATCATCTCCGAGGCCGGCGCCGACCAGGTCACGGCCATCGACTTCGCCACCGGTCAGAAGGCGCTGTCCGTGCCGGTCGGCGACCATCCGCAGCGCGTCCGGCTGGGGCACGTCCAGGCCGACTGGACGGGCCCGACCGGGAGTTGAGCGCCGTACGGTCTCCGGGGTGACCCCACTCCTCCCGGGGGCCGTACGGCTCCTGCTCACCGAGCCTCAGAAGTGCGCCGCCGCCCACGCGGCCAGCTCGGACCTCGCCGCGCTCAGCAGGTCGGCCGAGGGCGCCGTGGCCCCGTTGGTCACCAGCGCGAAATGCGGGGCCCCGGAGTCGGTGTCGGTGAGCAGCAACCGGCGGCTGCCGGTACCGCCCGGCTCGGGGGCGACGGCGACCGGGGTGGCGGCGCCGGTGTAGGCGGGCGGGGCGTAGGCCGTACCCAGGTCGGAGACCACGGTGGTCGACGCGGTGGGGAAGGACGCCGGCAGGTGCAGTTCGGTGGGCGCGGTGCCGTCGCCGGAGCGCCACACCAGCAGCCCGTACTGGCCGGTGCCGACCAGCTTCGCCACATTGGGCAGCGAGGACGGCACCGGGTTCCACGTGAGGGTGGTCGAGCCGTCGCGGGAGCGGTCCTCGTAGGTGAAGGCGAGGGTCGTACCGGCCGTGGCGCACGGGTAGAGGCGGTCCAGCAGGCGGGCGTCCTGACGCGGGGTCACGTTCCCGGAGTCGTCCAGATGCACGGCGGAGAGGTCCTCGTCGTTCCAGGCGTCGCCGGAGGTGAGGACCTTGTCGGGGTTGCCGTTCATCAGCTCGTGGTGGCGGCCGCTGTAGAGGTCCCATTGCCACTGGGTGCCGGAGAGCACCGGGCCGGAGGCTGCCGGGTTCGTCCACCAACTGGCGCCGGGAACACGGGAGTCGAGCGCCTGGTACATGGCCTTCAGAACGGTCGGCGCCTTGTCGGACACCGTGCCGGACAGCGGGTGGCCGAACTCGCTGACCACGGCCGTGGTGCCGGCGGTCACGGCCCGGTCGCGGACGGTGGCGAAGTCGGAGGCGTACTGGCCGTCGGCGGCCTTGCCCCACATCAGGATGCCGGAGATGGCCTTCTGGTCGTAGAAGTGGGTGTTGAAGACATAGCGCGGGCCGAGCGTGCCCGCGTCCAGCAGACCGCCCTCCTGTTTCTGGGTGGAGATGTTGGCGTTCCAGAAGAGGTTGGGTTCCACGAAGGCGGGTTTGTCCTGCCAGCCCGCGGCGTCCATGCGGGCGCGGAACTTCTCGTAGAACGGCCACAGCAGGCCCCGTTCCCAGGTGCGGGAGGCCTGCCCGGAATCGTAGGTACCCGCGTAGGGCTCGTTGTACGGGTCGAAGCCGGCGATCCCGGCGAACTCCGCTCCACTCAGATGCTGTTGGAGGTAGGTCATGGTGGTCTGGGCGGTGGTGAGGAAGGCGTCCTGGAGGCCGTAGGCGTTGTGCCAGAAGTCGTACTGCGCCTTCTGCACGGCCGCGTTCTGGGTGATGTTCTGACCCCAGAAGAGACAGATTCCGCAGGACTCGGCCGGATAACTCCCGCCATCCGCAGCCCACTTGGGGGCGCCGTCACCCGTGTACCAGCTGCCGCTGGTGAACAGGTAGCGGGAGTACAGGTCCTGGTGGAAGTCCGGGAAGACGCGGATGCCCGCGTCCAGGAAGGCGCGCATCTGCTCGGTGACGGCGGCCAGATAGCCGGTGTCCACCTGGCCGCGCACGGGTTCGGCGTGCGCCCAGGAGAGCAGGACGCGGACCGTGTTCCCGCCGCCGAGGGCGCGGAGCGCGGTCGCGGACCTACGGGCGTCGGCGACGGAGGCGAAGGGCAGACCGCCGTGCTCCTCCAGCTTGGTCTCACCGGAGACGTTGTAGCCGCGCAGGACGATCTCACGCCCCTGGCCATCGGTGAAGCGGCCGCCCTGCACGGTGAGCGGGGCGCCGTCGAACCAGAGGGAATCGGCGGGGAGGGCCGGGACGGCGGCGGTGGCGGGCGGCAGGCCCGCCACCGTCAGGAATCCGCAGAGGACGACCAGAACAACGAGCAGACGCACCCGGATATTCGGCATGTCCACCACAGTCCGGCGCGGCCCGGACAGCGTCAATAACACCTGACTCACAAGTAAGTTGACTATCAGTCAGCTCACCCGGTCCGGTCCGCCACCCTGCGCATCACGTTCAGCAGGTACTCCTTCCGGTTCAGCGGGTTGTGATCGGTACGCGGCCGCTCCGGGACCGGGCCCCGGGTGACCGGCGCATAGTGGTCGAACACCGTCTCCAACTCCCCCTCGCCCCGGGTGAGTCCGGGCAGCCGCTGCTCCAGCTCGTGCACCCGGGCGACCGGCACCGTGCCCTCCAGCACGCAGGCCGCGCCGAGCGCGCCGGAGGTCTCCGGTACGGCGCCCAGCCGGGCGAGCACCGGAAGCAGCGCGCCGAGCGTGTCCGCCGGGGCTTCGAGGCGGAAGCGGTGCAGGGGCTCGTGCACCAGGGTGCCGGCCCGGCGCAGCGCCTCGGTCAGGACCAGCGGGGTCAGGCCCCGGAAGTCGTAACCGGTGCTCGACATGCTCTTGTCGAAGCCCTGGTGGGCGTGGCTCTGCCGGGGCGAGTAGCCGGAGTGGGTCATGGTCACCGTGCAGTCGGGGATCTGCCAGCCGTGCAGTCCCTGGCCGAGTGCCTCGCGGACGGTGTCCTCCACGGCCCTGAAGAAGGCGTACGGCATCGAGCCCAGCTCGACCTCCAGCCGGAACTCCACGCCCGCGCCGGGTGGGGCCGGCTCGACGCGCAGGCCGACCGTGGCCAGGAAGGGGTTGGGGTCCTTCTTGTTGAACTCCACGGCGTGCCCGGTGCCGACCGGCCGTTCGATGCACAGGGTCGTCGTCTCGCGGAAGGTGACCCGCAGACCGTACTCCTCGGCGAGGGTCGCCTGGACGACCTCCTTCTGCACCTCGCCGTAGAGGGACACGGAGGTCTCCCCGCGCAGCTCGTCGTGCCGGACCCCGATGAGCGGGTCCTGTTCGGCGAGCTGGGTGAGCGCGAGGTGCAGGGAGCGCCGGTCGATGCCGGGGCCGGGGACGACGACGGTCTCCAGAGTGGGCGGCGCGAAGTGGTGCCGGTACACCGCCCGGGGCACGCCGAGCGCGTCCCCGATCCGGATCCCGCCGAGCCCCCAGACCTTGACGATCCGCCCAGCGCCGGCACTGTCCCGCCGCACGTCGGCGCCCTGCTCGAACACACTGATCCCGGTAACCCGCCCCGACGACCGGCCGCTGTCACCGCGCCCCTCCGAAACCCGGTTGAGGACCTCACCATCCCGACGCCCCCCGGACTCCACAGCCGCCGCACGCCCGCCGGGGCCACGACCCTCCACCGGCCCGCCGACACCCCGCCCCCCGCAGGACCGCCCCTCACACACCCGGCCATCGGCGGCCGGGCTCTCCGCAGGACCGCCCCGAACCTCCGCAGGACCGCCCCCACCAGAGCGGGCCACCCGACCCACGCCCCGGACCTCGGAGTCCCGCCCCTCCGTGCGACCATCGGCAGCCCGACCACGCACCCGACCGTCGCCACTCGAACCTCGCCCACGACCGTCGACCGTCCGGCCCTCCACAGGGCCGTCGACTCCCCGACCCTCCGAACGACCACTCGCACCAGCGGGGGTCACCCGACCTGCCCCCCGGGCCCCTGAACCGCGCCCCTCCGCGCGGCCTTCGGCGGTCCGGCCCACCGCGGGGCCGTCAACTACCCGACCTTCCGCACCGCCACCCCGGACCTCCACAGGACCACCCCCACCAGCGTGAGCTACCCGGCCCGCGCCCCGGACCTCGGAGTCCCACCCCTCCGCGCGACCATCGGCAGCCCGACCACGCACCCGACCGTCGCCACTCGAACCTCGCCCACGATCGTCGACCGTCCGGCCCGCCGCAGGGCCGTCGACTGCTCGACCACGCACCCGGCCAACGGTGGCCGGACCTCGCCCACGGTCATCCGCAGCCAGCCCCCGCGCAGGATCGTCGGTGGTCCGGGCCTCCCCGGCGCCGTCAGGGGCCCGGTCCCTTGACCGGAGGTTGGCAGCGGGGTCCTTCGAGCGGCCGTCGACGTCCCGGATCCGCGCCCGGCCGTGATCACACCCCTCGGGAGTCCGCTCCGATCCCCGGGCGTCGGTGGCCCGGTCCTGTGGCCGGCCATCGGCGACCGTGCCCTCCCCGAGCCCTTCCCCGCCCCCGTCCCTCTCCCCGACCCCGTCCCTCTCCCCGACCCCGAACGGGACTCGGTCGCGGACGTGCAAGGTGCCGGAGAAGACGCGGGCGTAGGCCACCTTCTCCCCCGCCGGGCCGCGTTCGACCTTGAAGACCGTGGCCGACAGGGGGCCGTCCGGGTCGCCGTCGGCGGTGGGCAGGAGCCGTTCGATGCCGGCGATCAGCTCGGGGACGCCCGCTCCGGTGATGGCGGAGCCGAAGTACACCGGATGGACCAGCGCGCGCCGGGTCTGGGCGGCCAGGGCGGCGTGCATGCGGGCGTCGGGCACCCCGCCGTCGAGGTAGGCGGCGAGCAGGTCGTCGTCGTGGTCGGCGAGCGCGTCGAGCGCGGCCGGGCCGAGGCCGGGCACGAAGCGTGCGGCCCGGGTGCCGAGGCCGGCGGCCTTCCCCATCGGGACGAGCGGTACGGCCAGACGGCGGGCCATCTGGTCGAGGACGGCGTCGTCACGGGCACCGCGGCGGTCGATCTTGTTGACGAAGACCAGGGTGGGGATGCGCAGCCGCCGCAGGGTCCGCATCAGCACCCGCGTCTGCGCCTGGACGCCTTCCACGGCCGAGACCACCAGGACGGCGCCGTCGAGCACGCCGAGCACCCGCTCGACCTCGGCGATGAAGTCGGGGTGACCGGGGGTGTCGATGAGGTTGACGGTGACACCGTCGAGCGGGAACGACACGACCGCGGACTTGATGGTGATGCCGCGCTGCCGCTCCAGCGCGAGGGTGTCGGTGGCGGTGCTGCCGGCGTCGACGCTGCCGATCTCGTCGATCACTCCGGCGGTATGCAGCAGCCGTTCGGTCAGGCTGGTCTTACCGGCGTCGACATGGGCGAGAATTCCGAGATTGAGCAGATGCACTGAGCGTGATGTCCTTCGGCACGGGGTGGATTCCTTCCTGGGCGGACATGCACGCAGCGCGCATCGCTGGTCCTCTCTGTGTGACAACGGGTATCGCGCAGTGCAGCAGACCCCGGCACCGAGCGGCAATGGATTAACACTCAACGAAAGCCCCTCGCAGCACTCGCCGCGACCAGAGCGCGGTCGTAGGGTGACCTACATCACGTCCGGAGGCTGAAAATCCCTGGCTGAAAACCCTCTCCCGCATGGTCTGGAGGGCACATGACCCACATCTCGGTGAACGTGGACGGCACGACGTACGAGGACGACGTCGAGCCCCGTCTCCTCCTGGCCCACTACCTGCGCGACCGCCTCGGCCTCACCGGCACCCCCATCGGCTGCGACACCTCCAACTGCGGAGCGTGCACGGTCGACCTGGACGGGGCGACCGTGAAGAGCTGCTCGGTGCTCGCCGTCCAGGCGGACGGGTGCGAGGTGACGACGGTCCAGGGGCTCGCGAAGGACGGCGAGTGGACGGCGCTGCAGCGGGCGTTCCACGAACAGCACGCTCTGCAGTGCGGCTACTGCACCCCGGGCATGATCATGGCGGCGCGCGACCTGCTCCGCGAGAACCCGCATCCCGGCCCGGACGAGGTCCGCCAGGCCCTGGAGGGCAACCTCTGCCGCTGCACCGGCTACCAGAACATCGTCCGCGCGGTGCTCGCCGCGTCCGGACAGCGGGCCCATCAGGCCGCCCCCGCACCGGAACCACAGGTCGGCGCGGAGGTCACGGCATGACCGACCAGGCAGTCGAACGCGAGGTCGGGCGCCGCCGGCTGCGCAAGGAGGACGCCCGGCTGATCACCGGCCAGACCAACTGGACCGACAACATCCAGGTGGCCGGCCTCCTGCACCTGGCGATCCTGCGCAGCCCGATGGCCCACGCCCGCGTCACCCGCGTCGACGTCTCCCCCGCCCGCGAACGCCCCGGTGTCATCGCGGCGTTCAGCGGTGCCGACCTCGCCGAGGGGCTCGGCTCGCTGCCCTGCGCCTGGCCGGTCACCGAGGACATCGTGCTGCCCGACCACCCGCCGATCGCCGTCGACGAGGTCCGCTACGCGGGCGACCCGATGGCGGTCGTGGTGGCCCGGGACCGGTACGCGGCCGCCGACGCCCTGGAGGCGATCGAGGTCGACTACGACCCGCTGCCCCCGGTCCTCGACCTGGAGACCGCGCTGGCACCGGACGCCCCGCTGGTCCACGCCGGCAAGGGCACCAACCGCTGCTACACCTGGCCGCTTGCCACCGGCGAGAGTTTCGAGTCCGTGCGGGACCGCGCCGACGTGATCCTGAAACGCCGCTACCACCAGCAGCGGCTGATCCCCAACGCGATGGAGCCGCGGGCGGTCGTGGTCACCCCGCTCGCCGCCTCCGGCGAGTACACGGTCTACTCGGCGACCCAGATCCCGCACATCCTGCGCGTCATGCTCTCGGTGGTCACCGGCGTCCCCGAGCAGAAGCTCCGGGTGATCGCACCCGACGTGGGCGGCGGCTTCGGCTCCAAGCTCCAGGTGTACGGCGAGGAGGCCCTCGCGCTCGCGGTCGCCCGCAAGCTCGGCCGGCCGGTGAAATGGACCGAGTCCCGCTCCGAGGGCGCCCTCGCCACCCACCACGGCCGCGGCATGATCCAGGACGTCGAGATCGCCGCCACCCGCGAGGGAAGGCTGCTCGGCCTGAAAGTCGGCCTGCTCGCCGACATGGGCGCCTACCTGATGCTCGTCACCCCGGGCATCCCGATCCTGGGCGCCTTCATGTACCCGGCGATCTACAAGATGGACGCCTACGAGTTCACCTGCACCGGTGTCTTCACCACCCGTACGCCCACCGACGCCTACCGCGGCGCCGGACGTCCCGAGGCGACCTTCGCCATCGAGCGGATCATGGACGAGCTGGCGGCCGAACTCGGCCTCGACCCGGTGGAGTTGCGACGCCGCAACTGGATCCGGCACGAGGAGTTCCCGTACACCACGATTGCCGGACTGACCTACGACAGCGGCAACTACGAGGCGGCCACCGACAAGGCTCTCGCCCTGTTCGGCTACGACGACCTGCGCGCCGAGCAGAACAAGCGCAACGAGCGCCGCGACCCGGTGCGGCTGGGCATCGGCGTGTCGACGTACACCGAGATGTGCGGACTGGCGCCGAGCCGGGTGCTGCGCGACCTCAGGTACGGGGCCGGCGGCTGGGAGGCGGCGAGCATCCGCATGCTGCCCACCGGCAAGGTCGAGGTGGTCACCGGCACCAGCCCGCACGGGCAGGGCCACGAGACCTGCTGGAGCCAGATCGCGGCCGACGTGCTCGGCGTGCCCTTCGAGGACGTCGAGGTGGTGCACGGCGACACCAAGGCGGCCCCGCAGGGCATGGACACCTACGGCTCGCGGTCGCTGGCCGTCGGCGGCGAGGCGGTGCACCGGGCGTCGAAGACCGTCGTCGAGAAGGCCCGGAAGGTCGCCGCCCACCTGCTGGAGGCGAGCGAGCAGGACCTGGAGTTCAGCGGCGGCGTGTTCTCCGTGAAGGGCTCGCCGGAAGCCCGTAAGACCATCCAGGAGATCGCCTTCGAGACGTTCACCAACCACGACCTGCCCGATGGCGTCGAGCCCACCATCAACGCCGAGCACGTCGTGGACCCGGAGAACTTCTCCTACCCGCACGGCACCCACCTGTGCGCGGTCGAGGTCGACACGGAGACCGGGCGCACCCGCATCCGGTCGTACGTCTGCGTCGACGACGTCGGCCGGGTCGTCAACCCGATGATCGTCGAGGGGCAGGTGCACGGCGGGATCGCGCAGGGCATCGGGCAGGCGCTGTACGAGGAGGCCGTGTACGACGACGAGGGCAACCTGCTCTCCGGCACCCTGGCCGACTACCTCGTGCCGTCGGCGCCCGACCTGCCGGACTTCGTGACCGACCGGACCGAGACACCGGCGTCGTCGAACGCGCTGGGCGTCAAGGGCGTGGGCGAGGCGGGGACGATCGCGTCGACACCCGCCGTCGTCAACGCCGTCGTGGACGCGCTGAGGCCGCTCGGTGTGCACGACGTGCGGATGCCCTGCACACCCGAACGGGTCTGGCGAGCGGTGAAGGAGGCGTCGGCATGATTCCCGCGGCATTCGACTACGCCCGTCCGGCGAGCGTCGACGAGGCGGTGCGCGCGCTCGCCGACGCGGGCGAGGAGGCGAAGGTGCTGGCCGGCGGGCAGAGCCTGCTGCCGTTGCTGCGGCTCAGGCTGGCCTTCCCCGAACTGGTCGTCGACGTCGGCCGGATCCCGGAGCTGCGCGGGGTCCGCGAGGACGGCGACGCGCTCGTCATCGGCGCGATGACCACGCACCACGACGTGATCCGCGACCCGCTGGTGCGCCGGCACGCCGGTCTGCTGGCCGAGGCCACGGCCACGGTCGCCGACCCCGCCGTACGGCACCGCGGCACTCTCGGCGGGTCGCTGGCGCACGCCGATCCCGCCGGGGACCTGCCCGCGGTGGTGCTGGCCCTGGACGCCGAACTCGTCGCCGCCGGGCCGGACGGCCAGCGCACGATCCCGGCCCGGGAGTTCTTCGTCGACTACCTCCAGTCCGCGCTCGCACCCGACGAACTCCTCGTGGAGGTACGGGTGCCGAAGACGGACGGCTGGGGCTTCCACTACGAGAAGTTCCACCGGGTCGCCCAGGCCTGGGCGATCGTCGGCGTCGCGGCGCTGGTACGGCGCGACGACGGGCGGATCGCCGAGGCCCGGATCGGGCTGACCAACATGGGCTCGACCCCGCTGCGGGCCGCGGCGGCCGAGGACGCGCTGTCCGGTGCGGGAGACCCCGAGGCCGTGGCCCGGGCCGCGGAGGCGGCGGCCGAGGGCACCCGGCCGACGCGGGACGTGTCCGCCTCACCGGAGTACCGGGAACACCTCGCGCAGGTGCTGACCCGGCGGGCGGTGCTGGCCGCGACCGGAATGGGGTGAGCGCCGATCATCGGGATGGACGACCCGGAGCAGGTGCGGGCCCGCCTGGAGGAGACGGGGTACCTCGTCGACGAAGGGCTGGCCGTCACCTGCTTCCTGGCCCTGAGACTGCACCGGCCGCTGTTCTGCGAGGGCGACGCGGGCGTGGGCAAGACCGCGCTCTCCTCCGCCCTCGCCGAGGCGCTCGGCGCGCCGCTCATCCGGCTGCAGTGCCACGAGGGCATCGACGCCTCGCAGGCGCTGTACGACTGGGACTTCCCGCGCCAGCTGCTGCATCTGCGTGCCGCCGAGGCGGCCGGGGTGACGGACGCGGACCGGCTGGAGAGCGAGCTGTACGACCGGCGGTTCCTGATCGCCCGGCCGCTGCTGCGCGCCCTGCAGACCCAGCCGTCGGTGCTGCTCGTCGACGAGATCGACCGGGCGGACGACGAGTTCGAGGCGTTCCTGCTGGAGCTGCTGTCCGAGTACTCCGTCACGATCCCGGAGCTGGGCACGCTGCGCGCCGAGGACCCGCCGGTGGTCGTCCTGACCTCGAACCGGACCCGGGAGGTGCACGACGCGCTGAAGCGTCGGTGCCTGTACCACTGGTTCGACCATCCCTCCTTCGCCCGCGAACTGGCCATCGTGCGGCGCCGGTTGCCGGAGGTGTCGGCGCGGCTGGCCGAACAGGTCACGGCGCTGGTGCAGGCGCTGCGGGGCGCGGACCTGCTCAAACCGCCCGGCGTGGCCGAGACCCTGGACTGGGCCCAGGCCCTGGACACGCTCGGGGCGAGCGAGGTGGACGCCGAGCTGGCGGTGGCGACGCTGGGCTCAGTGCTGAAGTACCGGGAGGACACGGACCGGGCACGGGGGCTCGATCTCGCGGCGGTCCTCGCGGCCCGGGGCGGGTGAGCGCGGTGGGCAGGGGCGGCAACGGTGCACACCGCCCGCCGGGACCGGACGCCGTACGACACGAAGAGAACGCCGAACGGCCCAGGAAGGATGCCGAACAGCCCGGGCAGGATGCCCAACGGCATGGGCAGGATTCCCAACGGCATGGGAAGGACGCCGAACGGCCCGGGACGAACGCCGAAGCGCTCGGGGCGGGCAACGAACGCCCCCCGGCGGACGCCGAACGGCCCGGGCAGGATGCCGAACCGCTCGGGGCGGACCGCGAACGCCCCGCGCCGGACACCGCGCCGTTCGAAGCGGACAGCGAGTGTGCCCCGGCGGACGCCGAACGGCTCGGGGTCGGTGCCGAGCGCCTCGGCGCGGAGGCTGTACCGCTCGCGGTGGATGCCGTGTTGGTCGGGTTCGTGCGGGCGCTGCGGGCGGCCGGGGTCGAGGCGAGTTCCGAGCGGCTGTATGCGTTCCTGCGTGCCGTGGCCGCCCTGCGGCCCGCGGTACGCGCGGACGTGTACTGGGCGGGCCGGGCGACGCTGTGCGGCGGGCACGACGACCTGGAGCGGTACGAGCGGGTGTTCGCCGCGTACTTCGGGCGCTCCGGCGAGGGCGCCACGCGCGCGGTACGCACCGCTCCCCCGCCCCGGCTGCGGCTCGTCGCCCGGGAAGCGGCACCGGGCCCGCGTGCGCCGGGGGAGGGCGAACCACCCGGACCTCCGGCCGCCGCGCTCGCCAGCTCGGCCGAGGTGCTGCGGCACCGCGACTTCGCCGCGCTGGACGCCACCGAACGGGACCAACTGCGGCGGCTGCTCGCCGCGTTCGCGCTCCGGGGGCAGGCGCGTCGCTCGGCGCGGCGCGGGCCCGCCCGGCGCGGCGAGGTCGATCCGCGGCGCACGGTACGGGAGTTGCTGCGCCGAGGCGGGGAACCGGCCCGGCTGCGGCGGCAAGCGCGGGTGGAGCGGCCCCGCCGGGTGGTGCTGCTCGTCGACGTGAGCGGCTCGATGGCGCCGTACGCCGACGCGCTGCTGCGGTTCGCGCACGCGGCGGTGCGCGCGGGCCGCACGGAGGTGTTCACCATCGGCACCCGGCTGACCCGGGTGACCCGTGAACTCTCGTACGGGGACCCGGACTTGGCGATGAAGGCGGTGGCCGCGGCCGTGCCCGACTGGCGCGGCGGCACCCGGCTCGGCGAGCTGGTGCGCGAGTTCCTCAACCGCTGGGGCCGGCGCGGAATGGCGCGCGGCGCGATCGTGGTGCTGCTCTCGGACGGCTGGGAGCGCGGCGATCCGGAGCTGCTCGGGCAGCAGATGCGGCGGCTGCACGCCCTCGCCCACCAGGTGGTCTGGGCGAACCCCCGCAAGGCCCGCCCCGGTTACGCCCCGCTGGCCGCGGGGATGGCGGCGGCGCTGCCCAGTGTGGACGCCTTCGTCGAGGGGCACAGCCTGGCGGCGCTGGAGCGGCTGGCGGCGGTGGTGCGCGGCGCCCGGGCCGGTGAGGCGCCGGAGAGAGGAGCGGATCGTGCGTGAGATTCTGCCGGCGCTGGCGCGCTGGCACGCGGCCGGGTTCCCGTTCGGTCTGGCCATGGTCGTCGCGGTCAGCCGCAGCGCGCCGCGCGGCCCCGGTGCCGCGATGGCGGTGGGCCCGGACGACGAGGTGGTGGGGAGCGTGTCCGGGGGCTGTGTGGAGGGGGCGGTGTTCGAGCTCGCGCAGGAGGTCGTGGCGAGCGGCGAGGCGCGCCTTGCGACCTTCGGGTACAGCGACGAGGACGCGTTCGCGGTCGGGCTCACCTGCGGCGGTGAGATCACCCTGCTGGTACGGCCGGTGACTCCCGCGACGGACCCGGCGTTCGGCGCGGTCGCCGCGTCGGTCGCCGCGGGCGAGCCGGTGACCGTGGCCACGGTGGTGGACGGACCCGCGCCGCGCGGCGCCACGCTCGCCGTCTGGCCGGACCGGGCGACCGGCACGCTCGGCGCGAGCGGCCTCGATGCCGCTGTCACCGCCGACGCGCATGGCGAACTCGCGCTCGGCGCATCGGTCCTGCGGCACTACGGTCCGCACGGCGAACGCCGTGAGGACGCCGTCTCCGTGTTCCTCCAGTCGTTCGCACCGCCGCCGCGCATGCTGGTCTTCGGCGCGATCGACTACGCGGCCGCGGTGGCCCGCATCGGCGACTTCCTCGGCTACCGGGTCACCGTGTGCGACGCCCGCCCGGTCTTCGCCACGCCCAAACGGTTCCCGGCGGCCGTCGAGGTCGTGGTGGACTGGCCGCACCGCTATCTCGCCGGCACGGTCACCGACGACCGCACGGTGATCTGCGTCCTCACCCACGACCCTAAGTTCGACGTGCCGCTGCTTGAGGAGGCCCTGCGGCGCCCGGCCGCCTACATCGGGGCGATGGGCAGCAGGCGCACCCATGAGGAGCGGCGCGAACGGCTCACCGAGGCCGGTCTGTCCGAGGCGGAGCTGTCCCGGCTGCGCTCGCCGCTCGGGCTCGACCTCGGGGCCCGTACACCCGAGGAGGTCGCCGTCTCCGTCGCCGCCGAGATCGTCGCCCTGCGCTGGGGCGGCAGCGGCGCGCCCCTGACCGGCACCGCCGGAGCCATCCACCCGTCCGCCGCCTGACGAGGCCGGTAAGGAGCACGTCATGGAGCTGCACCACGAGTTCACGGTCCGCGTCCCGGTCGACGACGCCTGGCACGCACTCCTCGACATCGAACGGGTCGCGCCCTGTCTGCCGGGCGCGGTGGTGGAGGACTACGACGGCAAGACCGTGACCGGCTCGGTGAAGGTCAAGGTCGGCCCGGTCACCGTCGCCTACCGGGGCACGGCGGTCTTCGAGGAGCAGGACGAGCCGGCCCACCGGATGGTGCTCGTGGCGAACGGCCGGGAGACCCGGGGGCAGGGCACGGCCAGGGCGACGGTCACCGGCACCCTGGCCGAACACGATGCCGGCACGGCGGTGTCGGTCCACACCGACCTGACGGTGACCGGCCGCCCGGCTCAATTCGGGCGGGGCGTACTGGCCGAGGTGGGCGACCGGTTGGTGGGCCAGTTCGCGGCGTGCCTGGCGGAAAGGCTGGCCGAGCCGACACCGGTGACGACCGCCGAGGAGCAACCGCAGTCGTGGGAAGGGCTGGAGCCGGCGCCGCTCGACCTCCTGCGCACGGCCGGGCTGCCCGTGGCCAAGCGAGCGGCGTGCGTGGCGGCGGCGGTCACCGTACTGGCATGGGCGACGACACGGCTGCTGCGGCGGCGAGGGCGCCACTCCACTCGGCGCCGGTGACCCGCGGGCCCTCACGTCACCCCACGTCACCCTGAACACGCGCATGCAGATGCTGATCATGCCAGCCATCGGCATGCAGCAGAGCACTGCGCTGGGTGCCCTCCAGCGCGTACCCGGCCTTCTCGGCCACCCGGCACGACGCGGGGTTGGCCGTGGAGTGGCACAACCGCAGGCGGTGCAGACCCAGGTCGTCCAGGGCCCACCGCCCCAGCCGCCGCACCGCCTCCACGGCGACCCCGCCACCACGCGCCTCGGGCAGCAGCCAGTAGACGAGCTCGGTGCTGCCACCCGCGAGGTCGACGTCGTTGAGCCCGATGAGCCCGACGGCGGGGCCGTCCGGCCGGGCCACGGCCCACACGGCACCGGTCTCCGCCCGCCACCGCTCGTGCATGCGCGCGATCCGCTGTCGGGCCTCGTCCAGGCCGTCGACGGTGAACAGGTTCCACTGCCAGATGGCCGGATCCTGCCCGGCGGCGAGCAACGCGCCCGCGTCCGCGGCACGCCAGGGCCGCAGTTCCAGGCCGGCCGTCAGGCGCAGGACGGGCTGCGTGCGGTGAGCCATGCGGCCCGCGGGTACGACGGCGGGTATGCCGGAGCTGTTGATCATCCCGGGATGATGCCACGGCCCCGCTACCGCTGCGGCAGCCGGTGCAGGGTCACATCGGTGAGGGCGCCGTCGGTGAGCACCGCGGTCATGTACGTGCAGTGGGGCTGGCGGCGCCGGTCGGTCGGTGAGCCGGGGTTGAGCAGGCGCAGGCCGGTCGGGGCGGTGGTGTCCCAGGGGATGTGGCTGTGGCCGAAGACCAGCACGTCGAGGCCGGGGAAGCGGGCGGCGCAGCGGGCCTCGCGGCCCTGGGCGGGGCCGGTCTCGTGCACGACGCCGAAGCGCAGGCCGCCCAGTTCGGCGTAGGCCACCTCGGGGAGCCGCGCCCGCAGCTCCGGGCCGTCGTTGTTGCCGTAGACCCCGATGAGCCGTCGGCTGTGGCTCTCCAGCAGGTCCAGGGTGGCGGTGTCGACCCAGTCCCCGGCGTGGAACACGACGTCCGCGCGCGGCAGTTCGGCCAGCAGCGCGTCCGGGAGCCGCTTGGCCCGTTTCGGCAGGTGTGTGTCGGACATGAGCAGGAGGCGCACGCGATCAGCCTAATCCGTTGCTAACGGTTCCGGTGGGGCAGATGCACTTCCGGCCGTTCGAGTCGAGGACCGCGACATCTTCGATCAGCCAGGCGA
>NZ_JBSFGB010000025.1:119130-153338 GCF_053596375.1 Streptomyces sp. NPDC001709 | reverse complement strand
GAAGGAACTCCCGAAAGTGAAGCTTCAGCGCAAGAACCGGCTGCGCGCCCTTTCGCTCGGTGCGATCGCCGTCTCCGGCGGCCCGGCCCTGCCCGCCGCCGCGGCCCGCAGACTCGCGACACTGCTGGCCGACCGCTCCGGCGGCGGGCCCGGTGGCCGCCGGGGCAGCTCACCGGACCTCACGGAACTGCTCCCGCAGTGGCTCGCGGCGGCCAACGCCCACGGTTACGCTGCGCCGCCGCAGGCGCTGCCCGCCCTGCTGGACGCAGCCCGGGGCCGTACGGACCTGCGCCCGGCCGCGCTGGCGTTCGCAGGCCCGCGGGCCCTGTGGCTGGCCCGGCTGAACGGGGACTGGCGCTTCGCCCTGCGCGCGGCTCCCGGCGGCGGCGCCGCGCTGCCCGACCCCTCGGACGCCGAGGCGGTGCGGCGGCTGTGGCAGGAAGGGCTGTTCGCCGAGCGGGTGGCCCTGCTGGGCGCGCTGCGCGCCGGTACGCCCGCACTGGCGCGCGAGCTGCTCGCGTCGACCTGGCCGACGGAGCGGGCGGAGGACCGGCTGATGTTCCTCGACTCGCTGCGCACTGGCCTGTCCGCCGCGGACGAGCCCTTCCTGGAGCAGACGTTGGGCGACCGCAGCCGCAACGTGCGGGCGACGGCGGCGGAGCTGCTCTCGGCGCTGCCCGCTTCGGCGCTCGCCGCGCGCATGGCCGTACGGGCCGCGGCATGTGTGGCCCTCGACCGTACCGGGAACTCACCGGCGATCACGGTGGAAGCGCCGCTCGAGTGCGACTCCGGTATGGAGTGCGACGGTGTGGTGGCCACACCTCCCGCGGGAAGAGGGGAACGGTCATGGTGGCTGGGGCAGTTGGTGGAGTCGGCCCCGCTCGGCACTTGGCCGGGACGACTCGGCGGGCGGACGGCGCGGGAGATCGTGGCGCTGCCCGTGGCGGACGGCTGGCAGGGCGAACTGCACGCGGCCTGGTGCCGGGCCGCGGTGCGGCAGCGGGACGCCGAGTGGTCGAGGGCCCTGCTGGGCTCGCCGTCGGCGCCGGAGGCCGGGGGGCCGGGCGCGGTGTCACTGGCGGAGCGGGCAAAGCTGCTGGCCACCCTGGAGCCGGCGGAACGGGCCGCGTGGGTGGCCGGATTCATCGCGGCCCACGGCCTGTCGGAGGCGTTCCAGCTGCTCGGGGTGTGCGCGGTGCCGTGGGCCCCGCCGCTGGGCCGGTCAGTCGTGGACGCACTCAACATCGCCCGGGACGCGGGCAGTTACCCATGGAGTTTCAGCGGGGTGATGGGCCTGGCCGAACGCTGCCTGGACCCGGCGGAGGCCGGCCGGCTGGAGGCGCTGCTGGCGATACCCGACGAACGGGAGGACGCCGCGCCGGGGGCCGGAGGCTATTGGGCGGAGGCGTTCCAGCGGCTGATGACCACGCTGCGGCTGCGGGCCGAGATGGCCCGCGAATTGGCACCGACCGGCATCACCAGCCCGTCCGGCGCTTGAGGACGAGGCCGTTCAGGCCGATCGGGGGTCTGGGGGCGGAGCCCCCAGGGACACCGGCGCCCTGCTCAGCGAACCGTCGGCTCAACCGCCGGAGGCACCCGCACGTTCTCCCGCACCCACTCCACGATCGACGTGGTCGTCGCCCCGGGCGTGAAGATCTCCGCGACGCCCTTCTCCTTCAGCGGCGGGATGTCCTCTTCCGGGATGATGCCGCCGCCGAAGACCAGGATGTCCTCGGCCTCGCGCTCCTTGAGCAGGTCGATCACCGCGCTGAACAGCGTGTTGTGCGCGCCGGAGAGGATGGACAGGCCGATCGCGTCGGCGTCCTCCTGGATGGCGGTGTCGACGATCTGCTCCGGCGTCTGGTGAAGCCCGGTGTAGATGACCTCCATGCCCGCGTCCCGCAGGGCACGCGCGATGACCTTGGCCCCGCGATCGTGGCCGTCGAGCCCCGGTTTGGCGACCACCACGCGGATCGGACCGGCTGCCACACCCATCACTGCCTCCATCACACGACCACGGAAGCGATCGCTTCCGTCCGTAACGACAAGTACCGCACTTTTGGCGCGTTCCGCCACCCGTCGTGAAGTGAACGAACGTTATCTCCAGCATCCCGCAACCGGCAGTTTTACGGTGCGCAGCGAGGGGGAAATCACATGGTGGGACATGAGGGCACACGGGGGATCGAGCCGTCCTCCGGCGTGCCGACAGGAGGTCGGCCCATGAAGGTCACCGGGGTGCTGCCGCTCTTTCTCCCGTTCTGCCGCCGCCTGTGGCCCGACAGACTCACCGGAATCTCCGTGGCGCTGCTGAAGGCGACCGCTCTCGAGGCCGCGATCCTGGCCGGCCATCTCCTGCTGTATCCGACCGGCCTCACCCAGGAGCGCCGCTACCCTGCCCTGCCCGCCCGCGACGGCACGGCCCAGCTTCCGGTGCGGTCCGGCCCGCCGGTGGTGCTGCTGCACGGTTTCATCGACAACCGCTCGGTGTTCGTGCTGCTGCGCCGCAACCTCGCCCAGCACGGCGGGCAGCGCGTCATATCGCTCAACTACTCCCCGCTGACCTGCGACATCCGCGCCGCCGCCGAGTTACTGGGCCGGCACATAGAGGAGATCTGCGAGCGCACCGGAAGCGACCGGGTCGACATCGTGGGGCACAGCCTCGGCGGCCTGATCGCCCGCTATTACGCACAGTGTCTCGGCGGTGACCTGCGGGTGCGCACGCTCGTCACGCTCGGTACACCGCACTCGGGGACCAGCGCGGCACCGCTGGCCAACGCCCATCCGATCGTGCGGCAGATGCGGCCCGGTTCGAGCGTGATCGAGGAACTGGCCCGGCCCGCGCCCGGCTGCCGTACGCGATTCGTCAGCTTCTGGAGCGACCTGGACTCCGTGATGGTCCCTCTGGAGACGGCCTGCCTGGAGCACCCCGACCTCGACGCGCAGAACATCCGGGTGACCGGCATCGGGCATCTCGCGCTGCCCGTGCACCCGGCCGTCGCGACCGGGATACGCGAGGCGCTCGACGCCGCGCACTCCGGGGACCGGATCGCCGACGGCCTGACGGTGGCGTGAGGTATCCGACGCCGGAGTGACGCACAGGTGACGAACAGTCACCGCATATCGAACACCAATCGAACTCTCGGCCAAACTCGTGTCCGGCGCCCCCCGAAACACCGCCGAATGCCCGTTTCCCGCCAACGCGAAACCACCCGAAGATTGTCGCGCCCAGGTACCGGCGGGTACAGTCGCCGCACTGCTCTGGCAGCCCTGTTGTCGAGGCGAAAGAGAAGTTGGTGAACGACCGTCACCCGTCGGGGACCATGACCACCCCGGCTCCGGCTTCCGACGCCTCCGCCGCGCACTACGCGCATTACGGGGCCCACGAAGCCACCTACGGCGACCTCACCACGTACGGCGGCTACGACGCCACCGGTTTTCCGGACGCCGGCGGCGGCACCGGTTCCTTCTCCACCGACCCGCTCTTCGGCAGCATGCCCGGCGCGCAGAGCACCGGCGCGTACGACACCACGCAGTGGCAGACCGCCCAGACCCTGAACTACGACCCGTACGCGGCCCAGCACCACGCCGCCTACGACTCCGGCGTCTACGACACCACCGCCTGGACGGTCCCCGCCCAGGCGACGGGCAACGACATCAGCGGCCAGTGGGACGCGAGTGGCTGGCTGCAGCCCGACCAGTCCGGCATCGCCGACCCGACCCAGCAGTGGGAGTGGGGCACCCAGACCTTCGAGACGGGCACGTACGACGCCACGCAGTGGAACTCCGGCGGCCAGGCCGTACCGGCGGAGCCCGAGTACGGTGCCGAACCGTTCGACCAGCAGGCCACCGCCGCCTTCGAGCAGGTCGGCGCCCCGGAGGCCGCGGCCTTCCCGCAGGTGCCCTACGACGACCAGGCGCCGTACCAGGACCCCGACTTCGGTGAGCCGGGCTCCACCGGCGAACTGCCCGCCGTGAACGATCTGCTGGACGACCAGGAAGAGGTCACTCCGGTGCCGGGGCCCCGCGCCGGCGCACGCAGTGCCGCGCGTTCCCGCCGTCGTACGCCCGCCAAGCGCTCCGCGCTGCTGACCGTCGCGGTGCCGTCGGCCTGTGTGATGGGTGTCGCCGGGATCGCCGCCGCCTCGGTCGGCGCGCTGACCGACGACGGCAAGGACACCGCCGTCTCCGCCTCGGACGCGCACGCGGTCCAGCCGTCGATCGCCAACAGCAAGCTGGACAGCCAGCTCACGACCCTCTCCGCCGGCGCCCATGACTTCGCCGACCGGGCGAGCCGGACGCAGGAGCGGATCGACCTCAAGAACCAGCAGCAGATGGAGAAGAAGAAGGCCGCAGCGCAGGCCGCGCTCAAGGAGCGGCTGCGCCCCAAGTTCGTGCTGCCGGTCCTGCAGAGGGGGCTCAGCGCGTACTTCGGCCAGGCCGGCGTGAACTGGATGTCGGTACACACGGGCATCGACTTCCCGGTCTCGTACGGCACCACGGTGATGGCCGCGACCGACGGCGTCGTCTCCACCAAGTGGAACAGCGCCTACGGCAACATGATGATCGTGACGGCGAAGGACGGCACGGAGACCTGGTACTGCCATCTGTCCAGCTACCGGGTCCCCGACGGGACGTCCGTCAAGGCCGGAGATCCGATCGCCTACTCCGGCAACTCCGGCAACTCCACGGGTCCGCACCTGCACTTCGAGGTACGGCCCGCGGGCGGTGCGGCGATAGACCCGCTGCCGTGGCTGCGGAGCCACGGACTGGATCCCACCTGAGCATCCCCGCATCCAGTGGGCCCTCGCCGTTCCGCGAGGGCCCTTGGACGTGCGGCCGGACCTACAGCTTCTCCACCGGCGCGTACCGCAGCAGCAACCGCTTCGGCTTGCCGTCTCCGAAGTCGATCGTCGCCTGGGCCTTGTCCTCCACGCCCGACACCGCGACGACCGTCCCGAGCCCGAACTGGTCGTGGGTGACCCGGTCGCCGACGGCCAGGGACACCACCGGCTTGTCGGTGGCCCGCCGTGTGGCGAACCCGGACGCGCCCGCCGCCGAGGAGCGCGAGCGGGTCGAGGACAGCGAGGCCGCGATCCCGGAGGCCGGGCCCGAGGACACCGGCGCCGCCGCTCCGGTCCGCTTCCACTCCAGATGGGCGGCCGGGATCTCGTCCAGGAAGCGGGAGGGCGGGTTGTACGACGGCTGGCCCCAGGCGCTGCGCATCGCCGACCGCGTGAGGTACAGCCGCTCCCGCGCGCGTGTGATGCCGACGTACGCCAGGCGCCGCTCCTCCTCCAGCTCCTTGGTCTGGCCGAGGGCGCGCATGTGCGGGAAGACGCCGTCCTCCATGCCGGTCAGGAACACGACCGGGAACTCCAGGCCCTTGGCGGTGTGCAGGGTCATCAGTGTGATGACGCCGGAGCCTTCCTCGTCCTCGTCGGGGATCTGGTCGGAGTCGGCGACGAGGGCGACCTGCTCCAGGAAGTCGGCGAGGGTACCCTGCTCGCCTTCGCCACGCTCCTGCTCGAACTCCAGGGCCACGGCCGCGAGTTCCTGGAGGTTCTCGATGCGGGTCTCGTCCTGCGGGTCGGTGGAGGCCTGCAACTCGGCCAGATAGCCGGTGCGTTCGAGCACCGCCTCCAGGACGGTCGCCGCTCCCGCGCCGGACTCGACGATCGTGCGCAGGTCCTCCATCAGCGTGTTGAACCGCTTGACCGCGTTGGTGGAGCGCGCGGCCATGCCGTAGGCCTCGTCCACGCGCTTGAGCGCCTGCGGGAAGCTGATCTTCTCGCGCTGGGCGAGGGCGTCGATCATCGCCTCCGCGCGCTCGCCGATGCCCCGCTTGGGCACGTTGAGGATGCGGCGCAGCGGCACCGAGTCCTCGGGGTTGGCGAGGACGCGCAGGTAGGCCAGGACGTCCCGGACCTCCTTGCGCTCGTAGAAGCGGACACCGCCGACGACCTTGTAGGGCAGGCCGACGCGGATGAAGATCTCCTCGAAGACACGGGACTGGGCGTTGGTCCGGTAGAAGACCGCGACATCGCCGGCCTTGGCCTCGCCCGCGTCGGTGAGACGGTCTATCTCGTCGGCGACGAACTGCGCCTCGTCGTGCTCGGTGTCGGCGACATAGCCGGTGATCTGCGCGCCCGCGCCCGCGTTGGTCCACAGGTTCTTGGGGCGGCGGGACTCGTTGCGCTCGATGACCGCGTTGGCGGCGGACAGGATCGTCTGCGTGGAGCGGTAGTTCTGCTCCAGCAGGATCGTCGTCGCGTTCGGGTAGTCCTCCTCGAACTGGAGGATGTTGCGGATCGTCGCGCCGCGGAAGGCGTAGATCGACTGGTCCGCGTCACCCACCACGCACAGTTCGGCGGGCAGGAGGTCGTCCGCGCCGGGCGGTACGTCGGCGTCCTTGGCGGCACGCTCGCCGGTGCCGACGAGTTCCCGTACGAGCGCGTACTGGGCGTGGTTGGTGTCCTGGTACTCGTCGACGAGGACGTGGCGGAAGCGGCGGCGGTAGTGCTCGGCGACGTCCGGGAAGGCGCGCAGGAGGTTGACCGTCGTCATGATCAGGTCGTCGAAGTCGAGGGCGTTCGCCTCGCGCAGCCGCGACTGGTAGAGGGCGTAGGCCTGGGCGAGGGTCTTCTCGAAGCCGTCCGTGGCCTGGGCGGCGAAGTCCTCCTCGTCGATCAGCTCGTTCTTCAGGTTGCTGATCTTGGCGCTGAACGACTTCGGCGGGAAGCGCTTGGGGTCGAGGTCCAGATCGCGGCAGACCAGGGCCATCAGGCGCTTGCTGTCGGCGGCGTCGTAGATCGAGAACGAGGAAGTGAAGCCGAGCTTCTTGCTCTCCCGGCGCAGGATGCGTACGCACGCGCTGTGGAAGGTCATCACCCACATCGCGTTCGCGCGCGGGCCGACGAGCTGCTCGACGCGCTCCTTCATCTCGCCCGCGGCCTTGTTGGTGAAGGTGATCGCGAGGATCTGGCCCGGGTGCACATTCCGCTCGGCGAGCAGGTGCGCGATGCGGTGGGTGAGCACGCGGGTCTTGCCGGAGCCGGCGCCGGCGACGATGAGCAGCGGGGAGCCGGCGTGCACGACCGCGGCGCGCTGGTTGTCGTTCAGCCCCTCCAGCAGTGCCGCCGAGTCGAGCGCGGGGCGGGACGCGCCGTCGCGGTAGTAGGCGTCCGGGTCCGGCGGCAGGTCGAACTTCCCGCCGAACAGATCGTCCGGAACCGGCTCCGGAGCGTGATCGTCCTCGGGCGGAGGCGGGTGCTCCTCCTCGTGCCCGCGAGGGGTCTGGAGGTCCGCCAGGAAGCTGTCGTCAAAGAGGCTGCTCATCGCTCTCCGAGTCTAGGGCGCCCCACCGACAACCGGTCGCCGTCCCGGGAAGATGGCCGCCGCGGGCGGCGCGGGAATGCCCTTACGCTGCGGAATCGTCCGATGACGGGAACGTGTTCCCGAGCTCAGATCACAAAAATGTATCGGACATATCACGCACCAACCTTCACACTAGTCACACGAGTTGGCTAGGTTGCCGTCAGGCCGCGTGCGCGGCCTCCGCCGAGTCCGGTGTACCCCTCGTGGTGCCCGGAGCCGGGGACCCACCGATCCTGGGGTGAATCGGCCGACTCCCGCCCGGGACGACGCCGTAGGGCAACCCTTCCGAACCGCCGCCCGAACCCGACAGCTAACCCGGTAGGCGGCCCACTGGAAGGAGCGCCTCCCTTGGCGTCGCACCGCAAGCCGCGCCCCGGCGGGACCATCGGGGCGGGCTTCCGCACCCCCGCCCTCGCCACCGCCGCCCTCACCTCCATGGCCGTGTTCTCGCAGAGCGCCGAGGCCGCCCCGGGAACCGATCACACCAAGCCGAGCCTGGAGGAGGTCGAGAAGAAGGTCGACGACCTCTACCGCCAGGCGGAGTCGGCGACCGACAAGTACAACGCGGCCAAAGAGCGCACCGGCAAACAGCGCGGGCGCGTCGACGCCCTGCGCAACGAGGTCGCCCGGCGCACCGAACGCCTCAACAAGGCCCGCGAGGAACTGGGTTCCTTCGCTGCGGCCCAGTACCGCACCGGCGCCTCCGCTCCCGACACGGCCACCTTCCTGCTGGCGAACGACCCGCAGGACTACTTCGACCAGACCCAGCTGATGAGCCGGCTGACGTCGCGGGAGAAGAGCGCGGTCGACGACTACATCGGTGAGCAGGCCACGACCATGAAGAAGCGGCGGGAGGCCGCCGAGAGCCTGCAGACGCTGACCGACTCGCAGCACGACCTGCAGAGCGCCAAGGCCACCGTCCAGAAGAAGCTGGCCTCCGCGCGCGACCTGCTGTCGCAGCTGACGGCCCAGGAGAAGGCTCGGCTGGCCGCCATCGAGCGGGAGAAGCAGCAGGAGGCGGCGCGCAAGGCGGCCGAGCTGGCGAAGCAGCAGGCTCAGCAGCAGGCCGACTCGTCGTCCTCGTCCTCGTCGTCCTCCTCGTCCTCGGGGTCCTCGGGATCCGGGTCCGGTTCGACGGGCTCCGGCTCGACCGGCTCCACGACGTCCGGCTCCGGCTCGTACGACACGAAGGCCGAGAAGGCGATCGCCTTCGCCCGCGCGCAGATCGGCAAGCCGTATGTGTGGGGCGCCACCGGGCCGGACTCCTACGACTGCTCGGGCCTCACCCAGGCCGCCTGGAGGGCTGCCGGCGTCACGCTGCCGCGCACCACGTACGACCAGGTCGACGCGGGCACCACGGTCTCCCTGGCCAATGCGCGGCCGGGCGACCTGGTCTTCTTCTACGACGACATCAGCCATGTCGGCATCTACATAGGCAACGGCATGATGATCCACGCCCCGAAGCCGGGCGCGTACGTCCGCGAGGAGTCGATCTACTACGGCGGAGAGTCGATCATCCACAGCGTGGTCCGACCGGGCTGACCACCGGGTTTCGCGCGCCACCGTTTTCGCGCCCCACGCGCGCGTACCTGCGTTTTCGCGGTCCGCCGTTTTCGCGCTCCACGCGCGCGTGCCCTTCCCGGGCCGGGGCCCTGTGGTTCCCTGGCATCGGGCGCATGCCCGGCATCTCAGGTCTGCGTGCGCGGTGGGCGACGGTGTTCCCGATGGGGATGACGGCGGCGGCGACGCTGTCGGTCGCGAGCGCCGTCGGCGTTGCGTGGCTCAGCCGGGCGGGACGGGTGCTGCTGTGGGCAGCGGTGGCGGTGTGGCTCGTGGTCGCCGCCGACGCGGTGCTCGCGGCCCGCACCGGCGTCAGGGACGGATGAGCGTCAGGTCCACAGCACGGCGATGAAGATGTTCGCCATGGTCAGCAGGCCGACCAGCCCGAACGCGCCCTTGTCGATCTTCTCCTCGTCGCGCTTCACATAGACCAGGCCGAGGATCACGATCAGCAGCGCCAGCTTGACGCCGATCTTGATGGTGTTCACGTGGTGGTCGTCGGCCTGGTTGAGACCGATCAGGGCCACGCCGGTGACCAGCATGGTCAGCGCGCCGTGCAGCATCCCGGGCACGAACCGGGCCGTGCCCTGGCCCATCGCCTTCATCTGGGTGAGGAAACCGCCGAGCAGCGCGGCGATGCCGATGATGTGCAGGCCGACGAAGAGATGGATGAGTACGTCCATGGGGCCGGAGCCTAACGAGGAGGTATGGACCGCCCGTCACCGGGCCCGGCCGCAGTACTCGACGATCACGCGCGGGTGATCTTGCATATATGCGCTCCATAGCACCCCGCACCCGCCTTCCGTCCCGCTTTCCGCGCTTCGGTCACCACGCTGCGTGAAGGCGACGACTCCAGAACGGCGGTGTGGTCACATACGGTCACATTCCAGTCTGTCGGAGCCAGTTCCGTACAGCGCGTTACCTGCTTGTCACAGTCGGGCCTAGCGTCCTCCCCCAGGTGACCGGCTTCCCACCGCCGCCCGGGCCAGGGCGGCTGTCGGTCACCACCGCCGAGAAGGTCCGGCGGTGGCCTGTTTCCCCTGTGCGGGCCGCCGCCGGACGCACGGCTCTCGGTCGTACGACTCGTACGGAAGGACGTGACGGTCCAGGTGGCAGCGCACCGCAAGCCCCGGCAACGCTCCATGGGTGGCCCGACTGCCCGGACGGCCGCCACGCTCGCCCTGGCGGGCGCGGCCACCGCAACGGGATTCGACGGGACGGGACACGCCGAGCCGCAGCCGACGCCGGCACAGGTGAAGGCCCAGGTGGACAAGCTGTACCAGGAGGCCGAGGCGGCGACCGAGAAGTACGACGGCGCGAGGGAGGGGGCGGACACGGAGCAGCGGCGGCTGCACTCGCTGCAGGACGAGACCGCCCGCAAGCAGGCCAAGCTCAACACGGCCCGGGACGCGCTCGGTTCGTTCGCGGCGGCGCAGTACCGCGAGGGCGGCTTCGCCCCGGCCTGGCAACTGGCCCTGTCCGGCGACCCCGACCGGTATCTGGAGGACGCCGCGTTCGCGGAGCGGGCCGGTGACCAGCAGGCCGCTGCCGTGTCCCAGGTGCGCGAACAGCTGAGGGAGATCGAGCAGTTGCGCGGCGCGGCGCGCATCGAGCTGACGTCGCTGCGGTCACGGCAGGCCGAGCTGCGGCGGCAGAAGAAGACCATCACCGGCAAGCTGGACGAGGCCCGGCGGCTGCTGGCACGGCTCACTCCGCAGCAGCGGAACGAGGTCACCGGCGCCGACGGCACCGCTCCGGGCCGTGCCTCCCGGTCGGCCTCCGACCCCCGTGAACCGCTGGAGCAGGCCGGGTCGGCCACGGCCGCCAACGCGCGCGCCGCGGCGGCCATCTCCTACGCCTACGCCAAGCTCGGCAGCCCCTATGTGTGGGGCGCGGCCGGCCCGAACGCCTTCGACTGCTCGGGCCTGGTCCAGGCCGCCTACCGCTCCGCCGGCATCTCCCTGCCCCGCACCACCTACGCCCAGATCGACGCGGGCCGACGCGTCTCCCGCTCCGAACTCCAGCCCGGGGACCTGGTGTTCTTCTACTCCGGGATCAGCCACGTCGGCATCTACGTGGGTGGCGGCGAGATGATCCACGCCCCGAACCCGTCGGCCCCGGTCCGGCTGGCCCCGGTCGACCTGATGCCGTTCGCGGGGGCGACCCGGGTGGCGTAGGGGCGGGCCCGTAGGGGTCGGACAGGGTCAGACCAGCCGGCGGGCCGTCGCCCAGCGGGTCAGTTCGTGGCGGTTGGACAGCTGGAGCTTGCGCAGGACCGCCGAGACATGGGACTCGACCGTCTTCACCGAGATGAACAGCTGCTTGGCGATCTCCTTGTAGGCGTAGCCACGGGCGATCAGGCGCAGCACCTCGCGCTCGCGCTGGGTGAGGCGGTCCAGGTCCTCGTCCACGGGTGGGGCGTCGGTGGAGGCGAAGGCGTCAAGGACGAACCCGGCCAGCCGCGGGGAGAAGACGGCGTCTCCCTCCTGCACGCGGAAGATCGAGTCGACCAGATCGGTGCCGGTGATGGTCTTGGTGACATAGCCGCGGGCACCGCCGCGGATCACACCGATCACGTCCTCCGCCGCGTCCGACACGGACAGTGCGAGAAAGCGGACGGGCCGCTCGGTGTCCGCCATCAACGCCGCACAACGGCGCAGCACTTCGACGCCACCGCCACCCGGCAGGTGGACGTCGAGCAGGACCACCTCGGGCCGGGTCGCGGTGATGACCGTGACCGCCTGGTCGACGTCCGCGGCCTCGCCGACCACCTCGACACCGGTCTGGGCGGTCTGCCCGATCTCGGCCTGGACGCCGGTGCGGAACATCCGGTGGTCGTCCACCAGCACCACCTGTACGTGCCGTCCGCCCGCCCCGCCGTCGGCAGCCCGGGGGGACCCGGCCGCCTCGGGGGCTCCCGCCGTGCCGTTCGCCTCGGTCGCGTCGCTCATGACGTCTTCTCCGCCCTCTCCATCTCCAGCTCGACCTCCGTGCCTCCGCCCGGCACCGACCGTAGCCGGGCCGTGCCGCCGTGGCGCTCCATGCGGCCGATGATCGATTCTCTGACGCCCATGCGGTCGGCGGGTATCGAGTCGAGGTCGAAGCCCGGGCCGCGGTCCCGCACGGACACGAAAACCGTTCTACCCTCGACTTCGGCATAGACCTGTACGGCGCCGCCCTCGCCACCGTACTTTGCGGCGTTCACCATCGCCTCGCGCGCGGCCTGCATCTGCGCGCCGGTCCTCTCGTCCAACGGACAGTCGCCGACTACGACGACCTCGATGGGCACACCGTGCTTGTCCTCCACCTCGGCGGCGCTGCGCCGCACCGCCTCCGCGACCGTGTCCGGCTCGTCGGCCTCGTCCTTGCCGGTGCCCTCCGGCTTGTACAACCAGGTGCGCAGGTCACGCTCCTGGGCACGGGCGAGGCGGCGGACCTCGTTCGCGTTGTCGGCGTTGCGCTGGATCAGGGTGAGGGTGTGCAGCACGGAGTCGTGGACGTGGGCGGCGACCTCCGCGCGCTCCTGGGCGCGGATGCGCATCAGGCGTTCCTCGGACAGGTCCTGGGTCATACGGACCAGGTACGGGCCGGCGAGGAGCGTGATGCCGACGAGGACGGCGAGGGCCGCCTGGAGGACCGCGCCGAGATGGGCGGCCGAACCCTGCATCACGAAGATGGCGGAGACACCGGCCGTGACGAGCAGGACACCGCCGGCCGCACGCAGCAGGGTGAGGGTGCGGCGCCGGCGGCCGACCTCGACCCAGCGGGCCCGGCGGGCGTTGTCCGCCTGCCGCCAGACGAGAGCGACACCGGCCGCGACGAGAACGGCGGGCAGCAGATAGGCCTTGGCCGCGCCGCCGAGATTGACGCTGCTCACGAAGACCACGGACACGATGACCATGAGGAGCAGAGCGACGATCTGGCCTCGGTCCGGCCTGCGGGCCACCCGTCTGCGGCGGCCGTCCTGCGCGGTCTCCGTGGAGACGAGCGACGGCGGCCTCTGGTCGCCGACCCCGCCGACACCGAGGGGGACGAAGAACCAGAACGCCGCGTAGAGCAGCGCGCCGAAGCCATGGGCCATGAACAGGCCGACAAAGGCGAGCCGGACCCAGATGACGGGCAGCCCGAGATGCCCGGCGAGGCCCCGCGCCACTCCGCCGAGCCAGCGTCCGTCGCTGCTGCGGTAGAGCTTGCGCGGAGGCCGCGGGTCGTCGACTGGCAGGCTTGCGGCTTCCGGCATGCCAACGATGGTCACATGCCCGGCGGGGTCAGGCATCAGGGTCGGCCCCCAAGACGCCCCTGATCTTCCTCGGGGCCGGGTCGGGGGCGCCGGTCGCGGGGCGATCCCGGGCCGCTCGAACGCCTCCCCGCCCCGTCTCAGGGCCGATTTCAGGGTTCGGCCAGGGTCGTCCCGACTGCCGCGGCGGCGGCCGGGCCGTCACCATGGACGCATGACGGATCACGAGCACGCCGCGACGGGTCCGGGACCCGGCCCCGGCCCGCGCCCGGCCCCGGGCACCGGACCGACGGATGCCGCACCCGCCGCGACGCAGAAGACGGGAGCGGCCGGCACCGGCACCGACACGCAAGCCGACGAACAGCAGGACCAGGAACAGCACACCGCCACGGCCCCCGAGCGGTTCCAGCGCGACCGCCGGCACAAGATGATCGCGGGCGTGTGCGCGGGCCTCGGCCGGCACACCGACATGGACCCGGTGATCTTCCGGATCACCCTGGCCGTACTGTCCGCGACCGGCGGCATCGGCCTCATCTTCTACGGCTTCGCCTGGCTGCTGGTGCCGTACGAGGACGAGGAGGAGAACGAGGTCCGCAAGCTGCTGACCGGCCGCGTCGACGGACAGGCGCTCGCCGCCGTGCTGTTCGCCCTGGTCGGCTGCGGGATCTTCCTGACCATGCTGAGAAACGGCGGGGTGCTGACCTTCGCCGTGGTGCTCTCCCTGCTGCTGGCGGGCGCCGGGTACTGGTCGCGGCGCCGTGGCGCCCCCGGCCCCGACCCCCTCGCCGCGCAGGCCGCTGCCGACGCCCCGCCGGAGGCCCAGGCACCGCCGGTCGTCGACATCTATCCGTCCTGGTGGCGGGACCCGATCGTCAAGGACGGCACCCATGTCGGCGGCACCGGGTATCTGTGGGGGCCCGGCGACGCACGCGACCGGGACCTCACCCCGGTGCTCGACGTCGGCATCGCCACCCCCTGGACCCACCCCGGCTCCATACAACCGCGGCCCGCCGCACCCCCAAGACCGCGCGGCCCACGCTGGATCGGCGGCTGGGTGTTCCTGCTCGCCCTGGTGGCGGGCGGCCTGGGCACCGGGCTGACCTGGGACACGCATCCGCTCGGCACCAGTCTGCAGACCGGCCTGGCGTGCGCGCTCGCGATGTTCGGCCTGGGCGTCGCGGTCAGCGCGTTCCTGGGCCGTACGGGAGCCGGGACGGTGTTCCTGGCGATCGTCACGGCAGGGCTGCTCGCCGGGGCGGCGGCCATGCCCAAGGACATCACCACCCACTGGAGGGACACCTCCTGGACACCCGCCGCGACGGCCGAGGTGCGGCCGGCCTACGACCTCGGCACCGGACGCGGCACCCTCGACCTGAGCCGGGTGCACCCGGGCAAGGGGCGGACGGTGACGACGGACGCCCATGTGGGCGCGGGACAGCTGAAGGTGATCCTCCCGGCGGACGCGACCGTGCGGATGAACATCAAGGTGGGCGTCGGCGACATCCGATTGCCCGGGGACAACAGGAAGGACGTGGACGTGCAGCCGCGCAGGCTCGAGAACGTGACGCTGACGCCGGCCAAGGCCGCCAAGGACACGGGCACGCTGGACCTGACACTCGGGGTCGGTGCGGGACAGGTGGAGGTCAGTCGTGCTGCGTCATGAGTTCCAGCCCGGGAAGCTGGTCGCCGGGCTCTTTCTCACCGCCACCGGAGTGGTCTTCGCGGGAGACGCGGGCGGCGTGTGGAAGACGCCGTGGGTCGCGATCGTGCCGCTGGTCGTGGGCGGCCTCTTGCTGGCCGGCGTCACGGCGTTCGTGGCCCGGGCCATACGCAGACGAGGCGGCGCCGAGAGCGGCTAGCGGTCGCGCTCCAGCGGGCCGACGGTCGGCCGGCGGTGGGCCATGGTCGGTCGGCAGTCGGCAGGCACTCCGTCAGCGGTAGCCGCCCAGGCGATGTTGGCGTCGGGCTCGCCAGGCCGCGTCGACGGAGAGGTAGGGCGCGCCGGCGAGGATCAGGGGGATCCAGGCCATCAGATAGGCGAGGTCATTGCCGTAGTAGTAGGGGGTCGTCGACCAGCTCACCGTCATCCACAGGCTGAACGAGATCAGCGCGCCGCCGAGGGCGGCCAGCCGGGCGAGCAGGCCGAGCAGGGTGCCGATGCCGACGGCCACCTCGCCGAAGGCGATGGCGTAACCGAAGCCGACCGGGGATTTCAGGGCCAGGTCGACGAGGGCCGGGATGGCGGCGGAGTCGCGGGCCGAGCGCATGGTGTCGCCGATGGACCCGGCGCCGCCGGACTTCATGAAGGCGCTGTCGGTGAGCTTGTCCAGGCCGGCGTAGATGAAGGTGACGCCGAGGAAGACACGCAGCGGCAGAAGGGCGTAGTGGGCGGCGGTGTCCCGCCAGCCGCGCAGGCCGCTCAGCCGGCTCATGTGCGTGTCCGTTCGGATGCCGTGAGTCATCGTCGTCAGCCGCCTCTCGCCCGCCGTCCCCACCCCTCACCTGACCATACGTATGACGAGGGAGCGCAGTTCAATCCCAACCCAGATGTTTTTCCGGATTTCGGCCCCGCGTGCGAAGGGAGCGGACGGGGTGAAACCGCACGGTCAGTCGCAGGTCGGCCGGTCAAGGGAGGTGGCAGTGGTGCGACAGGGAGTGGTCACATCGAGGGTGGGCAGGCCGTCGCCCTGCTCGTCGTACGCGTCCAGCAGGTGCCAGTGCGGATCGGCCGGTATCACCGACAGAGCGCTCTCGCTCATCGGCCTGCTCATCAGCCTGCTCCTCGCCCGTCTCGCCCGTCTCGGTCGTCTCGCCGATCTCGTCCGCCGTCTCCGTCGTTCACTCCGTGACCTGGACGATGCACCGGTTGGTCGCCACCCCGGCCGCGGTGACGACCTGCACCTCCACCGCGCCGGGCTCGACGTCGGCCGGTACGGGCACGGTCAGGACGCTGTCGGTGGGGTTGCTGAAGCCGCCGGTGACGGGGACGAGCGGCACGTGCACATCGACGGTGCCGATGCGGACCACCATGCGGGAGAGCCGGTCGGCACTCCGGGCGCCGGGCGGCACGAAGCCGGCACCGCGGATCTCGATGTCGTCGCCCGTACGGATCGGCCCGTCCAGGTCACCGGGTTCACGGACGCGCACCACGGAGAGGACGACGGGGCGACCGCCCTCGGAGTACTTTCCGGCCAGGTAGGTCGCGGCCGAGATCAGCACCAGCACGCCCAGCCCCCAGGGCAGATCGGGCAACTGGTCGGGGCGGCGGGCCAGCCGTACCGCGGCGAACAGCAGGGCGACGGCGCTGAGGGCGACGTACTGGATGTCAGCGAAGGCGCCCCGGCCGGAGTCGTCGGTGAGGAGGTCGGCGGCGCGCGGCCGGTGCGCCGGCACCTTCTGCAGCCGCTGCGCGAGAACGCGCAGGCCCACCACCCGGCGGACCAGGACGGCGATGCCGCACACCACGGCGAGCACGGTCACCACGCCCGCGCCGCGCGCGAGGTCGAGGCCCGCGATCAGCGCGTCGCGTTCGGTGTGGTCGGAGGCGGCGGCCAGTCGGGCGGCCAGCAGCAGGACGGCGTAGACGGCGAACAACACCCAACAGGCGGCGACCGTACGGGAGGTGGAGATCCGGTTGTCCTCGCCGATCACCGGGGCCAGCGCCCCGCCGCGCGCCCGGTGGAGCCAGGAGGCGGCACTGAGCGTGCCGGCGACGACGAGCGCGGCGGCCAGGGCCGCGGTGCGGGCGCCGGTCCAGCCCGCGCCGACCGCGGTGAGCGCCTCGCCGAGCAGCAGCCCGAGGACCGCGCCCCACACCGTGGCCACCGTCCGCAGCCACAGCCGGGCGAGCCACGTCTCGCCCTCGGCGCGGGCGCGTTCGGCGACGGCCTCCGCCCGCTGGGTCAGTTCCTCGGAGACCCACTGGCGGGACGCCGAGGCCGAGTGCGCCACGGCCGTCGGCAGGCCCTGCCCGGCCGCGAACTCGTCCCGCCGGCGCAGGAACGCGGCGACGGCCCGCCGGTGCCCCTCCCGGACGCCGTGCGGACAGTCCCCGCAGGTGCAGCCGCCCTCGTGCATTCCCTGGGCACCCGTGCCCTGTCTCGCCTCCTGCACCGCCACGCCCGGCGCCCGCCTTCCCCACGACCTTCCGGCACGACCTGCGGCCCCTCGCTGGAAGGCCTGAACGCCGCGCAACTGCCTTGCATCGACTGCGAATTGTGCCCTATGACGGGCCGTCCGGGACCGCCGGGCCGGGTCGTGACGGGTGAAGTACGGGCCGCCGTGTTGACCCGGCTGCGAGAATTCCCGTATGGCCGAGATCATCCAGCGGGACGGGACCTGGGCCTTCGACGGCAGCACGATCCGGATCACCCCCGGACTGCACCGTTCGGTGCCGCTGTTCCGGCAGACGTACGGGGAGATCTCCGTGCCTTTGGAGGCGGTCTCGGACGTCGTCTACGAACCCGAGCGCAAGCGCGGCCGGCTGCGGATGCGGCTGCGCGAGGGCGCCGACCCGCTGCTGCAGGCGACGGGCGGGCGGCTGCCGGAACCGGCCGACCCCTACCGGCTGACGGTGGACGCGGACCGCGGCGGGGTCGCGGAGTACGTCGCCGAGGAGATCCGGCACGCGCTGCTCCTCGACCGGATCCCCAAGGAGCCCACGACCTCCTATCTGCTGCCGGGCCCGCCGGTGCCGGTGTCCGTGCGCTCCTCCGACGGCACGGTCTCCTTCGACGGCACGCGGGTGCGCATCGACTGGGCCGACAGCTCCGACCGGGTCAAACGGGCGACCGGCCCGCGGATCATCGCCCTCGGCGACCTGGTGCAGGCGGAGTGGCTGCCCAACTCCGGGTTCGAGGACGGCTTTCTGCGGTTCGTGACGCCGGAGACGGTGTTCTCCAAGCTGCCGCCCGAGCGGGACCCCTACACCCTGGACCTGTGGGGCAGCGTGCGCCGCGATCTGCTGACCGCGCTGGTCGCGACCGCCGTCACCGCCCGGCTGCCGCATCCCTCCACCCGCACCGGCGGCGCCGGCGACGGCGAGGACCGGCAGCGGGCGGTCGTTCCGGGACAGGCCGGCCACCATGATGTGCTGCTGCGCCGGCTGCGGGAGTTAGGCGAGCTGCACCGGGACGGGGTGCTCACCGACGAGGAGTTCGCGATGACCAAGGCCGCCGTGCTCAGAGACTTCGGCTGAGCCGGGCCGACCCGCCCCACCGGTCTCGGGTCGGCTGAGCCGGGCAGGCCGCCCCGCCGCCCTCGGTCAGCTGAGCAGGTCCGGCTCGCTGCGGCTGATGTCCTGCCACAGGGGCTGGTAGTTGATCCAGGCCACCAGGTCGCCGCCGAGCTGTTCGCGGGTGGCGACGGCCAGCTTGTGGTCGATGAGGACCGGGCGGCCGGCCGCCTTCGCCATCAGCTGCACCTGGCAGGACCGTTCCAGGGACATAAACCACCAGGCGGCGGCGTCCACCGAGTCGCCGACGGTGAGCAGTCCGTGGTTGCGCAGTACGAGGGCCTTGCGGGAGGCGAGGGCACCGGCGATCCGGCGGCCTTCCTCGGCATCGACGGTGACGCCGGAGTAGGCGTCGTAGAGCGCCACGTCCTCGTAGAAGGCGCAGCTCTCCTGGGTGATGGGGTCGATCAGCTCGCCCAGCGCGGCGAGGGCACGGCCGTGCACGGAGTGGCAGTGGGCGACGGCGACGACGTCCGGGCGGGCGGCGTGGACCTGGGCGTGGACGGTGAACGCGGCCTGGTTGACGTGGTAGCGGCCCTCGACGACCTGCCCGTCCTGGTTGGCGAGGACGAGATCACCGACGGTGACGTGCTTGAACGGCATCCCGAAGGGGTTGACCCAGAAGCAGTCGGTGAACTCCGGGTCGCGTGCGGTGATGTGCCCGGAGACCCCGTCCTCGAATCCTGCCCGTCCGAAGATCCGCAGGGCTCCGGCGAGCCGTTCCTTGCGGTGCCGGCGTTCGTCCTCCACCGACTCGTGCATCGGCGGCATGGCGAACTGCAGCTGGTCGGTGGGCAGCGGCAGGGGAGGGGTGGGTCCGTGCATAGGTCCTCCAGCGCTGGGATTGCTGTACGCGCCGGAAGTTACCGTCGGTCAGCGCAAAAGGGCAGAGGTGTTTTGTAAAGATGACGTACGCGGCGAATACCCGACAGAGGATGTCCGGTTTGCCGGTCAGACTGGCGCGTATGAACTGGGCTTCCTTCACCGCCGCCGCACCCGAACTGTCGAAGATCGCCGAGGAGCGCTTCGGCGCCTACCGGCACCACGTCCTCGCGACCCTGCGTAAGGACGGGTCCCCCCGCACCAGCGGCCTGGAGGTCCGTTTCCTGGACGGGATGCTGTGGCTCGGCATGATGCCGAACTCCCTCAAGGCCCTCGACCTGCTGCGCGACCCGCGCTTCGCGCTCCAGGCGAATCCCGGCGACGCCGACATGGGCAGCGGGGACATCCGGATCACCGGGCGGGCGTTCGAGGTCGAGGACGACCGGACCAAGGCGGCATACGTCGAAGAGGTGGAACCGCCGCAGCCGTTCCACCTCTTCCGCACCGAGCTGACGGAGGTCGTACGGACCTACGTCGAGGACGAGAGGTACCTGGTCACCCAGGTCTGGAAGCCCGGAGAGCCGGTGCGCACTCTCCAGCGGACCTGAACCCCGTAAAGGGGGCCTACTCCCACTCGATGGTGCCCGGCGGCTTCGAGGTGACGTCGAGGACGACGCGGTTGACGTCCCGGACCTCGTTGGTGATCCGGGTCGAGATACGGGCCAGGACGTCGTACGGCAGCCGGGACCAGTCGGCGGTCATGGCGTCCTCGGAGGACACCGGGCGCAGCACGATCGGGTGGCCGTAGGTGCGGCCGTCGCCCTGGACGCCGACGCTGCGGACGTCCGCGAGCAGGACCACCGGGCACTGCCAGATGTCCCGGTCCAGGCCGGCCGTGGTCAGCTCCTCGCGGGCGATCGCGTCGGCCTCGCGGAGGAGGTCCAGGCGGTCCTTGGTGACCTCGCCGACGATCCGGATGCCGAGGCCCGGGCCCGGGAACGGCTGGCGCTGGACGATCTCGTCCGGCAGGCCCAGCTCCTGGCCGACCATGCGGACCTCGTCCTTGAACAGCTTGCGCAGCGGCTCGATCAGCTTGAACTCGAGGTCCTCGGGCAGGCCGCCGACGTTGTGGTGCGACTTGATGTTCGCGGTGCCCGTGCCACCGCCGGACTCGACCACGTCCGGGTAGAGGGTGCCCTGGACCAGGAACTCCACGGCCGGGCCCTCGTCGGCGATGATCTCGGCCTGCGCCTGCTCGAAGACGCGGATGAACTCACGGCCGATGATCTTGCGCTTCTCCTCGGGGTCGGAGACCCCGGCGAGCGCGTTGAGGAAACGCTCCTCGGCGTCGACGACCTTCAGCTGCACGCCGGTGGCCGCGACGAAGTCCTTCTCGACCTGCTCGGTCTCGCCCTTGCGCATCAGGCCGTGGTCGACGTAGACGCAGGTCAGCTGGGAGCCGATGGCCTTCTGGACGAGGGCCGCGGCGACGGCGGAGTCGACACCGCCGGACAGGCCGCAGATGGCGCGCTTGTCGCCGACCAGCTCGCGGATGGCGGTGACCTGCTCCTCGATCACATTGCCGGTCGTCCAGGACGGGGTGAGACCCGCGCCGCGGTACAGGAAGTGCTCCAGTACCTGCTGGCCGTGCGTGGAGTGCATGACCTCGGGGTGGTACTGGACGCCGTAGAGCTTCTTGTCGTCGTTCTCGAAGGCGGCGACGGGGACGACGTCCGTGGACGCGGTGACCGTGAAGCCCTCGGGGGCGGCGGAGCAGGCGTCGCCGTGCGACATCCACACGTGCTGCTCGGCCGGCGTGCCCTCGAAGAGGGTGGAGGACGACTTGGAGACGTGCAGGTCGGTACGGCCGTACTCGCGGGCGCCGGTGTTGTCGACGGTGCCGCCGAGGGACTGCGCCATCAGCTGGAAGCCGTAGCACATGCCGAAGACGGGGACGCCGGCCTCGAAGAGCGCGCGGTCGAGGCGGGGGGCGCCTTCCTCGTACACCGAGGAGGGGCCTCCGGAGAGGATGATCGCCGCGGGCTTCTTGGCGAGCATCTCCTGGACCGGCATGGTGCTCGGCACGATCTCGCTGTAGACCCGCGCCTCGCGGACGCGACGGGCGATGAGCTGGGCGTACTGCGCGCCGAAGTCGACGACCAGAACGGTGTCGGGGGTGGCGGCAGCGGGGTTCGCTGATGACACGGGGTGCCTTCCGGCGGTTTGGGCGGGGGTCTGTGGTACCGATTCTAACGGGGTGCCGGTGTGGCAGCTCTCGTCACCGGGGGCTCCGTCCCCGGACCCCCGGACGTGCCGTGGCATACTGGCCGCATGCTTCAGCACTCGACCTTCGTCTTTACCTATGGCATCCGGCCCGCCGGCTGCCATGGTCGTGCTGCTTGAGCGATACGCCAAGCGACTTCCCAGGCGCCCCGGGCCGACAAGGCCCGGGGCGCCTGTCGTTTTCCGGGTCCTGCCGTTCCGGGGCATCCACCTTCTCGAGGAGCCCCCGACATGACCACCACGACCCCGGAAGAGACCACCACCCCGGAAGAGACCACGACCCCGGAAGAGACCACGACCCCGGAACAGACCATCGCCGGCGCCCGTGAGCGCATCGATGTGCTCGACGACCGGATCATCGGTCTGATCCAGGAGCGGATGGCCGTCTCCGACGTCGTCCAGCAGACCCGTATCGCCTCCGGCGGGCGGCGGGTGAACCTCTCCCGTGAGATGGAGATCCTCGGCCGCTACCGCGAGGCCCTGGGCAAGCCGGGCACCGGCCTCGCCATGACCCTGCTCGAGCTGTGCCGGGGTCGGATCTGAGTTCGAGCGCCGTCTCACCCGTACGGCGCGTGACCGGCTCGCGCGGCGCTTCGTTGAGGGGGGTGTCCGTGCCAGCCAGGGGCGGGCCCGACAGAACCACGCGTGGCTCGCTGGGGCGATGAGGCGTACGGGTCGTGCCGTACGCCGTGGGACCTCGCTCCAGGGAAGTGACCGGACGGCAGGGGACAGCAGCCCGGTCACCAAGAGAACGGTCGGCTCCGGGGACGCCCGGGGCCGACCGGCGGAACACCCTTGTACAAGGGATATGTGTGACATGCGCCGAAGCCCCGGGTCCCCGCGCAGACAGCAGACAACGGCATTGCTGCACCCCCGCCCTCCTCAGCTCGCGGCGCACCCCCCCCCCCGGCGCCGCCTCCAGGCACCGGCGCTGCCCTGACGCCGGTGCTGACCGAAGAAGGGCCCCGCGGTCTCTCCGTCCCGCGGGGCCCTTCGTCATGCCCCAGGGGGCGTGACTCACGTCACAGGAAAATCAGGTGCCACTGGAGCAACCGTTCAAGGTCTTCGCTGATCAAACCTGCCGAGTCGAAAAAACGCGAGAGGGACCTGCCTTCGGAGGGGGATGCAGGTCCCTCTACGTATGCGAGGACGCCCAGCCCTCCGTCAGTTCTTCGGCGGTACCGCCGGCATCCCCAGGAACGGCAGCCGCAGTGCGCCGAACGCCTCCGCCGGGACCGTCGGGGCCTGCGGCTCCACCGGCTTCAGCCGCTCGTACGCCGTGCCCGGCGCGGGACGCGGATCCTCCTCGCCCTTGTTCGGCCAGAAGGACATCGCGCGCTCGGCCTGCGCGGTGATCGTCAGCGACGGGTTCACGCCCAGGTTCGCCGAGACCGCGGCGCCGTCCACGACCGAGATGCCCGGGTGGCCGTAGAGGCGGTGGTAGGGGTCGATCACGCCCGTGTCCGGGGAGTCGCCGATGGGGCAGCCGCCGAGGAAATGCGCGGTGAGCGGGGTGCCCATCAGCTCGCCGACGTTGCTGCCGGCGAAGCCGTTGATCTCGGCGGCGAGGGCGGAGGCGGCCTCCGTCGCGGCCTTGATCTGCTTGGGGTTGGGGGCGCCGTGGCCCTGGCGGGCGGTGAGCAGTCCCTTGCCGACTCCGTCCGGTTTCAGGTACGTCGTCAGCGAGTTGTCCAGCGACTGCATGACCAGGCCGATGATGGTCCGCTCGGACCAGCGCCGGTTGGAGAGGGAGCGCAGGACGAGGAGGGGGTGCCTGGCCGCGTTCGCCAGCCAGGCCAGCGCCCGGGAGGAACCCTCGGCGTACGGCACCTGGAGGATCGACAGGCCTCCCATCGAGTTGGAGCCCTTGCCGTAGCGGACCGGCTCGATGTGCGTGTTCTCGTCCGGGTGGATGGAGGACGTGATCGCGACGCCCCGTGTGAAGTCGGCCCTCGGCTCGCCGGTCGCCTTCCGGTACCGGCGGTTGTCGGTCTGCGCGCCGACCAGCGCCTCGGAGTTGGTACGGGTCAGGTCGCCCAGTCGCTTCGACAGGTACGGCAGCTGACCGCCGGCCTTCATGCGGTGCAGCAGCGTCTGCGTGCCGTAGGTGCCGGCCGCGAGCACGACCCTCCGTGCGGTGAAGAGCCGGCCCTCGCCCTTCTTCTTCCGGTCCGTCGGCAGGGTCGCCACCGCGTACCCGCCCCGCGAGTCGTCCGTGACGGACACGACCGTGGTCAGGGGGTGGACCACCGCGCCCGCCTTCTCGGCGAGATGGAGGTAGTTCTCGTTCAGGGTGTTCTTCGCGCCGTGCCGGCAGCCGGTCATGCACTCCCCGCACTCGGTGCAGGCGTTGCGTGACGGGCCGGCTCCGCCGAAGTAGGGGTCCGCGACCTGCCCGCCCGGCCGCGCCTTCGCCGTTCCGTCGGCGTCCTTGCCGTCGCCGAAGAACACGCCGACCGGGGCGAGGTGGAAGGTGTCGAGGACGCCCATCCGCTGGGCCGCCGCCTTCAGATGGACGTCGGAGGGGGTCATGGTCGGGTTGAGCCGTACGCCGAGCATGCGCTGGGCCTGGTCGTAGTACGGCTTCAACTCCTCCTGCCAGTCGGTGATGTCCCGCCACTGGGGGTCGTCGAAGAAGGCCTTCGGCGGTACGTAGAGGGTGTTGGCGTAGTTGAGCGAGCCGCCGCCGACGCCCGCGCCGGCCAGCACCATGACGTTGCCCAGCAGGTGGATGCGCTGGATGCCGTACATGCCGAGCTTGGGAGCCCACAGGTAGTTCTTGAGGTCCCAGGAGTTGCGGGGGAGGCTCTCACGGGTGAAGCGGCGGCCCGCTTCCAGCACGCCGACCTTGTAGCCCTTTTCCGTCAGGCGGAGGGCGGACACGGAGCCGCCGAAACCGGATCCGACGATCAGGACGTCGTAGTCGTAGGCGTCTTGCGGCACGTGTACTCCTCGTTGAGTTTCGGCTGCGGGCCGTCTGTGGCCGGTCGCGCGGTTCCCCGCGCGCCCGGGCTTCTCACCTGAACCGGAATGCCTTCATGACCCGCAGGCTCGTGCTCATGAAGCGGGCGTAGCCCTCGTCGGTCATGCCCAGCGAGGGGGCCATCGGCAGCAGCCGCTGCTGGGCCACCGTCTGGGCCTCCGTGTACTTGAGGATGCCCTCGGAGCCGTGGCGGCGGCCGAGGCCGGAGTCCTTCATGCCGCCCATCGGGGACTGGACGCTGCCGTAGGCGGGCGCGTAGCCCTCGTTGACGTTGACCGTGCCGGTGCGCAGGCGGGCGGCGACGTCCCGGCCGCGCCGGGCGCTCTTCGTCCAGACCGAGGAGTTGAGCCCGTACGGCGTGGCGTTGGCGCGCTCCACCGCCTCGTCGTCGGACTTGAAGCGGTAGATGGAGACGACCGGGCCGAAGGTCTCCTCCTCGCACACGGACATGGAACCCTCGACGCCGTCCAGGATGGTCGGCTCGAAGAAGTACGGGCCGATGTCCGGGCGGGCGACCCCGCCGGCGATCACCTTCGCGCCCTTGGCGACGGCCTCCTCGACATGCCGCTCGACCGTCTTCAGCTGGCGCTCGCCGACCAGCGAGCCCATGTCGGCGCCGTAGGCGAGGGAGTTGCCGAGCCGCATGGCCCTGGTGCGGGCGGCGAAGCGCTCCAGGAAGGCGTCGGCGATCGACTCGTGGACGTACAGCCGCTCGATGGAGATGCAGAGCTGTCCGGCGGAGGAGAAGCAGGCGCGTACGGCGCCGGCGGCGGCCTTCTCGATGTCGGCGTCGTCCAGCACCAGCATGGCGTTCTTGCCGCCGAGTTCGAGGGAGACGCCGACCAAACGGGCGGCGGCGCCCTGGGCGACCTCGCGCCCTGTGCGGGTGGAGCCGGTGAAGGAGACGTAGTCGGCGTGCTTGACGACCTCGGGGCCGACGACCGGGCCCTCGCCGAGCACGACCTGGAAGACGCCCTCGGGCAGACCGGCCTCGATCAGCAGGTCACGCGCCCACAGCGCGGTCAGACAGGTCTCGGTGTCCGGCTTCATCACGACCGCGTTGCCGGCGACGAAGGCGGGCAGCGCATCGCCGACGGACAGCTCCAGGGGGTAGTTCCAGGGGGCGATCTGGCCCACGACCCCGCGCGGGTGGCGCAGTTCGGTGACCTTGGTGAGCGTGGGGACGGCGCCGGTGTGCCGCTTGGGCCGCAGGTACCCGGGAGCCTTGCGGCCGTAGTGGCGGGCCGCGACCGCGACGGCCTGCACCTCCTCGTGCGCGTGCAGCCGGGCCTTGCCGGTCTCCAGCTGGATGAGGTCGAGCACCTCGGCCTGGCGTTCCAGGATCAGGTCGTGGAAGCGGAGCAGGACCGCGGCCCGCTGCCGTACCGGGGTCTTCTCCCACACGGTCTGCGCGGTGCGGGCGGCCTCGAAGGCCTTGAGCACGTCCTCGGGGGTGGACTCGGGCAGGTCGGCCAGCTTCTCGCCGGTGAACGGGGTGTGGTTGGCGGTGCGGCCGGAGCCGGTGACGCCCTTGGTGAGCTGGGCCACCAGTTCCGGGGTGACCACGTCGGCGGCGGTGCGGACGCCCTCGGGGGCGGGCGCGAGCGGGTTGGTACCGGTGCTGTCCGGGGCCTGCGTGTCCGTCATGACGCGCAGGGTATGCCGGAGCGCAGGCTTTGTGTACCCGTCGGTAACGCGGATTCACCGAGTGCTCACATACTGCCAGTGATCACTGGCAGCGAATGTGCTGATCAGGGCGTTGACGCGGTGGCGAGCAGAACGATCATTCGAATCCGGCTTTTTTCGCCAGGAGCAGTCCGAGCGCGGTGCGCGGGGTGCGGCGACGGGGGGCGAGAGGCGGAGGGGGCGCGGGTGCGGCTTCGGGCTCCGCGTCCGGTACGGGTATGACTTCGGGCTCCGCGTCCGGTACGGGCGTCAGCCCCAGGTACGTCCGCAGCTCCACCGTGACCCGCTCCGCACCAGGGCGGGCCTCGGGCTCGTCGGCGTGCAGCCGGTCCAGCAGGGGGCCCAGCGGGCCGGGGTCCGTGTCCCCGAGGGCGGCGCGGAGCAGGGCGCCCAGGGACCACAGGTCGCAGGCCGGGCCGGCGCCGGGGCCCGCGGCGCGCTCGGGGGCGGTGAAACCGGCGGGCGCCTGCGCCCAATGTCCGTCGCCGGTCCCGAAGTCGGTGACGACCACCCGCCCGGTGCCGGACTCCAGCAGGACGTTGGCCGGTTTGACGTCCCGGTGCACGATGCCGACGGCGTGGGCGGCGCGCAGGGCACCGAGGACGGCGAGCCCGATCCGGGCGGCCTCGGCGGGCGGGAGGGGGCCGCGCCGCAGGGTCTCCCGCAGCGACTCGCCCGCCACCAACTCCATGACGATCCAGGGGACCTGCCCCTCGGTGACGACGTCGTACACGGTGACCGCGGAAGGATGGCGCACCCGGGCCGCGGCGCGGGCCTCCCGGTACAGACGGTGGGCGATACGGCGGCTGTCCTCGTCCTCGGCCGGATCGCCGGGCAGCAGCGGCTCCTTGACGGCGACCTCGCGGCCCCGCGCCTGTTCGTCCCGGGCCCGCCAGACGATCCCGGTGGGCCCGGACCCGAGGCGCCCGGCCAGCCGGTAGCGGCCGCCGATCAGACGTGCGCCGTACGGGAGTTCGCCGTCTCCACTCATGTCACATGAGTACCGTGCGCACCACGCCCCTGTCGAAGTGGCGGGAAGTCAAAGCTTCTTGACGTCCAGGTTCGCGATCGCCGCCTTCGCCACCTCCCGGCCGCGGTCCGTGAAGTCGCCCTTGCCCGGGTAGCCGATGGTGAGCTTGTACATGTCTCCGCCGCTCGTCCGGTAGTAGAAGATCTGGAGTTCGCGCGGGCCGGGGTGCTGGCTGTCGTTGGTCGTGTAGACGATGGTGTTCTCCGCGGCCTCCTTGCCGTGGTACGTCGCGGTGTCGTCCGGGTGTGTCTTCGCACCCCCGGACATCTCGAGGTCGGAGTCGCCGTCGGCGCGGAGCCTCTCGTCGTCGGCGTACATCTGGGACCGCGCGGAGTTCTTGATCTCGTTCAGGGAGTCCTTCGACTTCCTGGCCAGCTCCAGCGTGATCCAGACGCTGTCGCTCCAGTCCTCGTACGTCACCCAGTCCTGGTCGGAGTCGTCCTTGGCCGGTCTGATCTCCTTGTAGCCCGCCGGGGCGGCGACGGTGGCGCCCAGCTTCGGGGCCGGGTGTTGCGCCCACCCGTCGGGCAGCGGGCCCGCGAAGGGGTCGGCGAGCACCAGGTACGCCGCCACCGCCGCCGCGACCAGTGCCGCGCCCACGCCGAGCCACGCCTTGCGGCCGAGGCGCCAAAAGGGGCCGACGGGGGCGGTGACCCGGACGGGCAGCGTGGGCACCGGCGGCGCCGGGGGCTCGGCCGCCTCCGTCAGCAGCGCGCGGATCCGGTCCGCCGGCGGCCGGTGCGCGGGGTCCTTCCGGAGCAGCCCGTCGATGGCCTCGGCCAGCGGGCCGGAGGCGGAGGCGGGCGGGGCCGGGGTGGAGTTGAGGACCGACTGGAGCGTGGCCGGGGTGTTGCTGCGGCGGAACGGCGACACGCCCTCGGTGGCCGTGTACAGCAGCACGCCCAGGGACCACAGGTCGCTCGCCGGTCCGGGACGCTGCCCCAGCACCCGCTCGGGCGCGATGTACTCGGGCGAGCCGACGAAACCGCCGGTGTCGGTGAGCCGTGTGTCGCCCTCGATCTGCGCGATGCCGAAGTCCGTGAGCACCACCCGGTCGTACCGGCCGAGCAGGACGTTGTCGGGCTTGACGTCCCGGTGCAGGACACCCGCCGCGTGCGCCGCCTCCAGCGCGCCGAGCACCTGGAGGCCGATCCGGGCCGCCTCGCGCGCGCCCAGCGTCCCCTCCTGCAGGACGTCGCCGAGGCTGCGGCCGCGCACCAGCTCCATCACGATCCAGGGCCGGCCGTCGACGACCGCGACGTCGTGGACGTTCACCACCGCCGGATGGTCGAGGCGGGCCGCTGCACGGGCCTCGCGGCGCATGCGCTCGAAGGCGTTGGCACGTTCCCGCTCGGGAAGGTCGTCCGGTACGCGGGGCTCCTTGACGGCGACCTCCCGGTCCACCGTCTCGTCCTTGGCCCGCCACACGGTCCCCATCCCGCCATGGCCCAGCCTGCCGAGCAACCGGTACCGCCCGGCGACGAGCCGCCCGCCGCCGGCCTCTTGCTGCGGGGGCGCAGCGGAGTGCGGCTGCGCGTGCGGCCGTGCGTTCGGCTCCGGCGGTTGCCGCGGTTGCGGCGGTTGCAGAACAAAGCTCGTCGTGTCGTCGGTCCCGTGACCGACTCCCCCGTCACTACTCATACGTCATGCATATCGCGCCCTCGGCACCCACAGCCACAGGGAGGGCGAACCGGTCACGAACCCGTGACCGAGAAGGTGTCGACCGCCACGTCGAAGTACTCCCGGGCCTCCCGCACCTCGCCGACCGGCGCCGACACCCACACGTCGTACATCCGCCCGGACTCCTCCCAGCACAGGTCGTAGGTGTGCTGCGGGCCCTCCGCCGCGCTGAAGCCGTCCCAGGTGAACTCCCACAGCGCGGCCGGGTGTCCGTCGTGCGTGGTGCCGGTGACCCGGCCGTCGTGATAGCCGGGGTTGGTGGAAGGCCCCTTGGCGGCCGATCGTTCCATCACGCCCTGCGGACCGCCCGGTTGGGGATCGGCGACCTTGATGCCGAGGCGGAAGGTCTCCCCCGGCGAGAGGTAGAAGACGCGCTCGCCCTGCGGGCTGCGGGTGAAGTCCTGGGGGACGGCGAGGGAGAAGCCGGCCGGGTCCCGGGCCGTGCGGTAACCGGAGGGCGCGGTGCGCGAGCCGGCCGGGCCCGGGCCGGTGGCCGTCGGGCGTGTCGTGGTCGGCGTCGGACGGGCGGTGGTGGGTGGCGGGGGCGAAGTCCGCGGCGCCGTGGGGCTCGTGCCGGTCCCGGTCGCCGGGGAGGTCGCCGTCCCGCCGGGGCTGCCGCCGCCCCCGCCGCCGTCCCGGTGCAGGAGCAGCGCCGCCGCAGACACACCGGCCCCGGCCAGCGCGGCGACGAGCAGGGCCGCCACCAGCACCCCGCGCGTGGACGTGCGGGCCGGGGGCTCCGCCGCGGCTCCGGGCCCGGCGGGCGGCTGCGCTCCGCCGGGCGGAAGGTCCTGCTGGGTCGGCGTATAGGACGCGGCGGCCTCGGGCGCACGACTCCCCGCCGCGTCCCCTCTTTGCGCACGACTCCCCGCCGCATCCCCTCTCTGCGTACGGCTCCCCGCCACATCGCCCCTCGGCGCACGGCTCCCCGCCGCCCCGGACCACGGGGTCCGGCCGCCGCCGATCCAGTGCGGGCGGCCGGAGGCGGTGGCATCGGACGACCCGCCCGGCGCCTCCGGGGTCCGGCCGGTCTCCAGGAACGTCCGCAGCATCTCCTCGCCGTCGGCCGCGCCGAGCCGCCGGTCGGGGTCGCGTTCCAGCAGTCCCCGTACGACCGGCAGCAGCGGCTCGGCCTGGTCGGGTGGCCGGATCTCGGCGGCGACGACCGCGTGCAGGATGCCGCCGAGCGAGTCGCGCCGGAACGGCGACTCGCCGCTGAGCACCGTGCACAGCAGCGCGCCCAGCGACCACAGGTCGGACTCCGGGCCGGTCCGCAGCCCCGACATCCGCTCCGGCGCGGTGTATTCGGGCGAGCCGACGAAGGAGCCGGTCTCGGTGAGCGTGGTGGCGCCCGCGACCTGGGCGATACCGAAGTCGGTCAGCACGACCCGGCCGGTGTCGGACTCGATCAGCACGTTCGCGGGCTTGATGTCCCGGTGCAGCACCCCCGCCTCGTGCGCGGTGCGGACCGCGCTGAGCAGGGCGATGCCGATCCGGGCGGCTTCGGCGGCGTCCACCGGGCCCTGCCGGGAGATCAGATCGGCGAGCGAGCCGCCGTCGACCAACTCCATGACGAGGTAGGGGCGTTCGTCCTGCTCCACGACGTCGTGGACCACGATGATGTGCGGATGCCGCAGCCGGCCCACCGCCCGCGCCTCACGGAAGGTGCGGTCCCGGCGGCGCCGCGCGTCGTCCTCGGAGAGGGAGTCGTCCGGGAGGAGTTCCTTGACCGCGACATGCCGTCCCAGCACCTGGTCGTAGGCCCGCCACACGACGCCCATACCGCCGCGCCCGATGCGTGCCTCCAGACGGTAACGGCCCGCGATCACCCGCAAGTCGGCGTCCTCGGTCCCCATGGGCCCCATCATGCCTCACCGGACCCATGCCCTCCGGGGCGCCGATCGGCCAAGCCGGGCCGATCGACCAGCGGTTTTCGGCCGTATCGGCCGCCGTACGTCCCGAGTCGGCGGCCGTCAGCCGGCGTTCGGCTCCTGCCAGCCCTGCAGTACCCACTTGAACTGCTTGCTGGTCTGCGCCCAGTCCTGTTCCGGCGTGGACATGTAGATGGCGTACTCGGTGCCGGAACGCGAGTAGTACGTCTCCTCGATCGCGTGGCGCGGACCGGCGACGTGCGGGGGGTCCTTCTTCAGCGCGGTCCAGGTGTACTCCCACAGCGAGCCGTTGCGGTCGCGGTAGATGTTCTGCTTCAGGGTCACGCGCTTGTAGTCGACCAGTCGCTGCAACTGCTGTTGCAGATCCACCTGGTGCTGGTAGGGGTCGGCGAAGTCGGGCGAGCTGTTGATGGCGATGCGGACGAAGTGATAGCCGCCGTCGGGGCTGTAGTCGATCTGCTTGAGGCCGCCCTTGAGCTCGTAGACCTTCCGCTTCCAGCCTTTGGGCAGGGAGAGGCTGAAACCGAGCGGGTCATGCTGGACCTGCCAGCTGGCGGGCACGGTTCCGGCACCGCCCGGCGTGGCGCTGCCGCTCGCCGAGGGCGAGGTCGTGGCCGGGCCCGCGCCGCCGCTCGGCCCGGTGTTCTGCTCCATGCCGTCCCACTCCTGGAAGGCGACCGCGGCACCTCCGCCGAGTACGGCCGCGACGGCGACGACGAGGGCGAGGGTGCGCAGCCGGCGCCGGGGACGGGGACCGGCCGGGGCCGGGCCCTGCGGCGTGGGCGCCACGGCCGTCGGCCCGGTCATGGATCGGCCCGGACCGGCCGGCGCACCGGAGCCGTAGCCGGGCGCGGTCCCTGTGGAGCCGTAGCCGGAGGTGGCCCCCGTGGAGCCGTAGCCCGAGGCGGTTCCCGTGGAGCCGTAGCCGGAGGTGGCTCCCGTGGAGTCGTAACCCGAAGTGGCCGGCCCGGAGCCGTAACCCGAGGTGCTCGGCCCACCTGTGTGCACGCCCGAGCCCTGGGTCGGGATGAACGCCTGGGCCGTGTGCGGGCGGCGGCCCTCCGCCGCCTCGGCGAGCATCTGCTCCGCCTCCGCCGCGCTCGGCCGCCGGTCCGGTTCCTTGCGCAGCAGGGCGGTTATGACCGGGCCGAGCGCACCGGCGTGGCGCGGCTCGGCAGCCTCCTCCTCCACGACCGCCTGCATGGTGCCCAGCGGTGAGGTGCGGCGGAACGGCGAACGGCCCTCGACCGCCGTGTACAGCGTGGCGCCGAGCGCCCACAGGTCCGAGGACGAGCCCGGGTCGTGGCCGCGCACCCGCTCGGGGGCGAGGTAGTCGACCGAGCCGACGACCTCTCCGGTGCGGGTGATCGTCGTGTCGCCCTCGATCTGGGCGATGCCGAAGTCGGTGAGCAGGACCCGGCCGTCCCGGCCGAGGAGCACGTTGCCCGGCTTGACGTCCCGGTGCAGTACACCGGCCGAGTGCGCGGCACGCAGCGCCCGCAGCACCCACAGGCCGATGCGCGCGGCCTCCTGCGGCTCGACCCGTCCGCGCTCCTTGACCGCGTCGGCCAACGAGTTGCCCTCGACCAGCTCCATCACGATCCACGGGCGGCCGTCGTGCTCGAGGACGTCGTGCACGGTGACGACGGCGGAGTGGTTGATGCGCGCCGCGGCGCGGGCCTCGGCCCGGGTACGGGCGAGCAGCACGGCCCGGTCGCTGTCGGAGACGTAGAGCGCGGCGGTCAACTCCTTGACGGCGACCGTCCGGTTCAGCACCTCGTCGTGGGCGCGCCACACCCGGCCCATGCCGCCGCTGCCGATGGAATCGGCAAGCCGGTAGCGGCCCGCTATCAGCAGGCCCTGCATCTGATTCACGTTGCCCCGCAATGCTCTTGACAGGGTCAGAGTAAGGACCGGTCCACCAACTGGGAACAAGCGGGGTGCCAAGGTGACAGCACTGTGACGGTTGTCCCCGCCGGAATCGGCCAGGACCCGTCAACCGGTATACAGGGCGCTCAACGCGTGTAGCGGTACGTCGCCGTCGCCTGCTCGTACAGCCGCGTCACCTCGTCCCGCTGCGCCTCCGGGCCGCGGACCTGGACGATGTGATAGCGGCCGTCCAGCAGGATCGCCATGTTCCGCACGAACAGGTCCTGGCCCTGGCCGTCGGTCCAGGTGAACTGTCCCTCCGCCATGGTCCGTCCGCCCACCTCGATGGTTCTCAGCCCGGTGGCCGTGGCCCAGCTGGAGCTGCGGTACGGCTGGAGTTCGCCCTCCTTGTCCCGCTGGTAGGCCATCGGGTCACTGCCGTAGGTCGCGGCACCGTCCCGTCCGGGCACGACGATCAGCTCGAAGTTCCCGTGGGCGTAGACCACCTGGCCGCTGCCGTTCTTCGGGGTGCGGTCCCAGCCCTTGGCCACGGCGATCTGAAAGCCGTCCGGGTCCTTGCGCAGGGTGAAGCCGTCGGCGACGGACGGGTCGCCGCCGGTCTGTGGCTCGGTGGCGGGCGCGGAGGCGGAGGCGGAGGGGCTGCCGCCCTGGTCGGAGGAGGACTGCCGGTTGGGCGAGGGCGCGGGACCGGCCTCCCCCGCGCTGCCCGTACGGTCCGTGCTGCCCACGGCGCCGCCGGCCCCCTGCTTCGGCATGAACAGCATCGCGTACGCGATCGCGCCGGCCAGCAGGAGAAGGACCAGCAGAAGCAGAATGCGGCCGAGACTGCGCGGCGAACGCGCCTCCTCCCGCGCCCTGGCCCGCTTGTGCCGGCCGTGCGGATGGACCTCGGGCAGCCCGGCGCGCCGCCGCCGCAACCGCACCAGCTCGCCGCGGCGCCGGACGATCGGCAGCCGGCTCGGGTCGGCGGGCGGCACGGGCACGACATGGGTGCCGGCGTCCGGCTCGGGCGCGGAGCGCACCAGCGACCGCAGCCAGCCGCTCAGCTCCTCGAAGTCCAGCCGCTCGGTGGGGTCCTGGCGCAGCAGCGACTCCACGACCGGCCGGAGCGGGCCGCACTCCTCGGCGAAGGCGGGCGGCTCGGCGCACACCAGCTGCACCAGCTCGGCCGTCGACTCCTCCGGGTACGGCGCGTGCCCCTGCACGGCCCGGAACAGCAGCGCCCCGAGCGCCCACAGGTCGGTCGCGGGCCCGATCGGCGCCGCCAGCTGCCAGTTCTCGTGCACGGGCCCGGCCTGCTCCGGCGCCCACCGCTCGGTCACCGGCCCCACGACGGTCATCCGCACCTGCCGCGCCCGCTCGGCCGCCAGCGCGGTCGCGGGGCCGCGCCGGGTCCCGCCCGTGACCACGCCGGTGTCGTCCCAGCGGGGGCGGGCAGGGGTGTGCGGGGGGAGGAGTTGGGGGGTGGGGTGGTGCGGGTCGGTGCCGTGGTCGGGGTCGGTGCCGAAGGGGGGCGGGGCCGGGGCCTGACCGGCGGA
>NZ_JBSFGB010000025.1:0-119032 GCF_053596375.1 Streptomyces sp. NPDC001709 | reverse complement strand
GAGCCGGTGCCGAAGGGGGGCGGGGCCGAGCCCTGACCGGCGGAGCCGGTGCCGAAGGGGGGCGGGGCCGAGCCCTGACCGGCGGAGCCGGTGCCGAAGGGGGGCGGGGCCGAGCCCTGACCGGCGGAGCCGGTGCCGTTCGGCGGCAGGTCGGTGCCGTGGGTGGTGGGATCGAGGTCCGGGGAGGGGGGCTGGCCGGGGACGGACGGGTGTCCGGGGCGGGAGTTCGCAGCGGGGAGGCCGGGACGCTGGGGGCCGCCGCTCAGGGCCGGGGAGGTGCTGGGGGAACCGGGGCGCGGTGCGGCGCCGTGCCACGGTGCGCCCTGCACTCCGTAGGGGTCGGCGATCCGGCCGGGCGGCGTGGTGCCGCCCGGCCCGCCGGGGTACGACGACGTGCCCGTGCCGTCGGCCCGCTCGGCACCGGTGCCGCCCTCGACGGGCTGCCGGGCGCCGGGCAGGGCGGCGCGTCCGTCCTGCCGGGCCTCCTGCACCCGGGCGGCGGCTCGGGCGCCCGCCCGGTACGCGGCGATGGCTCCCGCGCGGGCGGCACGGATGTCCGCGCCGTTCTCCTGCGGCCGTTGTCCCGCCGGGCCGGACACCGCGGTCCCGCCGGAGACCCCGTTCGCCCCCGGCACCGGCAGCCCTCCGGCCGCCCGCGCCTGGATCGCGGCCCGGCGCGCGGCCTCGGGATCGGCGTCCGCGGACGAAGCCCCGCCCGCTCCGGCCGCCCCGCCGGCCACACCACCCGAACCGGAGCCGATGCCCTCTGTCCCCACTCCCCCGGTCACCGCGGCCGCGCCCGGGGATCCCTCTTCCGTGCCGTCCTGGGCCGGCACCGGGTCGTAGCCGCTCAATGCCTCCTCCGCGGCGCCGACGGCCAGGCCGGTCAGCATCACACGGCCGTCGTCGCAGACCAGCACCGTGCGGGCGGTGATGTTGCGGTGCACCCAGCCGTGCGCGTGCAGCACCCGGAGCGCCATGAGCACGTCGGAGGCGACCTCGGCCGCCCGGTACGGCGACAGCGGCTGCTCGGCGAGGAGCGCGGCCAGCGGGCGGGCGGCCACCAGCTCGCTGACGATCCACAGCGAACCACCCTCGGCGAACACGTCGAAGACCTGGTCGAGGCGCGGATGGTCGGGGATGCGGGCCGCCGCCTGGACGGCCTCGACGGCACGCCGCACGGCCGGGTCGGCGGGCCGCCGGGTGGCGGTCCGGGTGTCCGGCGTCCGCCGGGTCCCGCGCTGCCGCGCGGTGAACCCCTCGGGCAGCCCCTCCGCGTCGAGCACCTCGGCCTCGACGACCTCCGGCAACGGCACCTGCCGGACGAGTACTTCCTGGCCGCTGTAGGTGTCGAAGGCGCGGGTCTCGGTGAGTTCGTACTCGTCGGAGGGCGGCAACGGCAGGCGGTAGCGGTCGGCGAGCACCCGACCCGCGTAGTCGTCCACGTTGCCTCCCCCGGCCGCCCGGTTGGTCACATCCGTTCGCCTCGCGACCCGTTTCGCACACACTTCCGGCTGCGTACGGTCCGCAACCATTCACGATACGTGCCGGAGGTAACCCGCATTGAGTGGATGACGGATTCTCACGGCCCAAACCGGCGCCCGTCGTCTATGACTTGGGCTCGAAGGACGTGGTGAGCGTCTTCCAAGTGTCCTTGCGCAGCTCGCTGTCCCAGTTCGCGGCCTTCGCGGTGTACATCAGTCCGTAACCGAGATGGCCGTTGACCACGAATCCGCGGTCGATGACGCGGTACTCGGCGCCGTCGACGTAGGTGAACTCCCAGTCGGCGGTGTTCCAGCCGCGGTAGTCCACCTTCTCGATGCGGATCCGGTGGTACTGGGAGCGCTCCATGCCGCCCTCCTGGTTCCTCCAGTCCGCCACCGGGTCGTCCTTCGGGCTGCCGGTCCAGCCGATGAGCAGTTTCTGCCCGTCCGGACCGGTGTAGCGGTCGCCCGCGTCATCGGTGGATGTGTACGACCATCCCTTGGGCAACCCGATCGAGTACCCCTGGCCGCCCTTGCGGGTCGACACCACCGGCGCGCTCCCGCCGTTCTTGGCGCCGGACTTGTCCGACGAGCCGGCGCCGGTGGACGCGCTCGCGTCGACCGCGCTGCCCGGCCCGGAACCGGCCGGCGACGGGCTCGTCCCGTCCGCCAGCGTCCCGCTGCCGGTGCCCTTGTCGCCCTTGTCCCGCTTGGTGGACGCGCCGGCGCTCGCCGCCGCCTTGGCCCCGCTGCTCTTGCCGTCCTTGCCGTCGTCGCCGCTCAGGGCGAGGGCCAGGATGACACCGAGCACGGCGAGGACGACCACCACCGCGATGATCACCAGCGTGCGCCTGGGCACCACGTCCGTCAGCGGCGCCCTCGGCGCCGGCCGCGGCGGCAGGTCCAGGTCCGGCGGCGGCATCACGGGCCAGCCCGAACTCGGCTTGTTCGCGCTGGAGTTCGGCCCACCGGCGGCACCGGAGGCGGAACCGGCCTGCCGCCCGGCGGTGCCGGCGCCCGACGCGTCGGCGGATGCGGACCGCGCTCCACCGGAGGAGGCCGGCCGGGCCCCGCCCGGAGTACCGGGGCGTCCCGCGCCCGGGGCGGCAGGGCGTGCCCCGCCGGGTGCGGCACCGCCCGCGCCCGCCGCCGCGCCCGTGCCCCTCGCCGCGCCCGTGCCTGTCGCTCCGCCCGTGCCCGGCGCGGCCGTGTCGCCGGCGTTCTTCGTCCGCGCCGAGGCCGCCCCGGCGGCCGCCCCGGCCGCCTTGCGCACCGAACGCAGCGCGCCGCGCAGCTTCTCCCCGGCCTCCTCGCTCCGCCGGCCCTCGGACGTCCCGGGCTGCGGCGGCAGCGGAACCACCCGCGTGGCGTCCATCGGCTCCGGCTCGGGCGCGTGGATCACCGCGTTGAGCTTGGCCCGGGCACCGACGTCGTCGAGCCTCTTGGCCGGGTCCTTGGTGAGCAGGCCGTAGATGACGTCCCTGAGCGGACCCGCGTTCTTCGGCTCCTCCAGGGGCTCGGTCATCACCGCGGTGAGCGTGGCGATCGCCGAACCCTTGTCGTACGGCGGCACGCCCTCGACCGCCGCGTACAGCAGGCCGCCGAGCGACCACAGGTCGGCCGCCGGTCCCGGCTTGTGGCCGCGGGCGCGCTCGGGGGAGATGTAGGACGGGGCGCCGACGAGCATGCCGGTGGAGGTGATGGAGGGGTCGCCCTCGACCTGTGCGATACCGAAGTCGGTGAGCACCACCCGGCCGTCCTCGGCGATGAGCACGTTGGACGGCTTCACGTCCCGGTGCAGGATGCCCTCGCGGTGCGCGGAGCGCAGCACGTCGAGGACGGCGAGGCCCACCTCGGCGGCGCGCTTCGGCTCCAGCACGCCGTCCTCGCGGATGGCCTCGGCGAGGGACTTGCCCTCCACCAACTCCATGACGATCCACGGCCGGTCGTCCTCGTCGACCACGTCGAAGACCGTCACCGCGCTGTTGTTGCGGATCCGGGCGATCGCCTTGGCCTCGCGCAGGGTGCGCGTGATCAGGCGCCGCTTCTCCTCCTCGTCGATGTTCGACGGGAACCGCAGCTCCTTGACGGCGACCGTCCGGCCCAGGGTCTCGTCCTCGGCGCGCCAGACCGTGCCCATGCCGCCCCGGCCCAGCACGTCTCCCAGCCGGTACCGCCCGGCGAGGAGACGACGCTCGCTCTTGTCCTGACGAGTCTCCTGACGAGATGTACCCGCCCGCTCCGCCTCCGACATGCGTCCCCTCATACAACCCGCCCTGACAGAGCCTCCATTGTCTCTCACTCGACAAGTGGCCAACGCCCAGGGGGCCCCTTGCCCCAGGCGGGCTCCGGTGCACCGGTTTCAGCGAAATGCGCCTGTTTTCGGCGGGGGTGACGGGCGTTCGGCCGCTGCCGAGGCACCCGGATCACGGGCGGGCTTCAGCCGCGCCTCCTCAGGTGAACGGCACGATGTCCGGCGCCCCCAGCCTCGCCGCGTCCGCCGTCAGGTCGTCCGGCTGGCGCTGGGACTCCCGCTCCGCCTCCACCCGCTTCTCGTAGTGCTCCACCTCGCGCTCGATCTGGCCCTTGTCCCAGCCGAGGACCGGCGCCATCAGCTCGGCCGCCTCACGGGCGCTGCGGGTGCCGCGGTCGAAGGTCTCGATGGAGATGCGGGTGCGGCGGGTGAGGACGTCGTCCAGGTGCCGGGCGCCCTCGTGCGAGGCGGCGTACACCACCTCGGCGCGCAGATAGTCGTCGGCGGCCTGCAGCGGCTCGCCCAGGGCGGGGTCGGCGGCGACGAGGTCCAGGAGTTCCTCGGCCATGGAGCCGTACCGGTTCAGCAGGTGTTCCACGCGGGCGGCGTGCAGTCCGGTGCGGGCGGCGATCCGGGCGCGCGCGTTCCACAGCGCCTGGTAGCCCTCCGCGCCCAGCAGCGGGATCTCCTCCGTCACACAGTCGGCGACCCGCACGTCCAGCCCGTGCACCGCCTCGTCGACCGCGTCCTTCGCCATCACCCGGTAGGTGGTGTACTTGCCGCCCGCCACGACCACGAGTCCCGGCACCGGATGGGCGACCGTGTGCTCGCGGGACAGCTTGCTGGTGGCGTCGGACTCGCCGGCGAGCAGCGGGCGCAGACCGGCGTACACGCCCTGTACGTCGTCGCGGCCGAGCGGCACCGCGAGCACCGAGTTGACGTGCTCCAGCAGGTAGTCGATGTCGGCGCTGGACGCGGCCGGGTGGGCCTTGTCGAGGTCCCAGTCGGTGTCGGTGGTGCCGATGATCCAGTGCCGGCCCCAGGGGATGACGAACAGGACGGACTTCTCGGTACGCAGGATCAGGCCGGAGGTGGAGTGGATGCGGTCCTTGGGCACCACCAGGTGGATGCCCTTGGAGGCGCGGACGTGGAACTGGCCGCGCTCCCCCACCATGGCCTGCGTGTCGTCGGTCCACACGCCGGTCGCGTTGACGATCTGCTTGGCGCGGACCTCGTACTCCCCGCCGCCCTCCACGTCCTGTACCCGGGCGCCGACCACCCGCTCGCCCTCGCGCAGGAACCCGGTCACGCGCGCGCGGTTGGCCGCCTTCGCGCCGTACGACACCGCCGTGCGCACCAGCGTGGCCACGAAACGGGCGTCGTCCATCTGGGCGTCGTAGTACTGCAGGGCGCCGACCAGGGCGTCCTTCTTCAGGCAGGGGGCGACGCGCAGGGCGTGACGGTGACTCAGGTGGCGGTGCAGGGGCAGGCCCCGGCCGTGGCCGCGGGCCATGGACATCGCGTCGTAGAGCGCGACGCCCGAGCCCGCGTACAGCCGCTCCCAGCCCTTGTGCTGCAACGGGTACAGGAACGGCACCGGCTTGACGAGGTGCGGGGCGAGCCGCTCCAGGAGCAGTCCGCGCTCCTTGAGGGCCTCGCGGACGAGCGCGAAGTCGAGCATCTCCAGATAGCGCAGGCCGCCGTGGATCAGCTTGCTGGAGCGGCTCGAGGTGCCGGACGCCCAGTCGCGGGCCTCGACCAGGCCGGTGGACAGGCCGCGCGTGACGGCGTCCAGCGCGGTGCCCGCGCCGACGACTCCGCCGCCGATCACCAGGACGTCCAGCTCGCGCTCCGCCATCGCCGCCAGTGCCTCGGCGCGCTGCGCCGGACCCAGAGTCGCTGTCCTCACCGCTGCCTCCCGCTGTCGCAGACTCGCTCGCGTCGGCCGCACCCGGTGGGCGAAGCCCGGTTTCATCCCCTCCTCATGCCCAAATTCTGACCGGGTTGCCCGACTTCAGCCACCACGGCCTCCCAACCTGTGGACAACTCGCGCACAACCCTCGGAAGACACACGAACACAATCACACATAACAGTCATATGTGTACCTAGTCTGACAGGGCGCTCGCTCAAGCTGTCGTCAGCGGTTGCGCACCTGTCCCGCTTCGGCTACTGGGAAGGACGGCCCACGCATGCCCGCAGACCTCGCCGTCATCGGACTCGGCCCCTACGGCTTGCCGCTCGCCCAGGCCGCCGTCGCCGCAGGCATCCCCACCATCGGCTACACCACAGGGCCCGAGGCCGGCTCCCTCAGCCCCGCGGAGCTGCGCCGGATGCACGCGGCGGGCTTCCGGCCCGGCACCGACCTGGCCCAGCTCGGCCGGGTCCGCACCGCGGTGATCTGCGCGCCGACCCCGCGCGGCGCCGACGGCGGGCTCGACCTCGGCCAGGTGGAGGCGGCCGCCCGCGCCCTGGCCGAGCGGCTGCGCCCGCACACCACGGTGATCCTGGAGTCGCCGGTGCTGCCCGGCGCGACGGAGGACTTCCTGCTGCCCCTGCTGGAGAAGGGCTCGGGGCTGCGCGCCGGCCGCGACTTCCACCTCGCCTACTCGCCCAGCCGGGTCGACCCCGGCAACCGCGACCACACCCCCGCCAACACCCCCAAGGTCATCGGCGGCCTCACCCCCGCCTGCACCGAGTCGGCCGCCGCCTTCTACGGTCGGCTCACCGACAAGGTGGTACGCGCGCGTGGGCTGCGCGAGGCGGAGACGGTGCAGCTGCTGGAGACCAACTTCCGGCACGTCAACATCGCGCTCGTCAACGAGATGGCCGTGCTCTGCCATGAGCTGGGCGTCGACCTGTGGGATGTGATCCGGTGCGCCGAGACCAAGCCCTTCGGCTTCCAGCCCTTCCGCCCCGGGCCCGGCGTCGGCGGGCACGGCGTTCCGCAGGACCTGACCGGGCATGCCACCCGCACCCTGCGGATGGTGGAGCTGGCCCAGCAGGTCAATCACCGCATGCCGCGCTACGTCGTCCAGCGCGCCGCCACCCTCCTCAACGAGCACGGCAAGTCCGCCCGCGGCGCACGCGTGCTGCTGCTCGGCGTCACCTACAAGCCCGACCTCGCCGACCTGCAGGGCACCCCGGCCCAGGAGATCGCGATCCGGCTGATGGAACTGGGCGCCTACGTGAGCTATCACGACCCCCTCGTGACCTCCTGGAACGTGCTGGACCGCCCGGTCCCGCGCGCGGACTCGCTCTACGAGACGGCCGCCGACGCAGATCTGACGATCCTGCTCCAGCAGCACCGCACGTACGACCTGCAGGGGCTGTCGGTAAAGGCCCAGCTGCTGCTGGACACGCGCGGGGCGACCCCGACGGGCGCGGCCCACCGGCTCTGAGCCCGGTCACGAACGGAAAACAGCCGGGAGCGTTGTCGTCCCAGGCTGTTAATCTCCCCCGGACCCGCCGCACAGGCGTGTGCGGGGGTTTTCCGTTTCCGTCCTTCAGCAGTGCTCCATATCGGGGGGATTTCTGTCATGAGCCAGTCAGCTCCACCGCCGCAGCAGCCGCAGCCGGGTCCGGCCGGCGGCAACCCGTACGCCGAGCAGGCCCCGGCCGGTGCGCCGTACCCGCCGCAGCCGGGTGCCTTCGCCGGCCAGCCGGGTGCCTTCGCCCCGCCGGCCGCGCCCGCGCCGGCCCGGAACAACGTCGTCCTCGGCGTGGTCGCCGCGGTCGTCGCCGCCGTCGCCGCCGCCGCGCTCTACGGTGTCGTCATCGGCGCCACCAAGCACGAGATCGGCTACGCGGCCGTCGGCGTCGGCTTCGTCGTCGGTCTCGCGGCCGGCAAGGCGGGCGGCCGCAACCCCGTCCTTCCCGTCGTCAGCGCGATCCTCGCGCTCGGCGCGGTGTACCTCGGCCAGCTGGTGGGCGAGGCCATGATCGGCGCCGACCAGCTGCACGTCGGCTTCAACGAGCTGTTCTTCCAGCACTTCGACGTGGTCCAGCAGGCGTGGAAGGAAGAGGCCGACCCGCTGACCTTCGTCTTCTTCGCCATCGCCGCGTTCGCCGCGTTCTCCGGCGCCAAGAAGTCCGCCGCGTAGCGCCGTCCGGCAAGCCGAAGGGCCCGGCCACCTCGTCGGTGGCCGGGCCCTTCACATCGTGGGCTCGCGCCGCGGGCGTCAGCGCTTGTGCTGGCTGTCCGCGACCGTCACCTCGACCCGCTGGAACTCCTTCAGCTCGCTGTAGCCGGTGGTGGCCATCGCGCGGCGCAGGGCGCCGAAGAAGTTCATCGAACCGTCGGGGGTGTGGGACGGGCCGGTGAGGATCTCCTCGATCGTGCCGACCGTGCCGAGGTCGACCTTCTTGCCGCGGGGCAGCTCCTCGTTGACCGCCTCCATGCCCCAGTGGTGGCCCTTGCCGGGCGCGTCCGCGCCACGGGCCAGCGGGGAGCCCATCATCACCGCGTCGGCGCCGCAGGCGATCGCCTTGGGCAGGTCGCCGGACCAGCCGACGCCGCCGTCCGCGATCACGTGCACGTACCGGCCGCCGGACTCGTCCATGTAGTCACGGCGGGCCGCGGCGACGTCGGCGACCGCGGTGGCCATCGGGACCTGGATGCCGAGCACGTTGCGCGTGGTGTGGGCGGCGCCGCCGCCGAAACCGACCAGGACGCCGGCCGCGCCGGTGCGCATCAGGTGGAGCGCGGCGGTGTAGGTGGCGCAGCCGCCGACGATCACCGGGACGTCCAGCTCGTAGATGAACTGCTTCAGGTTCAGCGGCTCGCTCGAGTGGGAGACGTGCTCCGCCGAGACCGTCGTACCGCGGATGACGAAGATGTCCACGCCCGCGTCGACGACCGCCTTGGAGAACTGGGCGGTGCGCTGCGGGGAGAGCGCGGCCGCCGTGACCACGCCGGAGTCGCGCACCTCCTTGATGCGCGCGCCGATCAGCTCCTCCTTGATGGGCGCCGCGTAGATCTCCTGGAGGCAGCGGGTCGCCTGCTCGGCGGGCAGCTCGGCGATCTCGTCCAGCAGCGGCTGCGGGTCCTCGTACCGCGTCCACAGGCCCTCGAGGTTGAGGACGCCGAGGCCGCCCAGCTCGCCGATGCGGATCGCCGTGGCCGGGGAGACGACCGAGTCCATGGGGGCGGCCAGGAAGGGCAGCTCGAAGCGGTAGGCGTCGATCTGCCAGGCGATCGAGACCTCCTTCGGGTCCCGCGTACGGCGGCTGGGGACGACGGCGATGTCGTCGAAGGCGTACGCCCGGCGGCCGCGCTTGCCGCGCCCGATCTCGATCTCAGTCACGTCTGTGGCCTTTCCCTATGCGTTGCAGCGCCTTCCAGTATCGCCGACAGGTACGACAAGGGCGGCCCCGGATGCTCCGGAGCCGCCCTTTCCCGACCTCACGCGCGCGTGTGCGTCACCTCTTGCTGCTGTAGTTCGGCGCCTCGACCGTCATCTGGATGTCGTGCGGGTGGCTCTCCTTCAGGCCCGCCGAGGTGATCCGCACGAAGCGGCCGTTCGCCTGAAGGTCCGGGACCGTCCTGCCGCCGACGTAGAACATCGACTGGCGCAGGCCGCCGACCAGCTGGTGGACGACGGAGGACAGCGGGCCGCGGTAGGGCACCTGGCCCTCGATGCCCTCGGGGATCAGCTGCTCGTCGGAGGCGACGCCCTCCTGGAAGTAGCGGTCCTTGGAGAAGGACCTGCGGTCGCCCCGGGACTGCATGGCGCCGAGCGAACCCATGCCGCGGTACGACTTGAACTGCTTGCCGTTGATGAACAGCAGCTCGCCCGGGGACTCCTCGCAGCCCGCGAGCAGCGAGCCGAGCATCACCGTGTCGGCGCCCGCTACCAGGGCCTTGGCGATGTCGCCGGAGTACTGCAGACCGCCGTCGCCGATGACCGGGACACCGGCGGCCTTGGCGGCGAGCGCGGCCTCGTAGATCGCGGTGACCTGCGGGACGCCGACGCCGGCGACCACACGCGTCGTACAGATGGAGCCGGGCCCGACGCCGACCTTGATGCCGTCGGCGCCCGCGTCGACCAGGGCCTGGGCGCCGTCGCGCGTGGCGACGTTGCCGCCGATGACGTCGACGCCGGAGGAGTTCGACTTGATCTTGGCGATCATGTCGCCGACCAGGCGGGAGTGGCCGTGCGCGGTGTCGACGACGATGAAGTCGACGCCGGCCTCGATCAGCGCCTGGGCGCGCTCGAAGGAGTCACCGGCCACGCCGACCGCGGCGCCGACCAGCAGCCGGCCCTCCGAGTCCTTCGCCGCGTTCGGGTACTGCTCGGCCTTGACGAAGTCCTTGACGGTGATCAGGCCCTTGAGGACGCCGTCATCGTCGACCAGCGGCAGCTTCTCGATCTTGTGCTTGCGCAGCAGCTCCATGGCCTCCGGGCCGGAGATGCCGACCTTGCCGGTGACCAGCGGCATCGGGGTCATGACCTCGTGCACGCGGCGGCTGCGGTCGCTCTCGAAGGCCATGTCACGGTTGGTGACGATGCCGAGGAGCCTCTTGTCGCCGTCGGTCACCGGGACGCCGCTGATGCGGAACCGGGCGCACAGCGCGTCGGCCTCGGCGAGCGTGGCGTCCGGGTGGATGGTGATGGGGTCGGTGACCATGCCGGACTCGGAGCGCTTCACCAGGTCGACCTGGTTGGCCTGGTCCTCGATGGAGAGGTTGCGGTGCAGGACGCCGACGCCGCCCTGACGAGCCATCGCGATCGCCATGCGGGACTCGGTCACCTTGTCCATGGCGGCGGACAGCAGCGGGATGTTGACCCGCACATTCTTGGAGACGTACGAGGCGGTGTCGATCTCGTCGGGCGCCATGTCCGACGGGCCCGGCAGCAGAAGCACGTCGTCGTAGGTCAGCCCGAGTGTCGCGAATTTACCGGGCACTCCGTCGACGTTGACAGTCATGACACCTTCCCCAAATGGCCTTGATCGGTGCGGATGTCCATGCTAACGGGAAGCATCGCTAGCAAATTCCACGGTACGGGGTCGCTTCAGGCTTCGTATGTTCGTACGGAAACGGAGGCGTGCCTGTTCAACTGAAGGAACTGCAGGGGCTTCACCCTGGGTTTTACTGCTCGGCGAGCGCCCTGAGGCGGCTCAGCGCACGATGCTGAGCCACCCGGACCGCTCCCGGTGACATTCCCAACATCTGACCCGTCTCCTCCGCGGTCAAGCCCACGGCGATGCGCAGCAGGAGCAGTTCCCGCTGGTTCTCGGGGAGGTTGGCCAGCAGTTTCTTGGCCCACTCGGCGTCGCTGCTGAGCAGGGCGCGCTCCTCGGGGCCGAGGGAGTCGTCGGGCCGTTCCGGCATCTCGTCGGAGGGCACCGCGGTCGAACCCGGGTGGCGCATGGCGGCGCGCTGCAGGTCGGCGACCTTGTGGGAGGCGATGGCGAAGACGAACGCCTCGAAGGGGCGGCCGGTGTCGCGGTAGCGGGGCAGCGCGAGCAGGACCGCGACACAGACCTCCTGGGCGAGGTCCTCGACGAAGTGGCGCGCGTCCCCGGGGAGCCGGGACAGCCGGGTACGGCAGTAGCGCAGCGCCAAGGGGTGGACATGGGCGAGCAGATCATGCGTGGCCTGCTCGTCCCCGTCGACGGCGCGATGCACGAGCGCACCGATCGCCCCGTGGGCCGTGCCCGCCTCGTCGTCGCGCATCGGTCCATGGTGCCCTGCGGCCGTCCGGTCCGTCGCATTGTGCTCGTGGTTGTGCACCGAAGCGTTATGAGCAGGCGCGCCGGCACTCATTCCCTGCGCCCTCCCCTTCCGCTCGACCGACTCGTCCCCGAGAGACTCCACACCTCAAGGATGCGGCATCCGCGGCGAAACGAGCAGCACGCGTCTGGCGGGCCGCCTTGCGCATGGCCCGCCGAAGTGTCCGTCGCCGGCGTACGCCGAGGGCGCGAACAGCCGTCCCGTGTACGCGCCTATGCCCGCCGAGCAGCGCCGACCACGGATGTTCCCGGAGTGGATCTCCGTTCCCGGGTGGCTCCTCGGATGTGACCGGGTCCACCCTTCGAAGGCACCTCACGACCGCACCCCTGGGCAACCGGAACACCCGTCACGGCGATTCGCACCCCGGACGGCACCCCGAGCGGCGTGCCGAGGGGGCTGCACGGGTGATGCCGGCGGCTGCGAGGTGCCCCGCTGCTGCCAGGGGAGGCGGATACGCGTCCGGCTCCGGGAGTGGTGCCCGGTGGCGGCCGGTCCCGCCTTCCCCGCGGGGCTGGGCACTGCCTACCGGACCAGTCCCCAGCGGAAGCCGAGCGCCACGGCGTGGGCCCGGTCCGAGGCGCCGAGCTTCTTGAACAGGCGCCGCGCGTGCGTCTTGACGGTGTCCTCGGAGAGGAACAGCTCGCGGCCGATCTCGGCGTTGGAGCGGCCGTGGCTCATGCCCTCCAGGACCTGGATCTCGCGCGCGGTGAGCGTGGGCGCGGCGCCCATCTCGGCCGAGCGGAGCCGGCGCGGGGCGAGGCGCCAGGTCGGGTCGGCGAGGGCCTGGGTCACGGTGGCCCGCAGTTCGGCGCGCGAGGCGTCCTTGTGCAGATAGCCCCGGGCGCCGGCGGCGACCGCGAGGGCCACGCCGTCGAGGTCCTCGGCGACGGTGAGCATGATGATGCGCGCGCCGGGGTCGGCGGAGAGCAGGCGGCGCACGGTCTCCACGCCGCCCAGGCCGGGCATGCGCACGTCCATCAGGATGAGGTCGGAGCGGTCGGCGCCCCAGCGGCGGAGGACTTCCTCGCCGTTGGCCGCCGTCGTCACGCGCTCGACACCGGGCACGGTCGCGACCGCGCGGCGGAGCGCCTCTCGGGCAAGCGGGGAGTCGTCGCAGACGAGGACGGATGTCATGACCGCCCTCCGCAGCTGATGCGCGTCACCTTGAGCCTCCAGGCTGGTACGGAATCGTCACCTGTGCGGTCGACCGTCTCGGACGCCTGCCCGAGCGCTTGTGTTTTCAACCGCCTCCGCACTCTCAACGACGGTCACTCGAAAGAGTTACGGGGCTGCCTGCCGTCTTCGGCACTCTACGTGAGGGGGTCGACACGGTGCAGACATGACCAACGGACCCTCAACTTTTCATCACAACTATGCCCCATTTGGCCGCTTTTCTTCCCGTTTCGCGGTGTCCGAGGCTAGATTCGCAATGAGTCATATTTTCATCTCCTTAGACCGGAGATGTACGGTCGTTGGCACCGTATCCGCTCAGAACGGCTACAAGGGGTCACGTAATGGCAGATTTCTCCCGGCTTCCCGGACCGAACGCGGACCTGTGGGACTGGCAGCTGCTGGCCGCCTGCCGCGGCGTGGACAGCTCGCTCTTCTTCCACCCGGAGGGCGAGCGCGGGGCGGCTCGGAGCGCTCGCGAGAACTCGGCCAAGGAGGTCTGCATGAGGTGCCCTGTCCGTGCGGAGTGCGCGGCGCACGCGCTGGCGGTACGCGAGCCGTACGGCGTATGGGGCGGCCTGACCGAGGATGAGCGTGAGGAGTTGATGGGGCGTGCACGCAACCGCCTGGTGACAGCCTCGGCCACCGGCGCGGATACCGCCCCCAACCATTGAAGGAACGTTTCTGCACCTAAGGATCCGCCGGGCGCGTCTTTCCGCCCACCATGGGCACGCCGCCTCGCGACGCGCGTGCCCATGACACCGCCGCCCTGAGTTCTCTACGCCCGCATCCCTACGCCCGCACCCCTGCGACCGAATCCCTGTGACGGATCCCTACGACGGACGCCCGGCCACCCTGGACAGCTGTTCCAGCGTCGCCGCCACCGCCGGCACCTGTGCCAGGTCGGGCAGGGTGAGGGCGACGATCTCGCGCCGTACCGCCGGTTCCAGCCGCACCGTGCGCACGCCCCTGGGCCGTACCGACTCCACCGCCAGCTGCGGCAGTACGGCGACGCCCAGGCTCGCGCCGACCAGGCCGACCACCGCGGGGTAGTCGTCCGTGGCGAAGTCGATGCGCGGGGTGAAACCGGCGCCCTCGCACACCTCGACCAGCTGGCCGCGGCAGCGCGGACAGCCCGCGATCCAGGGCTCCTGGGCCAGCTCGCCGATGGCGACGCTCGCCGCGCGGGAGAGCCGGTGCCGCTCGGGCACCAGCGCCACCAGACGGTCCATCAGCAGGGGCCGTACGACCAGGTCGTCCCAGTCCTCGGCGACCGCCGCCCCCTCGTAGCGGAAGGCAAGGGCCAGATCGCAGTCGCCCTCGCGCAGCAGCTCGACGGACTTCGGGGGCTCGGCCTCCTCCAGGGAGACGCGGGTGCCGGGGTGGGCGGCGCGCAGGGCGGCCAGGGCGTTGGGGACCAGGGTGGAGCTGCCGCTGGGGAAGGAGACCAGCCGGACCCGGCCGGCGCGCAGGCCGGCGATGGCGGCGACCTCCTCCTCGGCCGCGGTGAGCCCGGCGAGAATGCCGGAGGCGTGCCTGACCAGGGCTTCCCCGGCCTGGGTCAGCCGCATCTCGCGGCCGGTGCGGACCAGCAGCGGGGTGCCGACCGAGGACTCCAGGGCCTTCATCTGCTGGCTGACGGCGGGCTGGGTGCAGCCCAGTTCGCGCCCCGCCGCCGAGAAGGAACCGGTGGTGGCGACGGCGCGCAGGACGCGGAGATGACGGGCCTCGATCACCCGTCAAGCATAAGGGCAGCTTGGAGATGGTGCGTGATATTCGCTCGACGCTTTGAGGTGGGGTCCCGTACCGTGCGGATATGAAGCTTCTCTCGGTCAATCTGGGCCGCCCCACGCCGGTGCCGTACACGGACCAGGCGGAGGGTGTGACGGGCATCGACAAGCAGCCGGCCGACGGGCCGGTGAGGGTGGCGGCGCCGGGTCCCAAGGGGGTCGGCGCGAGCGGGCTCGCCGGGGACGCGGTGTGCGAGCTGCGGCACCACGGCGGGGACGACCAGGCGGTGTACGCCTACGCGCGCGAGGATCTCGACGACTGGGAGCGCGAACTCGGCCGATCGTTGGCCAACGGTTGCTTCGGAGAGAACCTGACCACCGACGGGCTGGATGTCTCCGGGGCGCTGATCGGTGAGCGCTGGCGGATCGGCGGCGGGGTCGTTCTGGAGGTGACCTCGGGCCGGATCCCGTGCCGTACGTTCCAGGGCCATCTGGGCGAGCGCGGCTGGGTCAAGAGGTTCACCCTGAAGGGCGCGACGGGCGCCTACCTCCGGGTGATCGAACCGGGTGAGATACGGGCGGGCGACCCGATCGAGATCGTGCACCGGCCGGACCACGAAGTGACGGCGGCGATGCAGTTCCGCGCGGTCACCACCGAGCGTGAGCTGCTGCCGCGCGTGCTCGCGGCGGGCGAGGCACTGCACACGGAGACCCTGGCGAAGGCCCGCAAGTACGTGGCGGAGCACCAGGGCTGACGGGGCGTCCCCGGCCGGGAACGCCTTCCTCCCGAGGGAGGGGAGCAGTCAATACCCTTGGGCCATGACAACGGCTCTGATTACGGGATCGACCGCGGGGATCGGCGCCGCGTTCACGCGGCGACTGGCGGCTGACGGGCATGACCTCGTCCTGGTGGCGCGGGACGCGAAGCGGCTGCGCGAGCAGGCGACCGAACTGCACGACCGGCACGGCATCGAGGTGGAGGTGCTGGCCGCCGACCTGTCCGAGGACAAGGGCATCGAGGCGGTGGCCGACCGCCTGGGCAGCCGCAAGAACCCGGTCGACCTGCTGATCAACAACGCCGGCTTCGGCAACAAGGGCCGCTATCTGGACGTGCCCATGGCCGACGAGCTCAAGATGCTCAAGGTGCACTGCGAGGCGGTGCTCCGGCTGACCTCGGCGGCCGCCGAGGCGATGCGCGAGCGTGGCCGGGGCGGGATCGTCAACGTCGCCTCCGTGGCCGCCTTCGTACCGCGCGGCACCTACGGCGCCTCCAAGGCGTGGGTCGTGCAGTTCACGCAGGGCGCGGCCAAGGACCTGGCCGGCAGCGGGGTGCGGCTGATGGCGCTGTGCCCCGGCTTCGTGCGCACCGAGTTCCACCAGCGGGCCGGGATGGGCACGGACAACATCCCGGGCTGGATGTGGCTGGACGCCGACAAGCTGGTCGCGGCGGCCCTGGCCGATCTGGCGCGCGGCAAGTCGCTGTCGATCCCCGACCCCCGCTACAAGGCGCTGATGGGCCTGGTGAAGGTCACCCCGCGCGGGCTGCTGGGCGGTGTCACGTCCCGTACGGGGCGGAAGTACGGGCCGCAGTAGCGGACGGGTGGCGCTGCCGTCCCGGTGCGAAAATGAGCGTGACACACACCGGGTCAGGGGGGCCGGGAGGCGGCGTCATGACCTTTGTACAGCTCATCGAGTGCAGGACGAGCCGGCTGGATGAGATGAACCGGCTCATGGACGACTGGGTCGCGCAGACCAAGGGGAAGCGGACGGCGACGCACGCGCTGGTCGGCAAGGACCGCTCGGACGCGTCGCACATCGTCGAAGTGGTGGAGTTCCCGTCGTACGAGGAGGCGATGCGGAACTCGAACCTCCCGGAGACCGACAAGATCTTCCAGGAGATGGTCGCCCTGTGCGACGAGACGCCGACGTTCACCGATCTGGACGTCGTGCGGGACGAGCGCCTCGCCGAGGACACCGTGCGCAGGTTCTTCACCGTGCTCGAGACGCCGGGCGAGCTGCCTCCGCTCAACGACCTTCTCGACGAGGACATCCACAGCCATGACCCGGTGAATCCGCAGGACACCATCGGGCTGGACAACGCCCTCACCGAGTACCGGATGTGGCGTGGCGCCTTCGACTTCGGCTTCACCGTCGAGGACGTGCTGGCCCAGGACGACCGGGCCTGCGCGCGGTGGTCCTGGAACGCGACGCACAAGGGCGACTTCCTCGGGATCGCACCCACCGGCAGGAAAGTGACCATGACCGGGCTGACGCTGTTCCGGTTCACGGGCGAGGGCAAGATCGCCGAGACCTGGTGGCAGCACGACCAGCTGGGGCTGATGCAACAGCTCGGCGCGCTGGACGAGTTGGAGCAGTAGCGGTCTGGGGCGGTAGCGGTCCGGACAGGGCGAAGGCCCGGCTCCCCCTGCGGGGAACCGGGCCTTCGTACGAGCGTGTCAGGCTCAGTGGGCGTGGCCGTGGCCGTGGCCCGCGGCGGCCGGCTCTTCCTCTTCCTTCTTCTCGACGACCAGGGTCTCGGTCGTGAGCAGCAAGGAGGCGATGGAGGCGGCGTTCTCCAGGGCGGAACGGGTGACCTTGACCGGGTCGATGACGCCGGCCTTGACCAGGTCGCCGTACTCGCCGGTGGCGGCGTTGTAGCCCTGACCCTTCTCCAGGTCCTTGACCTTGGAGACGATGACGTAGCCCTCCTGGCCGGCGTTCTCGCCGATCCAGCGCAGCGGCTCGACGACCGCGTTGCGGACGACCGCGACACCGGTGGCCTCGTCGCCGGTCTTGCCGAGGTTGCCCTCGAGGACCTTGGAGGCGTGCACCAGGGCGGAGCCACCACCGGAGACGATGCCCTCCTCGACCGCGGCGCGGGTCGCGGAGATGGCGTCCTCCAGACGGTGCTTCTTCTCCTTCAGCTCCACCTCGGTGGCGGCGCCGACCTTGATCACGCACACGCCGCCGGCCAGCTTGGCGAGGCGCTCCTGGAGCTTCTCGCGGTCCCAGTCGGAGTCGGTGTTCTCGATCTCGGCCTTGATCTGCGCGACGCGGCCCGTCAGGTCCTCCTGCTTGCCGGCACCTTCGACGATCGTGGTGTCGTCCTTGGTGACGGTGACGCGGCGGGCGGAGCCGAGCACGTCCAGGCCGACCTGGTCGAGCTTGAGGCCGACCTCCTCGGAGATGACGGTGGCACCCGTGAGGATCGCCATGTCCTGCAGCATCGCCTTGCGGCGGTCGCCGAAGCCGGGGGCCTTCACCGCGACGGCGTTGAAGGTGCCGCGGATCTTGTTGACGACCAGGGTCGACAGGGCCTCGCCCTCGACGTCCTCGGCGATGATCAGCAGCGGCTTGGAGGAGCCGGCCTGGATGACCTTCTCCAGCAGCGGCAGCAGGTCCTGGATGGAGGAGACCTTGCCCTGGTTGATGAGGATGTACGGGTCCTCCAGGACGGCCTCCATGCGCTCCTGGTCCGTCACGAAGTACGGCGACAGGTAGCCCTTGTCGAAGGCCATGCCCTCGGTGAAGTCCAGCTCCAGACCGAAGGTGTTGGACTCCTCGACGGTGATGACACCGTCCTTGCCGACCTTGTCCATCGCCTCGGCGATGAGCTCGCCGACCTGCTGGTCCTGGGCGGACAGCGCGGCGACGGCGGCGATGTCGGACTTCTCGTCGATCGGGCGGGCCGAGGCGAGCAGCTCGTCGGAGACGGCCTTGACCGCGGCGTCGATGCCCTTCTTCAGGGCGGCCGGGGAGGCACCGGCGGCGACGTTCTTCAGGCCCTCGCGCACCAGCGCCTGGGCGAGCACGGTGGCGGTGGTGGTGCCGTCACCCGCGATGTCGTTGGTCTTGGTCGCCACCTCCTTCACCAGCTGGGCGCCGAGGTTCTCGTACGGGTCCTCGATCTCGACCTCGCGGGCGATCGTGACACCGTCGTTGGTGATGGTGGGGGCGCCGAACTTCTTGTCGATGACGACGTTGCGGCCACGGGGGCCGATCGTCACCTTCACCGTGTCGGCCAGCTTGTTGACGCCGCGCTCGAGGGCGCGACGGGCGTCCTCGTCGAACTTCAGGATCTTCGCCATGACAGCGGGAGCCCTCTCGGAAATCTATGGGTGGAAAGACAACTGCGCCCCGGACGCCCGGCTTCGTTATCGGTCGCGGGGGCCAGGGGCGCAGCTCAGGAGCAAAGGAATGCTCGAGGTGGTTACTTCTCGATGATCGCGAGGACGTCGCGAGCCGAGAGGACGAGGTACTCCTCGCCGTTGTACTTCACCTCGGTGCCGCCGTACTTGCTGTACAGGACGACGTCGCCGACCTTGACGTCGAGCGGAAGGCGCTCGCCGTTCTCGAAGCGGCCCGGGCCCACGGCGAGGACGGCGCCCTCCTGGGGCTTCTCCTTCGCGGTGTCCGGGATGACCAGGCCAGAGGCGGTGGTCTGCTCGGCGTCGAGCGGCTGGACCACGATCCGGTCCTCGAGCGGCTTGATGGCAACCTTGGAGCTGGTGGTCGTCACGATCCGACCTCCCCCTTCGGAGATCTCACGGGGTTAACTGTCTGAGGTGGCGACCAGGTGGATCCGTCGTCGCGGGTGCCGGACCTGCCCGTCGCGTTTGTTGGCACTCTCCAGGGGGGAGTGCCAGAGCCGAGACTATGACCGCGATTAGCACTCGGTCAAGCGGAGTGCCAATGCCGTGCGGCGCGTCGGCCGGATCTTGTCGGCGCCGGGCTCGTTCAGTGGGCCGGTGTCGCCCCGCCGTCCTGGGGGCTGCCGCCCCCAGACCCCCGCTTCGGCCTGGACGGCCTCGTCCTCAAGCGCCGGACAGGCTGATTGGTGCCGGCCCTCGCTGAAGCGTCGGCGAACGGTCCTACAGGTAGTCCTCAAGGCGTCCCACCGTCAGCCCCCGCTGCTGCACCCTCCGCAGTACCCAGGCCGTGCGCTGCCTGAGGCTCGGGCCCGTCGTCTCGTCCGGGCCGATCAGGATGATGTCGCCGGGGCGGAGGTGGTGTTCACCGTGGGCGTAGACGAGGTCGGTCGGGGTCATCGCGGCGCGCCAGAGGACGACCGTGGAGATGCCGCAGTCGGTCGCCGCGCGCAGGGTGGTGGTGTCGTACGAGCCGTACGGCGGGCGGAAGAGGCGGGGGCGCACGCCGAGGCTGGATCTGAGCCTGGCCTGCTGGCCGCAGATCTCGGCGCGCTGCCCGGCGTAGGGCAGCCCGGCGAGCGCGCGGTGGTCGAGGGTGTGGTTCTGGATGCCGGCGCCCAGCCGGTGCAGGCGGGCGAAGTGGCCGTAACCGGGGCCCGCGACGCTGTCGGTGAGGAACATGCTGACCGGCAGCCGGAGTTCGCGGACCATGTCGACGAAACGGGGGTCCTTGTCGGCGCCGTCGTCGTAGGTGAGGAAGACGACCCGGTCGTGGGTGGGGACATGGTCCACGGCGCGGGGCAGGGTGCGGCCGCCGGTCTGCGGGGAGAGGGCGAGGACGCGGGCGGGGTGCAGCGGGGGGCTGGCGAGGGGCTCGGTCAGGCCCCAGCGGCGGTAGCTCTGGTCGGGGGTGGGGCCGTGCGGGCGTACGCCCTCGGCGGCCTTCTTGCCGAGGCGTTCGATGGGGTCGACGGACTGGGCGCAGGCGGTGAGGAGGAGGGCCGAGGCGAGGAGTGCGCCGGAGTACCGGCCGAGGCGGCGTCGCCGCCCGGAAGCCGCTCTCCGGTCCCCCGCCCCCGGCCTCACAGGTAGTCCTCCAGGCGGGCCACGGCGTAGCCCTCGCGCGTGACCTTGTTCAGGAAGCGGCGCATGTCGTCGACCATCGTGCCGTCCCAGTCGGAGCGGCCGCGGAAGTGCGTGAGGACGATGTCGCCGCGGCGCATCCTCTGGTCGTCCTCGCGGTACTCCCAGTGGTCGACGTAGACCTCCTCGTTCCAGATCGGCGCGTACTTGATGCCGCAGGCCTTGGCGGCGCGCAGGGTGTCCTGGTTGTAGTTGCCGTACGGTGGGCGGAACACCGTGGGGCGCTTGCCGAACTGCTTCTTCATGATGTCCTGCATGCCGCAGATCTCGTCCTTCTGCTCCTCGTAGGACAGACCCGGCAGGTAGGGGTGGTGCAGGGTGTGGTTGTCGAGGGTGTGGCCGTAGGACCGCATCGTGCGGAAGTAGCCGTAGTCGTCCTTGACCAGGTAGTTGCTGAGGAAGGCGGTGTACGGGACCTTCAGGTCCTCCATCATCCGCAGGAACCTGGGGTCCTTCTCCGAGCCGTCGTCGATCGTGAGGAAGACGATCTTCTTCTTGGTGGGGATCGTGGTGAAGACCGGCGGCAGGTCCCAGTCCTCCTGGTGGTCCACCTCGAAGCCGGCCCGGGCGGTGATCTCCGGCTTCCTCCTGGGTGGCGGGGGCGGGGTCAGCGGGGCCTGTTTCAGCCCCCAGCGCTTGGCGGCGGCGACCAGGCGGGCGTGTTCGGCGGCCTGGCGGGCCTGGGGGCCCAGGACCTGCACGGGGCCGGATGCGTGACGGGTCGTGCCGAAGCCGGAACAGCCGGGCAGGAGGGCCGCGAAGGCCAGTGCGACGGCGGCCCCCCGGAGCAGAACACGGGTCCCTTTTTTATCGTTTTGTACGACTGCTCGCATGGTGCCGGATCCTCCCAGGCAAGAGCCCTGAGCCCGGACCGACACCGCCACCGGAGGCGCACGATCCACCGACTGGCCCACAATGAGCCGGTGAACGACCTCGCCCTGCTCCTCACCCCCGAAGGCCGCGCCCTCCTCGACGAGGTCCGCGACACCGCCCCGGCGGACGAACTCGCCGTCGCCACCCGGCTGCGCCGCGACCATCCCGCCGAACTGGTGTCGGCCGCGCTCGGCCAGGCGCGGCTGCGGCAGCGGGCGGCGGCGAAGTTCGGGGCGGCGGACGCGGGGCGGATGTTCTTCACGCCCAACGGGGTCGAGCAGTCGACGCGGACGAGCGTGGCGGCGTACCGCGCGCAGCGGCTCAAGGGGCTCGGCGTGACCTCCGTGGCCGACCTGTGCTGCGGGATCGGCGGGGACGCGATCGCGTTCGCCCGGGCCGGGATCCGGGTGCTCGCCGTGGACCGGGACCCGGTGACGGCCGCCACGGCCCGGGTGAACGCCGAGGCGCTGGGGCTGGGCGAGCTGATCGAGGTCCGGGAGGCGGACGTCACCGAGGTGGACACCGGCGGGTACGACGCCGTGTTCGTCGACCCCGGCCGGCGGGGCGGGCGGTCAGACGGGGCCGCGCGAAGCGCGTCGGTGAGGGGTGGTGGTCGGGCGACGGGCGGGCGGATCTTCGACCCCGAGGCCTATTCCCCACCCCTGTCCTGGGCGGTCGAGGCCGCCCGCAGGGCACCCCGCGCGGCGCTGAAGGTGGCGCCCGGCATTCCGCACGAGGCCGTGCCCGCCGACGCCGAGGCCGAGTGGATCTCGGACGGCGGGGACGTGAAGGAGGCGGTGGTGTGGTTCGGGACCGAGCCGGGCGCGGTCCGCGCCACCCTGCTGCCCGGCCCGCGCACACTCCTCGGCAGGGGCCTGCCCGATCCCCGGGTGCGGCCCGTGGGGCGTTACCTGTACGAGCCCGACGGCGCCGTCATCCGCGCCCATCTGGTCGCCGAGGTCGCCGAACAGCTGGGCGGCGGCCTGATCGACCCCACCATCGCCTACGTCACCGCCGACGACCTGCGCCCCACCCCGTACGCCTCCGCCTACCGGATCACCGACCAACTCCCCTTCAACGTCAAGAAGTTGAAGGCCCTGCTGCGCGAACGGGAGGTCGGCACGCTCACCGTGAAGAAGCGCGGCTCGGCCGTCGAACCGGAGGAACTGCGTAAGAAGGTCAAGCCGCAGGGGCCGCACGCGGCGACCGTGTTCCTGACGCGGGTGGCGGGGGCGCCGACGATGCTGGTCGGGCAGCCCGCCTAGCTACCTACCAGAGTCCGGCGCCACCTCGGCGGCCCGGCGCAGCAGCAGGTGGCGTTCCTGCTCGTTGCGGGCCAGGGTGGCCGCTCGTTCCAGCTCCGTGCGGGCCTCCGCCGTGCGGCCGAGGCGGGCCAGCAGGTCGGCGCGGACGCTGGGCAGCAGGTGGTAGTCGCGCAGGGCGGGTTCGGCGGCCAGGGCGTCCACCAGTTCCAGGCCCTCGGCCGGGCCGTCGGCCATCGACACGGCGACCGCGCGGTTCAGCTCGACCACCGGGGACGGGGCACGGGCGGCCAGCAGGCCGTACAGGGTGGCGATGGCGCGCCAGTCGGTCTCCTCGTACGTGTAGGCGTGCGCGTGGCAGGCGGCGATGGCCGCCTGGAGGGCGTACGGGCCCGGGGCGCCCGTCGCCGTGGCGCCGGCGCGGTCGAGGGCGCGGATGCCGCGGGCGATGAGCATGCGGTTCCAGCGGCGGCGGTTCTGGTCCTTGAGCAGGACGGGCGCGCCGTCCGGGGCGGTGCGGGCGGCGGTGCGGGACGCCTGGAACTCCAGGAGCGCGGTCAGGCCGTGCACCTCCGGCTCCTTGGGCACCAGCACGGACAGCACGCGGGCCAGGCGCAGCGCGTCCTCGCACAGGCCGGGGCGCAGCAGGTCGTCGCCGGCGGTCGCCGCGTACCCCTCGTTGAAGATCAGGTAGATGACGTCCAGGACGGAGCCGAGGCGGGCCTCGCGGTCGGGGCCGTAGGGCATCTCGAAGGCGATGTTCTTCTTCGCCAGGGTGCGTTTGGCGCGGACGATGCGCTGGGCGATCGTCGGCTCCGGGACAAGGTAGGCGCGGGCGATCTCGGTCGTGGTCAGGCCGCCGAGCAGGCGCAGGGTGAGCGCGGTGCGGGCCTCGGGCGACAGCACCGGATGGCAGGCGGTGAACACCAGCCGGAGCAGGTCGTCGTCGATGTCGTCCGGATCGGCGGGCTCGTCGTACGAGACCGGGGCCGACTGCGCGAGGTCCCGGCCGATCTCCTGCAGCTTGCGGGCGTAGGTCTCGCGGCGCCGGACCAGGTCGACGGCGCGGTGCCGGGCGGTGGCCATGAGCCAGGCGCCGGGGTTGTCGGGCACGCCGTCGCGGGGCCACCGCTCCAGGGCGGCGACCAGCGCGTCCTGCGCCAGTTCCTCGGCGATACCGACGTCCCGGACGATCCGGGCGACGCCGGCGATGACGCGGGGCGACTCCAGGCGGAAGACGGTCTCGATGGCGTGGGCCGCAGTGGACCGTGCTGCGGTGGGCTGTGCTGCGGTCGGCTGTGCTGCGGTCGGCTGTGCTGCGGTGGGCTGTGGTTCCACAGCCCACCATGCAACACCTCCGTCGGCGTTGCGCCAAGGAATGGTCAGGCCTCGGCGATCTCCCGCACCTCGCAGGTCACCGTCCAGTACTCCTCGTGGGTCCGGACGAACCGCTTGGTCCACTCCAGGGCCTCGTCCATGTCCTTGCACTGCATGAGGGCATAGCCGCCGATGACCTCCTTCGACTCGGTGAACGGCCCGTCCGTGACGGTGAGCTTCCCGCCCTCCCAGTGCACCCGCTTGCCCTGGCCCTGAGGGGTCAGCCCGGCGGTGTCGAGCATGACGCCGGCCTTGGTGATCTCCTCGATCAGGGCACCCATCCGCTCCATCAGCTCGGGGCTGGGGCCCTCCGGCGGGGCGGTGGTCTCGTCGATCTTCACGATGGAGAGGTAACGCGGCATGGTGACTCCTTCGGTCCGGCGGCTGGGTCCTTCCCCGCCACTCACCCATGCGTCGAACGGAAGAGCCCGGGATCGACACGCCCCGGAACTTTTTCTTCGAATTTCTTCAGCGCAGGGACGCCCACAGGTCCCTCGCCGCCGGCTCCTTCGCGATCACCCGGTTGGGGTCGGAGGGGGCGGTGACGACCGGCATCATCACCGTCTTCACATGGCCGGCGGTCAGGCCCTCGAGGCTCTGGCCGAGCCGGATCAGCTCGGCCAGGGAGTCGAGGCCGGTGTCGGTGGTGAGGCCGGCGGTGACCGCGTCGGCGACCCGGTACAGCCTGGCCGGGTCGGTGAGCAGACTGGTGCTGCTCATCTGCTCCAGCAGGTCCTTCACCAGCATCTGTTGCAGGCCTATGCGGCCGAGGTCGCTGCCGTCGCCTATGCCGTGCCGGGTGCGGGCGAGGGCCAGGGCCTGCTCGCCGCCGAGGTGGTGGTGGCCGGCCTCGAGGTGCAGATGGCTCATGTCGTCGTCGATGTCCCGCGTGGTGGTGACGTCGACCCCGCCGAGCGCGTCGACCAGGTGCGCGAAGCCGGAGAAGTCGATCTCGATGTAGTGGTCCATGCGGACGTTCGTGATCGACTCGACGGTCTTCACCGCGCACACCGGCCCGCCCACCTCGTAGGCGGTGTTGAACATCGCGCCGTACGCCACCGCCGTCGAGCCGCCGGAGGCCAGCGGGCAGGAGGGGCGGGTGACGAGGGTGTCGCGCGGGATGCTGACGACGGTGGCGCTGGTGCGGCCCGCGTCGAGGTGCACGACCATCGCCGTGTCCGAGCGGGCGCCGGAGCTGTCGCCGCCGCCGAGCTCCTTGTTGGCCTTGCCGCTGCGCGAGTCCGAGCCGAGGACCAGGACGTTCAGGGAGCCGGTGGGCAGCGGGGAGGCGGCGGCCGAGGGGTTGACCACCGCCTTGGCCGGGCGGTCGTCGCCCAGTGCGCTGTTGATGTCGACGCCTTTGATGTTGTCGTTCAGATGCCAGTACGCATAGCCGGCCAGCGCCGCGCCCAGTACCAGGACGCCCGTCAGGGTGATGCCGACGGCCTTCAGCGCTCTCGACCGTCGGCCCACCTGTCTGCCGGCGTCGCGTTGCTCCTCTTGTCGCGTCACGGCAGGAACGTAAGTCCGAATTATTAGGGGACTGTTAGCAGAACCGGTGAACGGCGGACTTCTTGGGAAATTCTCATCCCAGCGTCACCGTGGGTACCGGATTGCCGCCGCTCCAGGACGCGTTGAAGCCGAACGTGACCGAACCCCCGTCCGGCACGGTCCCGTTGTAGGAGGCGTTGGCGCACGACACCGCCGTCCCCGACTGGGTGCAGGTCGCGTTCCAGGCCTGGGTGAGCTGCTGGCCGGCGGGGTGCCGCCACCGCTGCCGCCCAGCGCCTCCGCGATGCCGTAGTACGCGGGTTTCGGCTGGTGGTTCTCGTCGTACGGGGTCGCCGCCCCGTAGCCGGGGAAGGTGCCGGGCACCCAGGAGTCGGCGTCGGTGAAGCCCCACACGGTGACGTTCACACAGCGGGCGACCGCCGCGCAGGCGGCCACGACGGACTTGAAGTCGGCCTTCTGCTGCGCCGGGTCGGCCGCGTGCGCCCAGGTCAGCGCACGTCCCAGGCGGCGATCCTGCTCTTGTAGCGGCCGACCTCGGTGCTGACGTGGTTCTGCGGGGCGCATCCGAAAGTTTCGGTTGCGGAACCGATTGACTTCGGAGGAGCGTGGGGGTGCCCACCCCACCCGTCAATACGTCACCTTCCGGCCACCCGCGTCACGGGGCAGCCGTGCTGCTGCGTACGACGAGGCTGGTCGCCAGCTCCACCCGGGTGGCCGCCCGCTCCCGCCGCTCGCGTCCCAGCTCCAGCACCAGCCGGGCCGCCGCCTCGGCCATCTCGGTCAGCGGCTGCCGTACGGTCGTCAGCGGCGGGCCGACCCAGCGGGCCACCGGCAGATCGTCGAAGCCGACCACGCTGAGGTCCTCCGGGATGCGCAGGCCCAGCTCGCGGGCGGCCTCGTACAGGCCGAGGGCCTGCAGGTCGTTGCCCGCGAAGACGGCCGTCGGCCGGTCGGGGCGGCGCAGCAGCGCAAGGCCCAGGCGGTAGCCGGAGTCGTGGTGGAAGTCGCCGGCCGCGATCAGCGAGGGCTCGACGGGCAGGCCGGCCGTCTCCAGCGCGGCGCGGTAGCCGTCGACGCGGGCCCGGCTGCACATCATCCGGGACGGGCCGCTGATCGCGCCGATCCGGGTGTGGCCGAGTTCCACCAGATGACGGGTGGCGGCCAGCCCGCCCTGCCAGTTGGTGGCGCCGATGGACGGCACGTCCGGGCCCGGGTCGCCGGCCGGGTCCATCACCACGAACGGGATGGAGCGGCTGGTCAGCAGCGCCCGCTGGGACTCGTCCAGCCCGGACAGCACCAGCACCACGCCGTGCGGGCGGCGGGCGGCCACCTGGTCGGCCCAGGTCCGGCCCGGCGTGAGCCGGCCGGCCGACTCGGAGAGCACGACGCTCAGCCCGGCCTCCCGGGCCACGTTCTCCACGCCCCGGATGACCTCCAGCGCCCAGGCGCTCTCCAGCTCGTGGAAGACCAGGTCGATCAGCGGGGAGCGGGACGCCTCGGCGCGTCGGCGCCGGTAGCCGTGGGCGCGCAGCAGCTCCTCGACCCGGGTCCGGGTCGCCGGGGCGACATCGGCACGGCCGTTGAGCACCTTCGAAACAGTCGGAGCCGACACCCCGGCCGCACGGGCGATCTCGGCGATAGTCGCCGTCTGTGTCTCTGCCGACTTCGAAGGCTTCATGCCCGGGATCGTATCCCCGCGGCGCCCCTTGACGAAGGCCTTGGCGGGTCATAGGTTCCCGGAACATTCGGTGTATTCAGCGAAACATTCGAACCATTCGTGAGCGATAGTCAGAGTGATGGGAGTTCCATGGCCACCGCTCCTTGGCGCGACCCCGCCCTGCCCGCCGACGCCCGCGTGGCCGACCTGCTCTCCCGGATGACCCTGGAGGAGAAGGCCGCCCAGCTGTACGGCGTGTGGGTGGGCGCCGCCACGGACGGCGACGGGGTCGCACCCCTCCAGCGGGAGATGACCGCCGCATACGACTGGGACGAGCTGATCGCCCTCGGTCTCGGCCAGCTGACCCGCTCCTTCGGCACCGCCCCCGTGGAGCCGGCGCTCGCCGCGCAGGCCCTGGCCCGTGCCCAGCGCCGGATCGCCGCGGCCGGCCGCTTCGGCATCCCCGCCGTCGCCCACGAGGAGTGCCTGGCCGGCTTCACCGCCTGGCGCGCGACGGCGTACCCGGTGCCGCTCGCCTGGGGCGCCTCCTTCGACCCCGCGCTGGTCGAGGAGCTGGGCCGGCGCATCGGCCACGACCTGCGCGCCTCCGGCGTCCACCAGGGCCTCGCGCCGGTCCTGGACGTGGTCCGCGACCCGCGCTGGGGGCGGGTCGAGGAGACGATCGGCGAGGACCCGTACCTGGTCGGCACCATCGGCACGGCCTACGTCCGCGGTCTGGAGTCGGCCGGTGTCGTCGCCACGCTCAAGCACTTCGCCGGGTACGCGTCCTCGGCCGGCGCCCGGAACCTGGCGCCTGTCCGGGCGGGCGTACGGGAGTTCGCCGACATCACGCTGCCGCCGTTCGAGATGGCGCTGCGCGAGGGCGGGGCCCGCTCGGTGATGGCCGCCTACACCGAGACCGACGGGGTGCCGGTCTCGGCCGACCCGCGCCTGCTGACCGGGCTCCTCCGCGACGAGTGGGGGTTCACCGGCACGGTGGTCGCCGACTACTTCGGCATCGGCTTCCTCCAGACCCTGCACCGGGTCGCGGCGGACGAGGCGGCGGCGGCCCATCTGGCGCTGGCCGCGGGCATCGACGTCGAGCTGCCGACCCTGCGGTGCTACGGCACCCCGCTCGTGACCGCCGTGCGCGAGGGCCGTATCCCCGAGGCGCTGGTGGACCGCGCGGCCCGCCGGGTCCTGCTGCAGAAGTGCGAGCTGGGCCTGCTGGACGAGGACTGGCGCCCCGAGCCGGCGGGCCCGGTCGACCTGGACTCGGCGGAGAACCGCGCCCTGGCCCGGCGCCTGGCGCAGGAGTCGGTGGTCCTGCTGGACAACCCCGACGGCCTGCTCCCCCTGCCCTGCGACGCCCGGATCGCGGTCGTCGGCCCGCGCGCGGCGGACGCGCTCGCCATGCTCGGCTGCTACTCCTTCCCCTCCCACGTCCTCACCCACCACCCCGACGTCCCGCCCGGCATCGAGATTGCCACCCTGCTGGACTCCCTGCGCGCCGAACTCCCCGACGCCAAGGTCACGTTCGCCGCGGGCTGCGCGGTCGCGGACCCGGACACCGCCGGCTTCGCCGAGGCGGTGGCCCGGGCGGCGGAGGCGGACGTGTGCGTGGCGGTGCTCGGCGACCGGGCGGGCCTGTTCGGGCGGGGCACCTCCGGCGAGGGCTGCGATGCCGCCGATCTCCACCTCCCCGGCGTACAGGCGGGGTTGCTGGACGCGCTGGTGGCGACCGGCGTCCCGGTGGTGCTGGTCCTGCTCACCGGACGGCCCTACGCCCTGGGCCGGTGGCATGGCCGGCTCGGCGCGGTCGTCCAGGCCTTCTTCCCCGGCGAGGAGGGGGGACCCGCGGTGGCCGGGGTGCTGTCCGGCCGGGTGAACCCCTCCGGCCGCCTCCCGGTGAGCGTGCCGCGGATGCCCGGTGGCCAGCCCTGGACCTACCTCCAGCCCCCGCTGGGCCTGGCCGGCGAGGTCAGCAGCCTGGACCCGACCCCGCTGTACCCGTTCGGGCACGGCCGCTCGTACACGACCTTCGTCTGGGAGGACGTGCACGCTCCCGAGGCCGGGATCCCCACGGACGGCTCGTACGACCTCTCGCTGACCGTCCGCAACACCGGCGACCGCGCGGGCGCCGAGGTGGTCCAGCTGTATCTGCACGACCCGGTGGCGAGCGTGACCCGGCCCGACGTACGGCTGATCGGGTACCGGCGCGTGGAGCTGCCCCCGGGCGCCTCCCGCCGGCTGACCTTCCGCTTCCACGCCGACCTGGCCGCCTTCACGGACCGCACGGGGGCACGGGTGGTGGAGCCGGGCGCGCTGGAGCTGCGGCTGGCGGCGTCGAGCACGGACGTGCGGCACACGGCCCGGATCCGGCTGACCGGGCCGCTGCGGGTGGTGGGGGCCGAGCGGCGGCTGCGGTGCGAGGTGGAGGTGTCCCGCGGCACTGATTGAACGTCAGGGGCCGGGTGGAACGTATGGAGCCATGGCGGAGGCACACAGACCCCCCTTCCGCAAGACCCCTGACACGGGCGTTCAGGATGGCTTCAGGTTGCCCCTGGCAGGGTCGTCGATCACCTGACACCCCCTCACAGGAGCACCTTTTGACGACGACGAAGTCCGTCATGAAGAAGCTGCCCGAGGTCACCCTCGCGTTCTGGATCATGAAGATCGCGGCGACGACCCTGGGCGAGACCGCGGGCGACCTGTTCGCCCAGACCCTCAAGCTCGGCTACTTCCTCACCACCATCGCGCTGTTCCTGGTGTTCGTGGTGACGCTGGTGGTCCAGCTGCGCTCGAAGCGCTACAACCCGTTCTTCTACTGGACCGTGATCCTGTCGACCTCCATGGCCGGCACCACCATGTCCGACTTCATGAACCGGGACGCCAGCGCGAAGTACCTCTCGAACGGCGCCACACACCTCGGCTGGGGTCCGCAGGGCCTCGGCCTCGGTTACCCGGAGGGCGCCGCGATCCTGATCTCGATCCTGCTGGTGATCTTCCTGGGCTGGAAGCTGAGCGGGATGACCTTCCAGATCACCGAGATCGTCACCTTCCGGGGCGAGGCCCTGTTCTGGTCGGCGATCCTGGTCTCCAACACCCTCGGCACCTCGATGGGCGACTTCCTGTCCGACAGCTCGGGCCTGGGCTATCTGGGCGGCGCGGCCCTGGTGACCGGCCTCCTGCTGGTCCTGGTTGCCCTGATGAAAGTCCCGGCGGTGCCGAACGTGCTCCTCTTCTGGATCGCGTTCGTGCTGACCCGCCCGCTGGGCGCCACGGCCGGCGACCTGCTCACCAAGCCGGTCGCCAAGGGCGGTCTGGACCTGGGTACGGCGGGTTCCTCGGCGGTGCTGCTCGCGGTGCTGTTCGCCCTGATGGGGTACGCGCACCTCCAGGAGCGGCGGGCGGCGACGGCCCCGGAGTTCGCCGGCCCCGAAGCGGAGGCGGACCAGCCGCAGCGGGTCGGCCGCCGGTAACGCGAAACCCCGCCCCGGAGATCCGGGGCGGGGTTTCAGTGGAGCGCCGGGCAGGCCTTGCACCTGCATCTCCCCGCAGGAAGCGGGACGTCTTTCCTTGGACCACCAACGCACCGCGTCCGAGCCGGTGTTCCCCGTTCCGGGTTCCCGGCCGTTCGCTGTGTGATGATCATAGACCAGATCGGCCGCACACCTCAACTTCGGCCGTCGGCCACCGGCTCGAACCGCCAGCGGTGCACGGCCCGGGTCACCAACCCACCGTCCGGCTCGGGCAGTTCGGGCAGCTCGGCGTCGTACGGCGCGTCCCACCACGTGATGACCAGCACCCGGTCCTGCGGCGCCCGGAGGGTCTCGCGGCGCAACGGCTCTTGAGCCAGGCGTTGTTCGCGTACCCAGGCGAGCAGCTCCGCGCCCCGGCCCTCGGCCGCCCGGGCCTCCCACATCAGCGCGACGGTCACGAGTACAGGTTCTCCTTGCTGACCTCGTGCACATGGTCGTGGTTGCCCGGGACGTGCGGGTCGGTGACCGGCAGGGAGGAGTCGGCCGACAGGTCCCAGCTGGAGGCGGCCCGGTTTCGGGCGACCATCTCGGCGCCGAGCGCGGCCACCATCGCGCCGTTGTCCGTGCACAGCTTGGGGCGCGGGACGCGCAGCCGGATACCGGCCGCCTCACAGCGCTCCTGGGCGAGGGCGCGCAGCCGGGAGTTGGCCGCGACTCCGCCGCCGATCATCAGGTGGTCGACGCCCTCGTCCTTGCAGGCGCGGACGGCCTTGCGGGTGAGGACGTCGACGACGGCCTCCTGGAAGGACGCGGCCACGTCGCGTACCGGGACCTCCTCGCCGGCCGCGCGCCTGGCCTCGATCCAGCGGGCCACGGCCGTCTTCAGACCGGAGAAGGAGAAGTCGTACGCCGGGTCGCGGGGGCCGGTCAGGCCGCGCGGGAAGGCGATCGCCTCCGGGTCGCCCTCGCGTGCGTACCGGTCGATGACCGGGCCGCCCGGGAAGCCCAGGTTCAGCACGCGGGCGATCTTGTCGAAGGCCTCGCCGGCCGCGTCGTCGATGGTCGAGCCCATCGGGCGGACGTCGGAGGTGATGTCCTCCGACAGCAGCAGGGACGAGTGGCCGCCGGAGACCAGCAGGGCCATCGTCGGCTCGGGCAGCGGGCCGTGCTCCAGCTGGTCGACGCAGATGTGCGAGGCGAGGTGGTTGACGCCGTAGAGGGGCTTGCCCAGGGCGTAGGCGTAGGCCTTGGCCGCCGAGACGCCGACGAGGAGGGCGCCCGCGAGACCGGGACCGGCGGTCACGGCGATGCCGTCGAGGTCCTTCGCCGAGATTCCCGCCTCCTTCAGCGCACGGTCGATGGTCGGGACCATCGCCTCCAGGTGGGCGCGGGACGCCACTTCCGGGACGACACCGCCGAAGCGGGCGTGCTCGTCGACGCTGGAGGCGACGGCGTCCGCCAGCAGGGTGGTGCCGCGGACGATGCCGACGCCGGTCTCGTCGCAGGAGGTCTCGATGCCGAGTACCAGCGGCTCGTCGCGTGAGTCAGTCATTGCTCTCGGTTTCCTGTACTGATGGACGTACTGCTGAGGAGGGGTCGCTCAGGCGCATCACCAGGGCGTCCACGTTGCCCGGCTGGTAGTAGCCGCGCCGGAAGCCGATCGGCTCGAAGCCGAAGCGCTCGTAGAGCTTCTGTGCGCGGACGTTGTCGACCCGGCATTCGAGCATCACCTCGTGGCACTCGAACGCGGTCGCCGCGCGCAGCAGCTCGGCCAGCAGCAGGGCGCCGAGGCCGGTGCCCTGGTGCTCGCGCGCCACGGCGATGGTCTGGACGTCGCCCTGCTCACCGGCGGCGACCAGTCCGGCGTAGCCGACGATGTGGCCCTCGGTCTCGGCCACGAGATAGCGCCGGGTCGCCTCCGCGCCCCGGGCGTGGGCCAGCTCGGACCAGAACATGCCCCGGGACCAGGCGTCCTCGGGGAACAGGTCCTTCTCCAGCTCCAGGACCCGGTCGATGTCCCACCAGCGCATCTCGCGCATGCGTACGGTCACTTCGGGGTGACCACCTTGTAGTTCTTGGGAACCTGGGCGTCCGGGCGGCGCAGGTACAGCGGCCGGGGTGCCGGCAGCTCCTCCCCCGCGGCCAGCTTCTCGACGGCGAGCGAGGCGAGGGCCGCGGCGGACACGTGCTCGGGCTCGTGGGTGCTCGGGAACGTGTCCGGGTACAGCAGCGCGCCCGCGCCGACCGCCGGGAGGCCCGCGACCTGCTCGGCGATGTCGGCCGGCCGGTCCACGGCGGGGTCGGTCAGCCGGGTGCGGGAGTCGGCGTACTTCGCCCAGTAGACCTCCTTGCGCCGGGCGTCGGTCGCCACGACGAAGGGGCCCTTCTCGATGTCGGCGGCATAGGCGAGGCCGTCCAGCGTGCACACGCCGTGCACCGGGACGCCCAGCGCGAGGCCGAAGGTGTCGGCGGTCATCAGGCCGACGCGCAGGCCGGTGTAGGGGCCGGGCCCGATGCCGACGACGATCCCGGTGACCGCCTCCAGCTTCAGCCCGGCCTCGGCGAGCACACGGTCCACGGCCGGCAGCAGCAGCTCTCCGTGCCGGCGCGCGTCCACCTGGCTCGACGAGGCGACGACGCCCGTGCCGTCGTGCAGCGCGACGGTCACGGCGGGTGTTGCGGTATCCAGAGCGAGCAAGAGCACGCGAACAGCCTACGGCGCCCGCGCCCCCTGCATGGCCGTCCGGGTCGTACGGTCACTGACTGCTACGGTCTGTACGAAGTACGACATATGGCGCGAGGCAGAGGTGGGCGCGGGTGACAGGGACCAGCTCGGGGATCGTGGCCGGCCTCACCGCGCTGGCCGTCGCAGCCGTCGGCTTCCTCACCTACCAGGCCCGGGCGACCGTACCGGCGGGCCTGGGCGCCGGGCCCACGGCGAGCGTGTCACCCTCGGCGACCGCCTCGAAGGCGCCGCGCGACCGGAACAACCCGACCGCCCTGCCGGGCGGATCCGGCCAGGGGGAACGGGTCGTGTACTCGGTGGACGACGACCGGGTCTGGCTGGTCGGCCCCGGCGACCAGGTGGAGCGGACCTACAAGGTCGTCCCGGGCAGGGTCGATCCGCCGGTGGGCACGTACTGGGTCACATCGCGCTCGAGCGCGACCAACGGGACGGACGGCATGCCCATCGAGCACGTGGTGCGGTTCACCAGCGTGGACGGGGTGGCGATCGGCTTCAGCGCGGAGGTGGGCAGCGGAGCGGCTGCCGCCGAGCCCGGCGTGCGGACCGGGGGGATTCGGGAGACGCGGGTCGACGGGGAAGCGATGTGGGAGTTCGGGACGGTCGGGGTGAAGGTGGTGGTGATCCGCTAGGGGCAGTGCCGGGTTCGGCCGTCTGGCGTCTGCGGGTGCGTTGTGGCTGGTCGCGCAGTTCCCCGCGCCCATTCGGGGCGCTGCAGGTCCCGGGGTGGTCTGGAAACCGCCTCCGCCGCCGCGCACGACGCCAGCAGGTCGTGCATGGACACCCCGGTGGGTCGGGACTCGGTCATGGGCGCCTCCTGAGGTGCGGGGGCGGAGGTAGTTAGGTATGCCTAACTACGGGCTGGGTACCATGTGACCACGCCCGGGGCGTCCTGCGCAATATGTTGCCGACGGACTGTCGGAATCCTGATGCCGGTCAAGCAGTGAGCGTCTCCAGACCGGCCTCGGCCCAGCGCTCGCCCAGCCCGGTCACCGTCACGTGCCGTACCTCGTCCGTGGTGTCGCCGACGGCGCGGTGGATGACGACCTGGAGGCGGTCCTCGGTCAGTTCCTCGACCTTGCCCTCGCCCCACTCCACGACGATCACCGAGTCGGGCAGGTTGACGTCGAGGTCCAGGTCCTCCATCTCGTCCAGGCCGCCGCCGAGCCGGTAGGCGTCCACGTGGACGAGGGGCGGGCCGCCGCCGAGGGAGGGGTGCACCCGGGCGATCACGAAGGTCGGCGAGGTGACCGCGCCGCGCACGCCGAGGCCCTCGCCCAGGCCGCGGGTCAGCGTGGTCTTGCCGGCGCCCAGCTCACCGCTGAGCATCACCAGGTCGCCCGCGCGCAGCAGCTTGGCAAGCCTGCGGCCCAGCTCCCGCATCTGCTCGGGCGAGGTGATCGTCAGCCGGGTCTCAGCGGGGTCCCGCGGTGCTGCTGGTGCTTCCATAGCCCATAACCGTAGCCCCTGCGGGCACCGCACCCGCGCGGGTGAGCAGGTCGGCGAGGCGGTCGGTGACCACTTCCGGGTGTTCCAGCATCACCAGATGCCCGGCGTCCGGGACCAGGACCAGCTCGGCGTCGGGCAGCAGGTCGGCGATGGCCTCGCTGTGCTCGCTGGGCGTGACCAGGTCCTGGACGCCGGCCAGCACGAGCACCGGCATGTCCCGGAAGGAGGCGAGCGCCTCGGTCTTGTCGTGGTCGGTGAAGGCCGGGTAGAACTCGGCGACCACGTCGATCGGTGTGGACTCGATCATCCGCTCCGCGAACCGCTCGACGGCCGGGTCGACGTCCCGCCCCGCGAACGAGTACCGCTTGATGATCCCGGCGAACAGATCGGCGGTGGCCCGGCGCCCCTTCTCCACCAGCTCCGCCTGCTGCCCGAGCGCCTTCAGCACGCCGGGCAGGATCCGGCGCACCGCGTTGACGCCCGCGAGGGGCAGCCCGAAGTTGACCTCGCCGAGCCGCCCGGACGACGTACCCACGAGGGCGGTGGCGACGACCCGGTCCCGGATCAGCTCCGGGTACTCGGAGGCGAGCGCCATCACGGTCATGCCGCCCATCGAGTGGCCGACCAGCACGATCGGCCCGTCGGGTACGGCGGCGTCGAGGACGGCCTTCAGATCGCGGCCGAGCTGGTCGATGGTGACGGGCACCCGGTCCCGGGTCTGGGCCACGCCCCGCCCGGAGCGGCCGTGGCTGCGCTGGTCCCAGTGCACGGTCCGCACCACCCCGCGCAGGGCCGCCCGCTGGAAGTGCCAGGAGTCCTGGTTGAGGCAGTAGCCGTGGCAGAAGACGACGGTGACCGGGGCGGGCGCCTTGCGGCCGAACAGCCGGCGGCGGCGCGGGGAGACGTTCGGTCCCGGGTCGGGCTCGACCTCGTCGACCTCGTAGTACAGCTCGGTGCCGTCGTCGGCGTACGCCTTGCCCGGGGTGCCGCGCAGGGTGCCGTAGGGGCCCGCCGAGTCCAGCGCCAGCCGGGCCTTCCTGCGCATCCCGCGGCCCACCGTCATCCGCTCGATGGCGACGCCGGCCGCCGCGCCCGCGGCGAGCACGCCTATCGCGGCACCGGCGATGCCGGTCGCCCTGCGCCAGCTCCCGGCCGCCTCCGCGGCGGAGGCGGCGGCCGCCGAGGCGACGACGTCCGCCAGGGCCTCCGCGCTGCTCTCGCTCACGTACCGCTCCTCTTCGCCGTACTGCAGTTCGCCTGGGTGGGTGCATCGGATGTTCGGATGTAACGATGGTTCCGGTCGTGCCGGTATGACCGGCGTTACAACCGAGCCGTGCTGTCGCTCACGAACGGATTACCCGACTCTTCCCCGTTCACATGGACGCGTTCACATAGACGCGGGGAACCCGGGTTCCGATGCGTGTGACGATTTCGTAAGCGATCGTGCCGCAGGCCTGCGCCCAGTCCTCGGCGGTGGGCTCACCGCGGTCGCCGGGCCCGAACAGCACGGCCTCGCTGCCCACCGCGGGCTCGTCCCCGCCGAGATCCACCACGAACTGGTCCATGGCGACCCGTCCGGCGACCGTACGCCACTTGCCGTCGACCAGCACCGGGCCGGTGCCGGAGGCGTGCCGGGGGATGCCGTCCGCGTAGCCCACCGGCACCAGGCCGAGGGTGGTCTCGCCGGGCGTGACGTAGTGGTGGCCGTAGCTGATGCCGTGCCCGCCGGGCACGTGCTTGACCAAGGCCAGCGAGGCGGTGAGCGTCATCACCGGGCGCAGCCCGAAGTCGGCCGGGGTGCCCAGCTCCGGGCTGGGCGAGATGCCGTACAGGGCGATGCCCGCGCGGACCAGGTCGAAGTGGGTCTCGGGAAGGGTGAGCGCGGCGGGCGAGTTGGCGATGTGCCGCACCTCGGGTCGCACGCCCTGCTCCTCGGCGTACGCCAGCATCTCCCGGAAGCGGTCCAGCTGGGCGGCGATGGAGGGGTGCCCCGGCTCGTCGGCGCAGGCGAAGTGCGACCACAGCCCGGTGATCCGGACCAGCCCCTCGGCCTGGGCGCGCAGGGACTCACGGATCAGCTCGGCCCAGTCGTCCCCCGGCTGGCAGCCGTTGCGGCCGAGCCCGGTGTCGGCCTTGAGCTGCACGCGCGCGGTGCGCCCGGCCTCGCGGGCGGCCGCGACGACCTCCCGCAGCGCCCACATCCCGCTCAGGGACATGTCGATGTCGGCCTCTATCGCCTGCCGCCAGGGGCCGCCGGGCACCCACAGCCAGCACAGGATGCGGCCCGGCAGCCCGGCCGCGCGCAGCGCGAGGGCCTCCTCGGGTGTGGCCGTGCCGAGCCAGGTCGCGCCCGCGTCGAGGGCCGCGCGGGCGCACGGTACCGCCCCGTGGCCGTACCCGTCGGACTTGACGACGGCCATCAGGGCAGCCGTGTTCGCCCGGGCCCGCAGGGCGCGCACATTGGCCCGCAGGGCACCCAGATCGATCTCCGCGCGGGCGCGCAGGGGGGCGGTCGGCACAGTCGCAGTCTCAGTCATGGCGCCCCCAGTCTCTCAGAGGGCCGCTTGGGCCCCGATCACGGACTCAGGTACCCGGCCGGCGCCCCCACACGTAGACGTGGTCGCCCTTCTTCAGCACGTCCCACAGCCTGCGCGCGTCGTCGAGCTTCAGGTTGACACAGCCGTAGGAGCCGACGGTGGTGTAGATGCTGCCGTAGACGGCGTGGAAGGCCTCGCCGCCGTCGAAGAACTGGGCGTAGGGCATGGGCTGGTCGTACAGGGTCGACACGTGGTTCTTGTGCCGCCAGTAGATGGTGTGCCAGCCCTTCCTGGTGACGAGCCCCTTACGTCCGCTGCGCATCGGCACCGGTCCGAACACCACCTTGGAGCCCTTCTGCACCCAGGTGAGCTGGCGGTCCAGATCGACGCAGGCGACCTTGTACGACCGCACGGGACACTTCTTGGCGGCGTTCGGGTTCTTCTTCGCCGCGGCGAGCATCATCGTCGACCAGGTGACGGGTCCGGCGAACCCGGTGGCGGGCTTGATCTTGTGCTTCAGCTGGAACGCCCGGACGGCCCTGCAGTCGGCGGCGGACTGTTTGCCGTCCACCTTCAGCTTCAGCCAGCGTTCCACCTGCCGCTGGTACGGCCCGGTCCGCTTGCTGCACGCCACCCTGGCCACGGCGTCGGCGAGCGGCACGTACTCGATGAGGTCGTACGTCCCCGCAGGCGCGGCCTTGGGCTCGACGGCGTCCTCCTGGGCGGTGGGCGTGTACACCTTCGGCGGGAGTGCCTGGTCGGGCGTGTCGATCTGCCAGGGCTGACCGGGTCCGGGGGCGACACCGGGGACCAGTTCGGGGGCGGTGCCGGGAGCGGGGGCCGGGGCGGGGGCAGGGGGTGCGGGGGTGCCGGCCCGTACGGGCGGTACGGCAGGTACGGCAGCGGCCGCGGTCCCGGCCGCCGGGAGTGCGGTCGCGGTGGCGAGCAGCACCGTGACGGCACGCGACGCGATTCGTCTGACGATCATGCGATCAGCCAAACGTCCGGCTCCACCGGATCAACGGTGCCGCGCGGGAGGGGTCACCCGAGGGGTGGAGCGGGGTACGTCGGTCGCGGCCGGCTTCGGGGCGCCGTAGCCGCGGGCAGTCGTGCCGCTGGGCGCCCGTCACGGAAAGCGGCACCCCGTCAGCGCCGGCAAGCGCCCCCGCTCCCGCCCAGCGACAGCACAGGGCGCCCCGCCAGCGCAGGCAAGCGAAACCCCGGTCGGCTACAGCGCCCGCACGTCCCGCCACGCCTCCGGAATCCGTGCGGCAACGTCATGCGCCCCCGCCGGCGCCCCCGCCGCCGCGAACCGCCCGGCAAGGCCATGCAGATACGCCGCCGCACTCCCCGCGTCCACAGCGGACAGACCCGACGCCAGCAAGGACCCCGCGAGCCCCGACAGCACGTCCCCGCTGCCCGCCGTGGCCAGCCAAGAAGTCCCCGTGGCGTTCACCCGCACGGCCCCACCCCCCGCGTCGGCGACCAAGGTCGTGGAGCCCTTCAACAGCACGGTCGCCCGGTACACCGCCGCCAGCTCCCGCGCCGCCGCCAGCCGGGCCCCCTCGACCTCCTCCCTGCGCACCCCCAGCAACGCGGCGGCCTCCCCCGCATGAGGCGTCATCAGCGTCGGGGCCGTACGCCCGCGCACCGCGTCCCGCTCGGCCAGCCGCAGCCCGTCCGCGTCGAGCAGCACCGGCACGTCCGCGCCCAGCACCTCGGCCACGGTCGCCGCGTCGTCCCCGGCGCCCGGCCCGGCCACCCAGGCCTGCACGCGCCCCGCCTTGTGCGGCCCCCGGTCGGACACGAGCGTCTCCGGGAAGCGGGCGATGACCGCGTCCCCCGCGGGCCCGACGTACCGCACGGCTCCCGCACCGCCCCGCAGCGCCCCGGAGACGGCGAGCACGGCGGCGCCCGGATAGCGCGCGGATCCGGCGGCGATCCCCACGACCCCCCGCCGGTACTTGTCGCTCTCCGCGGCCGGCACCGGCAACAACCGTGCCACGTCAGCGTGTTGCAGGGCCTCCAGCTCACCGTCGGCGGGCAGTTCGAGACCGATGTCGACGAGCCGCACGACCCCGGCGTACTCCCGCGCCGGATCGATCAGCAGCCCCGGCTTGTACGTCCCGAAGGTCACCGTCAGATCGGCCCGGACCGCGGCGCCCCGCACCTCACCGGTGTCCGCCTCGACCCCACTCGGCAGGTCCACGGCCACCACGGCGGCACGGGACCGCCGGGCGACCCCGGCCAGGGCCTCGGCTTCGGGCCGCAGCCCGCCCTTGCCGCCGATTCCCACGATCCCGTCCACCACGAGGTCGGCCCGCTCGACCAGTTCGTCGACGGCGTCTGACGCGGCGACGGATCCCCCGGCCCTGCGCAGGGCCGCCAGCCCACCGGAATGCGCCCGTTCGGGCGTAAGGAGTACGGCCGTCACCCCGGCCCCCCGCCGGGCCAGCCGCGCCCCCGCGTACAACGCGTCACCGCCGTTGTCGCCACTCCCGACGAGCAGCACCACCCGGCTGCCGTAGACCCGCCCCAGCAACTCGGCGCAGGCAGCGGCCAGTCCCGCGGCGGCCCGCTGCATCAGCGCACCCTCCGGCAGCCGCGCCATCAACGCCCGTTCGGCCGCCCTTACCGTCTCCACGCTGTACGCAGTACGCATGGCACCGAGTCTGCCCCGCAACCCCCACCACCCACACCCGGGGTACTCGGGGACACCTCACCGAACGGGCCTAGCCCTCGGCGACCACCACCGCCGAAGCGACGCCCGCGTCATGACTGAGCGACACATGCCAGGACCGCACGCCCAGCTCGGCGGCCCGCGCGGCCACGGTGCCCTTCACCCGCAGCCGGGGCTGCCCGCTGTCCTCGACGTACACCTCGACATCGGTCCAGTGCAGTCCGGGCGGCGCGCCCAGCGCCTTTGCCAGGGCCTCCTTGGCGGCGAACCGAGCCGCGAGCGAGGCGATCCCGCGCCGCTCCCCGCTGGGCAGCAGCAGCTCCCGCTCCACGAACAGCCGGTCGGCCATCCCGGGCGTCCGCTCCAACGACGCGCGAAACCGGTCGATCTCGGCGACATCGATCCCCACTCCGATGATGCTCATGCCCGGCAGCCTACGGTCGCGGCCCCCGTGGCACCCGCCCACCTGCCGAAACCCGGCTGCCGGACCGGCGCGAGCCGTCTACGCTCCGTCCATGACCTCCCAGGCCTACCTCTCCGACCTGTTCTCGCTGGACGGCCGTGTCGCCCTGGTGACCGGAGGCAGTTCCGGCATCGGGCGGGCCATCGCCGGCGCGCTGGCGCGGGCCGGCGCGAGTGTGGTGGCCGTGGCCCGCGGCAAGGAGCAACTGGAGGCGACCGTGGGCGAGTTGACGGCCGACGGCTGCCGGGCCGGCTGGGTCGCGGCCGACCTGGGCAGCCGCGCCGGGGTGCGTGCGGCGGCCGAGGAGGCGGCCGGTGTCTTCGGCGAGCCGGACATCCTCGTCAACTCCGCCGGGATCAACCTGCGGCCGCCGATGAGCGAGCTGGGCGAGGACGTGTGGGACACCACCATGGCCGTGAACCTGGAGGCGCCCTTCCTGCTGGGGCAGCGGTTCGGGCCCGGCATGGCGGAGCGCGGCTTCGGCCGGATCATCCACATCACCTCCCAGCAGGCCCACCGCGCCTTCGTGCAGAGCGGCGCGTACGGCGTCTCCAAGGGCGCGCTGGAGTCGCTGGCCCGCTCCCAGGCCGAGGCCTGGTCGCCGTACGGCGTCACCGTCAACACCCTGGTGCCGGGCTTCGTGATGACCCCGCTCAACCAGCGGCTGTCCGCCGACCCGGAGAAGGTGACCGCCCTGGCCGCCCGCACGATGACCGGCCGCAACGGCCTGGCCGAGGACTTCGAGGGCGCGGCCGTCTTCCTCGCCGGCCGCGCCTCCGCCTATGTCACCGGCCAGTCGATCTTCGTCGACGGCGGTCTGTCGGTGCACTGAGCCCGCGCCCCGAGCAACCGCAACTCGGCCCTACTCCACCGTCACCGACTTCGCCAGATTCCGCGGCTGATCCACCTCGTTGCCCCGGGCGGTGGCCAACTCGCAGGCGAAGACCTGCAGCGGCACCGTCGCCACCAGCGGCTGCAGCAGGGTCGGGGTGGCCGGGATGCGGATCAGGTGGTCGGCGTAGGGGACGACCGTCTCGTCACCCTCCTCCGCGATCACGATGGTGCGCGCCCCGCGGGCCCGGATCTCCTGGATGTTGGAGACGATCTTGTCGTGCAGGACCGAGCGGCCGCGCGGGGACGGCACCACGATCACCACCGGCACGTCCTCCTCGATCAGCGCGATCGGGCCGTGCTTCAGCTCGCCCGCCGCGAAGCCCTCGGCGTGCATATAGGCGAGTTCCTTGAGCTTCAGGGCGCCTTCCAGCGCCACCGGGTAGCCCACGTGGCGGCCCAGGAAGAGGACCGTGTTCTTGGTCGCCAGGGTGCGGGCCAGCGCCCGCACCGGCTCCATGGTCTCCAGGACCCGCTCGACCTCCTCGGAGATCCGGGAGAGGTCCTTGATCACCGCCTGGATCTCGTCGCCCCACTTGGTGCCGCGGACCTGACCCAGATACAGCGCGACCAGATAGCAGGCCACCAGCTGGGTCAGGAACGCCTTGGTGGAGGCCACGGCGACCTCCGGCCCGGCGTGCGTGTAGAGCACGGCGTCCGACTCGCGCGGAATCGTGGACCCGTTGGTGTTGCAGATGGCCAGCACCTTGGAGCCCTGCTCGCGGGCGTGCCGCAGGGCCATCAGGGTGTCCATGGTCTCGCCGGACTGGGAGATGGCGATGACCAGGGAGCGGCCGTCCAGGATCGGGTCCCGGTACCGGAACTCGCTGGCCAGCTCCACCTCGCACGGGATGCGCGTCCAGTGCTCGATGGCGTACTTGGCGATCAGGCCGGCGTGGAAGGCCGTACCGCACGCGACGATGACGACCTTGTCGACCTCCCGCAGCTCGGACGGGGCGATCCGCACCTCGTCCAGCGTCAGCGAGCCGGACGGGTCGATCCGGCCGAGCAGCGTGTCGGCGACCGCCTTGGGCTGCTCGGCGATCTCCTTGAGCATGAAGTAGTCATAACCCCCCTTTTCCGCCGCCGACGCGTCCCAGTCGACGTGGTACGAACGGACCTGCGCCGGCTGCCCGTCGAAGCCCGTCACCGTCACGCCGTCGCGGCGCAGCTCCACCACCTGGTCCTGGCCCAGCTCGATCGCCGACCGCGTGTGGGCGATGAACGCGGCGACGTCCGAGGCGAGGAAGGCCTCACCCTCTCCAACGCCCACCACCAGCGGCGAGTTCCGGCGCGCGCCCACGACCACGTCCGGCTCGTCGGCGTGCACCGCGACCAGCGTGAACGCGCCCTCCAGCCGTCGGCACACCAGCCGCATGGCCTCCGCCAGGTCGGCGGTCACCGAGAACTCCTCGGCGAGGAGATGGGCGACGACCTCGGTGTCCGTCTCGGAGGTCAGTTCATGGCCCCGCTCGGCCAGTTCGCCCCGCAGCACCGCGAAGTTCTCGATGATGCCGTTGTGGACGACGGCGACCCGGCCCGCGTTGTCGAGGTGCGGGTGGGCGTTGGCGTCCGTGGGGCCACCGTGCGTGGCCCAGCGGGTGTGGCCGATGCCGGTGGCGCCCGTCGGCAGCGGCCGTTCGACCAGTTCCTTCTCCAGGTTGACCAGTTTCCCTGCCTTCTTCACCGCGGCCAGCCCGCCGTCGGCCAGCACGGCGACGCCCGCCGAGTCGTATCCGCGGTACTCCAGCCGCTTCAGTCCGGCCATCACGACGTCGAGCGCCGACTGCGGCCCTACATAACCCACGATTCCGCACATGGGCCGCAGCCTACGGCCAGGGAACGGCCCGAACAGGCCTCCGCCTGCCCGAAATCGGAAATTCTCGCCGCCGTACGGAGGTGTTTTCGGCTGCGGGAGACCGCCGAGGTCTGCACCGAGTGCCTGGCGTGACCCGGCGGGCAGGGATGCGTGACGGACCCCACCCACCGTCCCGTTCAAACTCCGTTAACAATGGACTGTGATCTCACCGGTCTCCTCGATGCCCCGGAGCGCCCACCGGCACAGGCCGGAGGTGACTCCCTACGTCGACCTCACCCGCGCCGAGTGGAGCGCGCTGCGCGACAAGACGCCGCTGCCGCTCACCGCCGAGGAGGTGGAGAGGCTGCGCGGTCTGGGCGATGTGATCGACCTGGACGAGGTGCGGGACATCTACCTCCCGCTCTCGCGGCTCCTCAACCTCTACGTCGGCGCCACGGACGGCCTCAGAGGCGCCCTGAACACCTTCCTCGGCGAGCAGGGCTCCCAGTCCGGCACCCCGTTCGTGATAGGGATCGCCGGATCCGTGGCGTGCGGCAAGTCGACCGTCGCCCGTCTCCTGCAAGCTCTCCTGTCCCGCTGGCCCGAGCACCCGCGCGTGGAGCGGGTGACCACCGACGGCTTCCTGCTGCCGACCAAGGAGCTGCAAGCCCGTGGCCTGCTGTCACGGAAAGGTTTCCCCGAGTCCTACGACCGCAGGGCGCTGACCCGTTTCGTCGCCGACATCAAGGCGGGGAAGGGCGAGGTCACCGCCCCCGTCTACTCCCACCTGATCTACGACATCGTCCCGGGCGAGAAGCTCGTCGTCCGCCGGCCCGACATCCTGATCGTCGAGGGCCTCAACGTCCTCCAGCCCGCCCTGCCCGGCAAGGACGGCCGCACGCGGGTCGGTCTCGCCGACTACTTCGACTTCAGCGTGTACGTCGACGCGAACGCCGAGGACGTCGAGCGCTGGTACCTCAACCGCTTCAAGAAGCTGCGCCAGACCGCCTTCCAGGACCCGAGCTCGTACTTCCGCAAGTACACCCAGGTGTCCGAGGAGGAGGCCCTCGACTACGCCCGCACGCAGTGGCGGACGATCAACAAGCCCAACCTGGTCGAGAACATCGCCCCCACCCGCGGCCGGGCCACCCTTGTGGTCCGCAAGGGCCCGGACCACAAGGTGCAGCGGCTGCGGCTGCGCAAGCTGTGACGCCCGGTCGGCACCACCGTCCTGGGCCGGCACGCTCACGCTGCCGGCCCAGAAGGGGCTGTGGGCGAGGCAGCGTTAGCGCACGGCGGAGGCCGGCAGCCTCTAGAACACTCTTTCGCAGTTGACGACGGTGTCGCCGGAGTCGCGGTACACCGTGTCGGAGCCGCCGGGCAGCTGCGCGCCGCAGTTCACGAAGTCGCCACCCGCGTTGTCCTGCACACCGACCGTGTCATTACGACCGTCGGTGGTCACCATGTCGATGCCCGTACCGGCGTCGACGGTGGTGTTGACCGGAGCCATGGAACCGTCGAAGGTGTCGTTCCCATCGCCCAGCTGGACGGCGAGGCCGCTGGCGATGCCGCAGTCGGCGGTGAAGGCGTCCACCCGAGTGCAGCCCGGGCCGATCGCGATGCCCGTGCTGTCGCTGAGGATCAGATGGTGGGTCATGGGATCGACGCTCGCCGTGACGTGGTTCGCCACGCCGGCGCGCGCCTGGAGCCCGACGAGGCCGCCGAAGATGCGGAACGCCGTGGAGCCCGGTGTCTGGGCGGCGGCCGGGGTGGCGGCCGAGGTGACGAGAACACCCGCCACCAGGGCCGGACCGACCGCTCGCTTCAAGGTACTGCTCACGATCTTCATGCTGCGTTTTCTCACTTCCGTCGAGGGGGGCACGCCACACGGGGCGGCCTCGACGGAAGGGATACCGACAGCGATCGATTACGCATCCTTTATTACGTTCATAGGGTGATTCGCGTCGCGCGAAAGGGTGACTACCCCAGCGCCGACTTCACCGCGTCGGCGAGCCGCCCGGCCACCGACCGCGCCTGGTCGATGTCCGCCGCCTCGACCATCACCCGCACCAACGGCTCGGTACCCGAGGGACGGAGCAACACCCGCCCCGTCTCGCCGAGTTCGCGCTCGGCCTCGGCGACGGCGGCGACCAGGTCGGCGGACGTCCGCACCCGGGACTTGTCCACGTCCGGCACGTTGATGAGGACCTGCGGCAACCGCTCCATGACAGAGGCGAGCTCCCGCAGCGAACGCCCGGTCTCCGCGACCCGAGCGGCCAGCAGCAGCCCCGTCAGCGTGCCGTCGCCGGTGGTCGCGTGGTCGAGGATGATGACGTGCCCGGACTGCTCGCCGCCGAGGGCGTACCCGTGCTCCTTCATCTCCTCCAGCACGTACCGGTCGCCGACGGCGGTCTGCACAAGCTGGATCCCGGCCTTCTCCATCGCCAGCTTGAAGCCCAGGTTGGACATCACCGTGGCGACCACCGTGTCGGCCCGCAGCGCGGAGTGCTCCCGCATCGCCAGGGCCAGCACGGAGAGGATCTGGTCGCCGTCGACCTCCTCGCCGGTGTGGTCCACGGCCAGGCAGCGGTCGGCGTCGCCGTCGTGCGCGATGCCGAAGTCCGCGCGTTGCTCGACGACCGCGGCCTTCAGCCGGTCCAGGTGGGTCGAGCCGCACCCGTCGTTGATGTTGAGCCCGTCCGGCTCCGCACCGATGGTGACGACCTCGGCGCCCGCCCGGGAGAACGCCTCCGGCGAGACCCCCGAGGCCGCGCCGTGCGCTTCGTCCAGGACGATCTTCAGTCCGTCCAGCCGGTTCGGGAGGACCGACAGCAGATGGGCGACGTACTGCTCGAAGCCCTCGTCGTAGGACCGCACGCGGCCCACGCCCGCACCGGTCGGCCGCTCCCACGGCTCGCCGTGCCGGTGGGAGTCGTACACCGCCTCGATCCGGTCCTCCAGCTCGTCGGCGAGTTTGTGGCCGCCGCGGGCGAAGAACTTGATGCCGTTGTCCGGCATGGCGTTGTGGCTGGCGGAGAGCATCACGCCGAGGTCGGCGCCGAGCGCGCCGGTCAGGTGGGCCACCGCGGGCGTCGGCAGCACACCGACGCAGAGCACGTCCACGCCCGCGCTGGCCAGGCCCGCGACCACGGCCGCCTCCAGGAACTCCCCGGACGCCCGCGGGTCCCGGCCGACCACCGCCGTCGGCTTGTGGCCCGCGAAGGTGCCCGCCTCGGCCAGCACGTGGGCCGCCGCTACGGACAGACCGAGCGCCATCTCGGCCGTCAGGTCCGCGTTGGCGACACCGCGCACGCCGTCCGTCCCGAAGAGTCGTCCCACTTGTCCTCCATCCGATCACACAAGCCTTTGAGCACCTGAGCGTCTTGTGTCGTTATACGCCCTCGGCTGGGATAAACGAACGCCCCGACAGCACATGTGGCGTGCCGCCGGGGCGTTCGGAGTACGCAGAGGGGCCGGAGCCCGTAATACGTACGAGCAGGCAGCGAAGCTTAGCGCTTGCTGTACTGCGGAGCCTTGCGGGCCTTCTTCAGACCGGCCTTCTTGCGCTCGACCGCACGGTCGTCGCGGCGCAGGAAGCCGGCCTTCTTCAGGGGGCCGCGGTTGTTGTCGACGTCGGCCTCGTTCAGGGCGCGGGCGACACCGAGACGGAGGGCACCGGCCTGACCGGAGACACCGCCACCCGCGATGCGGGCGATGACGTCGTAACGACCCTCGAGCTCGAGCACCTTGAAGGGCTCGTTGACTTCCTGCTGGTGCACCTTGTTCGGGAAGTAGTCCTCGAGGGTGCGACCGTTGATCTTCCACTTGCCGGTGCCCGGAACGATCCGGACGCGGGCGATGGCGTTCTTCCGGCGGCCCAGGCCGGCGGCCGGCTGGGGCTCGCCGAAGCGGGAGGCCAGGGACTCCGAGGTGTACTCGCCCTCGACGGGGACCTCGGACTCGGTGGTGTAGCTCTCGATGTCGATCTCTTCGATCGGCTGCTCGGCAGTGGTCTCGGCCACGATTCTCCTCAGATTCTCTTCAGTCTTAGGGGGTGGCCGGACTTACTGCGCGACCTGGGTGATCTCGAACGGAACCGGCTGCTGCGCAGCGTGCGGGTGGTTCTCGCCGCGGTAGACCTTCAGCTTCGAGAGCATCTGACGGCCCAGGGTGTTCTTGGGGAGCATGCCCTTGACGGCCTTCTCGATGGCCTTCTCGGGGTTCTTGTCGAGCAGCTCGTCGTAGCGGACGGAGCGCAGACCACCCGGGTAGCCGGAGTGGCGGTACGCCATCTTCTGGGTCCGCTTGTTGCCGGACAGGTGCACCTTGTCGGCGTTGATGATGATGACGAAGTCACCAGCGTCGACGTGCGGCGCGTAGATCGGCTTGTGCTTGCCCCGGAGAAGGGTCGCTGCGGTGGTGGCGAGACGGCCCAGGACAACGTCCTGAGCGTCGATGACGTGCCACTGGCGCGTCACATCGCCGGGCTTGGGGCTGTACGTACGCACGGTTCGTAGCCTTCGCTTCGAGTGAATGGTCCTGAACAGGTCACCGAAACGATCACGACAGCCTTGACCGCACCGCGGTGACGCAAACCGCGTGCTGATCGCTGGTCATCGGCCCGGTGGACCGGTGTAAGGGCCCGTCCCGTGAGAATGAGCAAGCCAATACACAACGAAGAAGCAGGTTACCTGGGCGCCCCCGGCAGGGTCAAAACGAGGCTCTTCCCCCTCATGTCGTGCGGACAAACAAGGCATGCCGACCGGCGCACTCCAGCACCCCTCGGCCCCCGTCTAAGATGCGCCCCATGAGTTACGGGCAGGGGGGACCCCAGTCTCAGTGGGATCCCTGGAAACCGAATTCCCAGCAGCCCTGGAACAGCGGCGGTGACGACGGGACCCCGGACTGGGCGGCGCTCGCCGAGGCCTCGGAGACCCGCACCAAGCGCCGCAAGCTGCTGTTCATAGCCGGCGGCGCGGTCGCCACCGTCGCGATAGGCACCGCGGTCGCCATGGCCGTGGTCTCCGCGAACAGCGGCAACAGCGCCCACGGCACCCCCACCAACCTGCCCTCCAGCGCCTCCGTGCCGAGCGGCTCGGCCACGCCGTCCTTCGCCCCCACCAGCGCCCCGCCGCCGCTGGACCCGAGGGACTTCATCGCCAGCGCCAAGAAGGACACCGCCCCGCTGAGCCCCGACACCCTGTTCCCGGGCACGCAGCTGACCATGAGCAGCACGGTGTACAAGAAGGGCGCCACGGCCGACACGACCAACTGTGCCTCGGCCGCCTCCGGCAACCTGCCGAAGATCTTCTCCGCCAACGGCTGCAAGCGCCTGATCCGCGTGACCTACAGCAACGGCGGCATCGCGATCACCGTCGGCGTCGCCGTCTTCGACGACCAGGCCCAGGCCACGAAGGTCAGGAAGCTGGCCGCCAAGAAGGCCATGGTGCGCTCCCTGCCCGGCAAGGGCGTCAAGAACTTCTGCGACGCCGCGGTCTGCCTGACGACCACGAACGCCGTCGGCCGCTACGCCTACTTCACGACCGGTGGCTTCCTCAACGGCAAGAACGTCACCAACAAGGACACGAAGGTCTTCGGCGTCGGCAACGACCTGCAGCAGTTCACCTTCAACCAGATCTACCGCCGCGGCCAGGCCCAGGCCTCCGCGGCGGCGAACCGGTAGGGCCTGTCCAGCGGATCAGGTCGCGGGAAGGCGACGGCGCCTCATAAGCCCCCGCGTCCGCGACTGGATCCGCCGGGCAGGCCCTACGTCAGCAGCACCCCGCCGACGGAAGCGAACGCTTGTTCCGCGCCTCCTTGCTGCGCGCGGCCAGCAGCTCGTCGGCGGGGTAGCCGACCTCCTCCAGGGTCAGCCCGTGCGGCCGTACGACATGGACGGCCGAGTCCCGCACCCCCGCGGCAAGCACCTTGCCGGGCCACTGAGGCCCGCGGTGCCCGTCCCCGACGAACAGCAGGGCGCCGATCAGCGAGCGCACCATGTTGTGGCAGAAGGCATCGGCCCGGACGGTGGCGGTGATGATCCCGTCGGCGCCCTTTTCGAGGCTCAGCTCCTGCAGCGTCCGGATGGTGGTGGCCCCCTCCCGCTTCTTGCAGTACGCCGCGAAGTCGTGCTCCCCCAGCAGCTGCCGGGCGGCCTCGTTCATGGCGTCCACGTCGAGCGGCCAGTCGTGCCAGAGGACGTGGCCCCGCAGGAGGGGGTCCACTCCCCCGGGGTTGTCCGTCACCCGGTAGGCATAACGCCGCCAGATGGCCGAGAAACGGGCGTTGAAGCCGCTGGGAGCCTCTCGCAGGGCCCAGACCCGCACGTCCTTGGGAAGGCGCCCAGCGAGCCGCTTGAGCAGCTTCCCGCTCTGCTCCGCCCAGACCTCCCGGGGCAGATCGACATGGGCGACCTGACCGCGCGCGTGCACACCGGCATCGGTCCGTCCCGCCACGGTGAGGTCGTACGTCTCCTTCGACCGCGTCACCGTACGCAGGGCGTCCTCGATCTCACCCTGCACGGTCCGCTTGCCGCCGGCCTGCTTGGCCCAGCCGTGGAAGTCGGTGCCGTCGTAGGAGAGGTCGAGGCGGATGCGTACGAAACCGGGCTGTACTTCGTCAGTCACACGAGAATTCTTTCAGGGCGGTGTCATGGGGAAAAACGTGAAAGCGGGCCCGCCCCGAAGGGCGGGCCCGCTTCCAGCGTCAGGCAGAGACTCAGGCCTCCGTCGACTCCTCGGCAGCGGCCTCCTCGGCCGGCGCCTCGGTGGTCTCCGCAGCCTTGGCCTCGTCGGCCTCCTTGACCGCACGCTTGGTGGCGGCCTCGGCCTCACCCACGGCCTTCTGCTGCACCGTCAGCGCCTCGACCAGCTCGATGACGGCCATGGGCGCGTTGTCGCCACGGCGGTTACCGATCTTGGTGATGCGGGTGTAGCCACCCGGACGGTTCTCGTAACGCGGGCCGATCTCGGTGAAGAGCGTGTGGACGACGCTCTTGTCCGTGATGACCTGGAGCACCTGACGGCGGTTGTGAAGGTCGCCCTTCTTCGCCTTGGTGACCAGACGCTCGGCGTACGGGCGCAGGCGGCGGGCCTTCGCCTCGGTGGTGGTGATACGGCCGTGCTCGAAGAGCGCCTTCGCGAGGTTCGCGAGGAGCAGCTTCTCGTGCGCGGCGCTGCCGCCCAGACGGGCACCCTTGGTGGGCTTCGGCATTGTTCTTCTCCTGTGTGTCTGCCCCGGCCGTGTCAGGTACCGGGGTCAGGAACCCGATGAGCGGATGCTCACCGGCAACGACCGGTCAGTACGGTCAGTACTGCTCGGTCTCCACGAAACCCGCGTCCGCGTCGTCGTCGGCGCCGAAGGCGTCGGCAGCGGCCGTGGGGTCGAATCCGGGCGGGCTGTCCTTCAGGGCCAGACCCATGCCGGCCAGCTTCGCCTTGACCTCGTCGATGGACTTCGCACCGAAGTTACGGATGTCCAGGAGGTCGGCCTCGGAGCGGGCGACGAGCTCACCCACGGAGTGGATGCCCTCACGCTTGAGGCAGTTGTAGGAGCGGACCGTGAGCTCCAGCTCCTCGATCGGCAGCGCGAGGTCGGCGGCAAGGGCGGCGTCCGTCGGGGACGGGCCCATGTCGATGCCCTCGGCGTCGATGTTCAGCTCGCGAGCCAGACCGAACAGCTCGACCAGGGTCTTACCGGCCGACGCCATGGCGTCCCGCGGACGCATGGCCTGCTTGGTCTCGACGTCGACGATCAGCTTGTCGAAGTCGGTGCGCTGCTCGACACGCGTGGCCTCGACCTTGTACGTGACCTTCAGAACCGGCGAGTAGATCGAGTCGACCGGGATACGGCCGATCTCCTGGCCCACCTGCTTGTTCTGCACGGCGGAGACGTAGCCGCGACCGCGCTCGACGGTCAGCTCCATCTCCAGCTTGCCCTTGCCGTTGAGCGTGGCGAGGACGAGGTCGGGGTTGTGCACCTCGACACCGGCCGGGGGCGCGATGTCGGCGGCGGTGACCAGACCCGGGCCCTGCTTGCGCAGGTACATCACGACCGGCTCGTCGTGCTCCGAGGAGACGACCAGCTGCTTGATGTTGAGGATCAGGTCGGTGACGTCCTCCTTGACGCCCGGCACGGTGGTGAACTCGTGCAGGACACCGTCGATCCGGATCGAGGTGACGGCGGCACCCGGGATCGACGACAGGAGCGTACGGCGCAGGGAGTTGCCGAGGGTGTAGCCGAAGCCCGGCTCCAGCGGCTCGATCACGAACCGGGAGCGGAACTCGTCGACGACCTCTTCGGTCAACGAGGGACGCTGAGCGATCAGCATGTGTGGATCAGATCCTTCTTTCGTGGACGCCCGCTATTTGACGTCCGACGGAGACCGCACCCGTGAAAAGTGCGGGTACTGCAAGGGTACGGGCGGTACGACCCGAAGGAGCCGTACCGCCCGGAACCGCAGCCTTGCGAGGCAGCCGTGCGTCAGACGCGGCGGCGCTTCGGCGGACGGCAGCCGTTGTGCGGGGTCGGGGTGACGTCCTGGATGGAGCCGACCTCGAGGCCCGTGGCCTGCAGGGAGCGGATCGCGGTCTCACGACCGGAACCCGGGCCCTTCACGAACACGTCGACCTTGCGCATGCCGTGCTCCTGGGCGCGGCGGGCAGCCGACTCGGCGGCCATCTGCGCGGCGAACGGCGTGGACTTCCGGGAGCCCTTGAAGCCGACGTGGCCGGCGGAGGCCCAGGAGATCACGTTGCCGGACGGGTCCGTGATCGAGACGATCGTGTTGTTGAACGTGCTCTTGATGTGCGCGTGGCCGTGAGCGACGTTCTTCTTTTCCTTGCGGCGCACCTTCTTGGCAGCGCCCTGACGACCCTTGGGGGGCATCTATAACTCCTACGGGAGGTGGTCGGTCCTACAGCGAAGACCGCTGGACGGCGAGTCCGCTGCGGACTACTTCTTGCCCGGCTTCTTCTTACCGGCGATGGCGCGACGCGGGCCCTTGCGGGTGCGGGCGTTGGTGCTGGTGCGCTGACCGCGGACGGGCAGACCGCGACGGTGACGCAGACCCTGGTAGCAGCCGATCTCGACCTTGCGGCGGATGTCGGCCTGGATCTCGCGACGGAGGTCACCCTCGGTCTTGATGTTGTTGTCGACGTACTCGCGGATCGCGACCAGCTGCTCTTCGGTCAGGTCACGAACGCGGGTGTTCGGGTCGACGCCGGTCGCAGCCAGCGTCTCCTGCGAGAGGGTCCGGCCAATGCCGAACACGTAGGTGAGGGCGACCTCCACGCGCTTTTCGCGCGGGATGTCAACACCGGAAACGCGTGCCATTCAATGGCTCCTGGTGATCTTCGGAGGTCTTCCGCAGAACCGGCTCCCGGCCGCCGTATCAGGTACGAACCGGGTCCCCGGCCTCCGACCGGGGGTGTCAAGCCGCTTGCGACGGCTTGGGTCCTGCGTATGAACAATTCAGCTCGCGTCGCGCGAATCTCTGCGATAGAGGTGCAGAGGGAGATGGTCGTGCGTCAGCCCTGGCGCTGCTTGTGGCGCGGGTTCTCGCAGATGACCATGACCCGGCCGTGACGGCGGATCACCCTGCACTTGTCGCAGATCTTCTTGACGCTCGGCTTGACCTTCATGGGATTGAGGTTCTCCGGGTCAGTGCCACCACCCCGCCTTCAGCGGGATGCGGGCAAGATCTACTTGTAGCGGTAGACGATCCGGCCACGCGTCAGGTCGTACGGAGACAGCTCCACCACGACCCGGTCGTCAGGGAGGATGCGGATGTAGTGCATACGCATCTTGCCGCTGATGTGTGCCAGGACCTGGTGGCCGTTCTGGAGCTCGACCTTGAACATCGCGTTCGGAAGAGACTCGACGACAGTGCCCTCGATCTCGATGGCACCTTGCTTCTTGGCCACGCTTCGCCCTTCGAATCGACTACCTTGGCCGGCTTTCGTAGCAGTCTCAGGCTTGAAGGCATGAGGGTGCACGAGAGCCGACGAGTCAGTCTACGTCGGCGTCCCGGGAAAGGCGAATCGAGAGAGTCTGCCCCATGCGTGAGATCACTAAGCGAGCGGATCGGGGGCGGCCGTGATGCCGTACTCCGCCAGCTTTGCCTTGCCTGCGTCCGGTGCGGTGAGGACGAGGGGGCCCTGGGCCGTCAGGGCGACCGAGTGCTCCCAGTGGGAGGACCAGGTGCCGTCCGTCGTGATGACCGTCCAGTCGTCCGACAGGACCTCCGTGCGCGGGGTGCCGAGGGAGACCATCGGCTCGATCGCGAGGCAGAAGCCGGGGACCAGCTTGGGGCCCTTGCCGCGGCGGCGGTCGACGTAGTTCAGCAGATGCGGGTCCATGTGCATCTCGGTGCCGATGCCATGGCCGCCGTAGTCCTCGATGATCCCGTACTTGCCGCCGCCCGGCTTCGGCTGGCGGCGGATGTACGTCTCGATCGCGCGGGAGATGTCGACCAGCCGACTGCCCTGCTTCATGGCCGCGATGCCGGCCCACATCGACTCCTCCGTCACCCGGGAGAGCTCGACCAGCTCCGGAGCGTGACCGGAGCCCACGAAGGCCGTGTAGGCCGCGTCGCCGTGCCAGCCGTCGATGACCGCGCCGCAGTCGATGGAGATGATGTCGCCGTCCTTGAGGACGACGTCGTCGGAGGGGATGCCGTGGACGACGACGTCGTTCACGGAGGTGCAGATCGTCGCGGGGAAGCCGCCGTAGCCGAGGAAGTTCGACTTGGCGCCGTGCTCGGCGAGGACCTTGCGGGCGACCTCGTCCAGGTCCTTGGTGGAGGCGCCGGGCACCGCGGCCTCGCGGGTGGCCGCGTGGATGGCGGCTACGACCAAGCCCGCCGCACGCATCTTCGCGATCTGCTCGGGGGTCTTGATCTGCACCATGGGGGCCTGCGCTCTCCGTCACTCACGTCGGCTGGGTTTCTGTACAACAGTACGGCCGCGGCACCCTGAGGGAGGGCACCGCGGCCGGAAGAGCCGGGCTGCTACTGCTCGGCCTTCTCGCGCTTGAGGGCCTCCAGTGCCCGCTGCGTGATCTCGTCCACGGGGCCCAGGGAGGAGATCGTCACGACCAGGCCCTGCGCCTTGTAGTAGTCGATGATCGGCTCGGTCTGCGTGTGGTAGACCTCCAGCCGCGTACGAACGGTCTCCTCGGAGTCGTCGTCGCGCTGGTACAGCTCACCGCCGCAGACGTCGCACACGCCCTCCTTCTTCGGCGGGCTGTACGTCACGTGGAACACGTGAGAGGAGTCGTTGCGGCAGATGCGCCGGCCGGCGATCCGCTTGACGACCTCGTCCTCCGGGACCTCCAGGTCCAGGACGGCGTCCAGCTTGATGCCCTCGGTCTTGAGCAGTTCGTCCAGCGCCTCGGCCTGCGAGACGTTGCGCGGGAAGCCGTCCAGCAGGAAGCCCTTCTCGGCGTCCGGCTGCTCCATGCGGTCCTTGGCCATCGCGATGGTGACCTCGTCCGGGACGAGGTTGCCGGCGTCCATGTAGGACTTCGCGAGCTTGCCCAGTTCGGTCTGCTGGCTGATGTTGGCCCGGAACAGGTCGCCCGTGGAGATGTGCGGGATGGCCAGCTTCTCGGCGAGGCGGACGGCTTGCGTTCCCTTACCGGCACCCGGCGGCCCGACGAGGACGATACGCATCAGCGGAGGAACCCTTCGTAATTGCGCTGCTGGAGCTGGCTCTCGATCTGCTTCACCGTCTCGAGACCGACACCCACGATGATCAGGATGCTGGTTCCGCCGAACGGGAAGTTGTTCGTCGCCCCGAACCCGACCAACGCCATTGTTGGCACGAGAGCAATCAGACCCAGATACAGCGAACCCGGCCAGGTGATCCGGTTGAGCACGTAGCTGAGGTACTCAGCGGTCGGTCGGCCAGCCCGGATGCCCGGGATGAAGCCACCATACTTCTTCATGTTGTCGGCGACTTCCTCGGGGTTGAAGGAGATCGCCACGTAGAAGAACGCGAAGAACACGATGAGCAAGAAGTACAGACTGATGTAAATCGGGTGGTCGCCCTTGGTCAGATTGTTCTGGATCCACTGCTTCCAGCTCGAGTTGCCCCCCGCGAACTGCGCCACGAGCGCCGGGATGTAGAGCAGCGAGGAGGCGAAGATGACCGGAATCACACCCGCCTGGTTCACCTTGAGCGGGATGTACGTGGACGTACCACCGTAGGAACGACGGCCGATCATGCGCTTCGCGTACTGCACCGGGATGCGGCGCTGCGCCTGCTCGACGAAGACCACGAGCGCGACCATGACCAGGCCGACCAGGATCACGGTGCCAAACTCGATCCAGCCGCCGGCCAGAGTGCCCTGCTTCTTGATCGCCCACAGCGCGGACGGGAAGGTCGCGGCGATCGAGATGAACATCAGGATCGACATGCCGTTGCCGATGCCGCGGTCGGTGATCAGCTCACCGAGCCACATCACGACGGCCGTACCGGCGGTCATGCAGATGACCATCGTGATCGTCGTGAAGATCGCCTGGTCCGGGACGATGCTCGCGGCGCGCGAGCAGCCGTTGAAGAGCGCGCCGCTGCGGGCGGTGGCCACCAGGCCGGTGCCCTGCAGGATGGCGAGGGCCACGGTCAGGTAGCGGGTGTACTGCGTGATCTTCGCCGTGCCCGCCTGGCCCTCCTTCTTCAGGGCTTCCAGGCGCGGGATGACCACGGTCAGCAGCTGAAGGATGATGCTGGCCGTGATGTACGGCATGATGCCGAGCGCGAAGACCGTGATCTGCAGCAGCGCGCCGCCGCTGAACATGTTCACAAGGCCGAACAGGCCCTGGTTGGCCCCGGCCTCGGTCACACACTGCTGGACGGCCTTGTAGTTGACGCCGGGGATCGGGATGTGGGTACCGACCCGGTAGACCACGATGATGGCCAGCGTGAAGAGCAGCTTCTTGCGCAGGTCGGGCGTCCTGAACGCCCGGGCGAACGCGGTGAGCACGGTGCCTCCTGCGACCCCCGCGCAACTGCGTCAAGGGTGACGGTCTTGAGGTTCGACGGATACAGACGAATTACTAACGGTCAACTGCCGCTCAGGGTGCCCCATGGGGAGCATCCATTGAAAGTAGGCAGTGCTGGCCACCTTACCGGCGAGAGCACCGCCCTAGGAACGACCAACCGGGGATACCCCTTTTGTGGGGTATCCCCGGTCGGGATCGTTCACGTCATCGAGGGACCTGAGGGACTCAGACCAGCTCGGTGACCGTACCGCCGGCGGCGGTGATCTTCTCCTTGGCGGAGCCGGAGACGGCGTCCACCGTCACCTGCAGCGCCACGGAGACCTCGCCCTGGCCGAGGACCTTGACGAGGCTGTTCTTGCGAACGGCACCCTTGGCGACGAGACCCTCGACGGTGACCTCGCCACCCTCCGGGTACAGCGCGGCCAGCTTGTCGAGGTTCACGACCTGGTACTCGGTCTTGAACGGGTTCTTGAAGCCCTTCAGCTTCGGGAGGCGCATGTGCAGCGGCATCTGGCCACCCTCGAAGCGCTCCGGAACCTGGTAGCGGGCCTTGGTGCCCTTGGTACCACGACCGGCCGTCTTACCCTTCGACGCCTCACCACGACCCACACGGGTCTTGGCGGTCTTGGCGCCCGGGGCGGGACGGAGGTTGTGGATCTTGAGCGGGTTCTGCTCCGCCATGATCAGTCGACCTCCTCGACCGTCACGAGGTGGCGGACGGTGTGCACCATGCCGCGGAACTCGGGGCGGTCCTCCTTGACGACCTGCGTGTTGATGCCCTTGAGACCAAGGGAGCGCAGGGTGTCACGGTGGTTCTGCTTGCTGCCGATGTAGGACTTGACCTGCGTGATCTTCAGCTGAGCCATCACGCACCCGCCCCGGCACGAGCACGCAGCAGAGCCGCGGGGGCGACGTCCTCCAGGGGCAGACCACGGCGGGCCGCGATCTCCTCGGGACGCTGCAGACCCTTCAGGGCCTCCACGGTCGCGTGCACGATGTTGATCGCGTTGTCGGAGCCGAGCGACTTCGACAGCACGTCGTGGATACCGGCGCACTCGAGCACGGCACGCACCGGACCACCGGCGATAACACCGGTACCCGGGGACGCGGGCTTGAGCAGCACGACGCCGGCAGCCTTCTCACCCTGGATCGGGTGCGGGATGGTGCCCTGGATACGGGGGACCTTGAAGAAGTGCTTCTTGGCCTCCTCAACGCCCTTGGCGATGGCGGCCGGCACCTCCTTGGCCTTGCCGTAACCGACACCCACGGTGCCGTCACCGTCGCCCACCACGACCAGCGCGGTGAAGCTGAAGCGACGACCACCCTTCACAACCTTGGCGACGCGGTTGATCGCGACAACGCGCTCAACGTACGCGGTCTTCTCGGCGGCAGCAGCGCCGCCGTCACGGCCCTTCCGGTCCCGCCGCTCGCCGCCACCGGCACCGCCACCGCGGCGCTGGGGTCCAGCCATTGGATTTACCTCTCTCTTTTCCGCTAGCTACGGCGGCTCAGAACCTGAGCCCGGCCTCGCGGGCGGCGTCCGCCAGGGCGGCGATGCGCCCGGCGTACTGGTTGCCACCACGGTCGAACACGACGGCCTCGACACCGGCGGCCTTGGCACGCTCGGCGACCAGGGCGCCGACCTGCTTGGCCTGCGCGGACTTGTCGGACTCGCCACCACGGATCGACGCGTCCAGCGTGGACGCCGACGCCAGGGTGTGGCCCTTCAGGTCGTCGATCACCTGCGCCACGATGTGGCGGTTGGAGCGGGTCACGACCAGACGGGGGCGCTCCGCCGTACCGGAGATCCGCTTGCGGATCCGGATGTGACGGCGCTTGATCGCGGCGCGCTTGTAGGCGTCGCCCTTGAGGATCTTCTGCCCGTATGCCATGGCTTACTTACCCGCCTTTCCGACCTTGCGGCGGATGACTTCGCCCTCGTACTTGACGCCCTTGGCCTTGTACGGGTCGGGCTTGCGCAGCTTGCGGATGTTGGCCGCAACCTCGCCGACCTTCTGCTTGTCGATGCCCTCGACCGAGAAACGGGTCGGGGTCTCCACCTTGAAGGAGATGCCCTCGGGGGCCTCGACCAGGATCGGGTGGCTGTAACCGAGAGCGAACTCCAGGTTCGAACCCTTGGCGGTCACTCGGTAACCGACACCGCTGATCTCGAGCTTCTTCACGTAACCCTGGGTCACGCCGGTGATCATGTTCGCCACCAGCGTGCGGGAGAGGCCGTGCAGGGCCTTGCTCTGACGCTCGTCGTTCGGGCGGGTCACCTGCAGGGTGCCGTCCTCGCCCTTAGCGATGTCGATCGGAGCCGCGACGGTGTGGGTCAGCGAGCCCTTGGGGCCCTTGACCGAGACCGTACGGCCGTCGATGGTGACGTCCACGCCGGCGGGAACCGCGATGGGGAGCTTGCCGATGCGCGACATAGCTGTTTCCTCCGTTCCCTTCTGCTACCAGACGTAGGCGAGGACTTCCCCACCCACGCCCTTCTTGCCGGCCTGCTTGTCGGTGAGGAGCCCGTGCGACGTGGAGATGATCGCCACGCCGAGGCCGCCCAGCACCTTCGGCAGGTTGGTGGACTTCGCGTACACCCGGAGACCGGGCTTGGAGATCCGCTTGATGCCCGCGATGGAGCGCTCACGGTTCGGGCCGAACTTCAGCTCGAGAACGAGGTTCTTGCCGACCTCGGCGTCCTCGACCTTCCAGCCCGTGATGAAGCCCTCCTGCTGGAGGATCTCCGCGATGTGCGACTTGATCTTGGACGCCGGCATCGTCACGGAGTCGTGGTACGCCGAGTTCGCGTTCCGCAGACGCGTCAGCATGTCTGCGATCGGATCAGTCATGGTCATGAATTGGCCTGTGGCCTTTCTCGCCGGGGTTTCCTATATGCGCCATCCCTCTCCCCGTACTTCTGAGACGGGACGGGTGCGGCGCGGGGACCTACGGCGTAGTAAGTCGATCCAGGGCGGCAGAGGCCCAACCCTCCTAGCCTAAGGCATGGAAGGAGTGGGCCTCCGCCGACCCAGTTGCTTACCGAGAGGTCCAGGAATCCCTTATTACGGGGATTACCAGGAGCTCTTGGTCACGCCCGGCAGCTCGCCACGGTGAGCCATCTCACGAAGGCACACGCGGCAGAGGCCGAACTTGCGGTACACGGAGTGGGGACGGCCGCAGCGCTGGCAGCGCGTGTAGCCACGCACACCGAACTTGGGCTTGCGAGCAGCCTTCGCGATGAGAGCCTTCTTCGCCATCTCGCTCACGCCTCCTTGAACGGGAAGCCGAGGTGACGAAGGAGCGCGCGGCCCTCAGCGTCGTTGGTCGCCGTGGTGACCACGGTGATGTCCATACCCCGGACGCGGTCGATCTTGTCCTGGTCGATCTCGTGGAACATGACCTGCTCCGTGAGACCGAAGGTGTAGTTGCCACGGCCGTCGAACTGCTTGGGGGACAGGCCGCGGAAGTCGCGGATGCGCGGCAGCGCGAGCGACAGGGTGCGGTCCAGGAACTCCCACATGCGGTCGCCACGGAGCGTGACGTGGGCACCGATCGGCTGGCCCTCACGCAGCTTGAACTGCGCGATGGACTTGCGGGCCTTGGTGACGGCCGGCTTCTGACCGGTGATCGTGGTGAGGTCGCGGATGGCGCCCTCGATCAGCTTGGAGTCGCGGGCGGCGTCGCCCACACCCATGTTGACCACGATCTTGACGAGGCCGGGAACCTGCATGACGTTCTCGTACTTGAACTCGTCACGCAGCTTGCCCGCGATCTCCTCGCGGTACTTCGTCTTCAGACGCGGAGTGGTGGTGGTAGCCATCAGATGTCCTCACCCGTCCGCTTGGCAACGCGGATCTTGTTGCCCTCTTCGTCGAAGCGGTAACCGACACGCGTGACGACCTTGTTGCCGTCCTTCTCCACGACCAGCTGAACGTTGGACACGTGGATCGGGGCCTCGGTGGTCACGATGCCGCCGGCCTGGGAACCGCGAGCGGTCGGACCGGCCTTGGTGTGCTTCTTGACCCGGTTGACACCCTCGACCAGGACACGCTCCTCGCGCGGGTAAGCGGCAATGACCTTGCCCTGCTTGCCCTTGTCCTTACCGGTGATGACCTGGACCAGGTCGCCCTTCTTGATCTTCATGCTTACAGCACCTCCGGCGCGAGCGAGATGATCTTCATGAACTTCTTCTCGCGCAGCTCACGGCCGACCGGGCCGAAGATGCGGGTGCCGCGAGGGTCGCCGTCGTTCTTCAGAATGACGGCGGCGTTCTCGTCGAAGCGGATGTACGAGCCGTCCGGACGGCGGCGCTCCTTGACGGTGCGAACGATGACCGCCTTGACGACGTCACCCTTCTTCACGTTGCCACCGGGGATCGCGTCCTTGACGGTGGCGACGATGACGTCACCGATGCCCGCGTAGCGGCGACCGGAGCCACCGAGCACACGGATGCAAAGGATTTCCTTCGCACCAGTGTTGTCGGCGACACGCAGTCGCGACTCCTGCTGGATCACGTCTATCTCCTGTTTGTCTGCCGGTTCCCGGCAGGGACCGCCTCTTCACGAGGTGCGGCCCCTGCCGAGCCTGGCGGAACTGACCTGCGGGTTTGCCCCGCAGGAATTACTTGGCCTTCTCGAGGATCTCGACGACGCGCCAGCGCTTCGTCGCGGACAGCGGCCGGGTCTCCATCAGGAGGACGCGGTCGCCGACACCCGCGGCGTTCTGCTCGTCGTGCGCCTTGAGCTTGTTCGTACGGCGGATGACCTTGCCGTACAGCGCGTGCTTGACGCGGTCCTCGACGGCGACGACGACGGTCTTGTCCATCTTGTCGCTGACGACGAGACCCTCACGGGTCTTGCGGAAGCCGCGCGCTTCTGCGTTCTCAGTCACGTTCTTCTCGCTCATCAGGCGTTCTCCACCGTTTCGATGCCCAGCTCACGCTCGCGCATCAGGGTGTAGATCCGCGCGATGTCCTTGCGGACCGCCTTCAGACGGCCGTGGTTCTCGAGCTGACCGGTCGCCGCCTGGAAGCGGAGGTTGAACAGCTCTTCCTTGGCCTCGCGGAGCTTCGCCAGAAGCTCCTCGTTGCCCAGCTCGCGCAGCTCGGACGCCTTGGTACCGACCGACATCACGCTTCACCTGCCTCGCGCTTGACGATGCGGCACTTCATCGGCAGCTTGTGGGCCGCACGAGTGAGAGCCTCACGCGCAATCTTCTCGTTCGGGTAGGACAGCTCGAACATGACCCGTCCCGGGTGCACGTTCGCGATCCACCACTCCGGCGAACCCTTACCGGAACCCATGCGGGTCTCGGCCGGCTTCTTCGTGAGCGGGCGGTCCGGGTAGATGTTGATCCAGACCTTGCCGCCACGCTTGATGTGGCGGGTCATCGCGATACGAGCCGCCTCGATCTGGCGGTTGGTCACGTACGCCGGCGTGAGGGCCTGGATGCCGTACTCGCCGAACGCGACCGTGGTACCGCCCTTGGCCTCACCCCGACGCTTGGGGTGGTGCTGCTTGCGGTGCTTGACCCTACGAGGGATCAGCATGTCGGTCAGGCCTCCGTTCCGGTGCTCTCAGCCGGAGCGGCGGGGGCCTCGGCCTTGGGGGCCTCGGCGCCGGCAGCCTGCTGCGGCTTGCGACCGCGCCGCTCGCCACCGCGGCCACCACGGGCCGGGCGGTCGGCACCACCACGGGCCGGGCGGTTACCCGCACGGGCCGCAGCGTTCTCGGCGCGGACCTCGGCGATGTTCTTGACGTCGCCCTTGTAGATCCAGACCTTCACACCGATGCGGCCGAAGGTCGTCTTGGCCTCGAAGAAGCCGTAGTCCACGTTCGCGCGGAGCGTGTGCAGGGGCACACGGCCCTCGCGGTAGAACTCCGAGCGGGACATCTCGGCGCCACCGAGGCGGCCACCGCACTGGATCTTGATGCCCTTGGCGCCGGCCTTCATCGCCGACTGCATGCTCTTACGCATGGCGCGGCGGAAGGAGACGCGGGAGGAGAGCTGCTCGGCAACGGCCTGGGCAACCAGCTGAGCGTCGGTCTCGGGGTTCTTGACCTCGAGGATGTTCAGCTGGACCTGCTTGCCCGTGAGCTTCTCGAGGTCGCCGCGGATGCGGTCGGCCTCGGCGCCACGGCGGCCGATGACGATGCCCGGACGAGCGGTGTGGATGTCCACCCGCACGCGGTCACGGGTGCGCTCGATCTCAACCTTCGAGATACCGGCGCGCTCCATGCCGGACGTCATCATCCGACGGATGGCGACGTCTTCCTTGACGTAGTCCTTGTACAGCTTGTCGGCGTACCACCGGGACTTGAAGTCCGTGGTGACACCGAGCCGGAACCCATGCGGGTTAACCTTCTGGCCCATTACCGGGTTCCTTCCTTGCTGCTGACGACCACGGTGATGTGGCTGGTCCGCTTGCGGATCCGGTAGGCACGGCCCTGGGCACGCGGACGGAACCGCTTCAGGGTCGGGCCCTCGTCGACGTAGGCCTCGGAGATGTAGAGGCTGTCGGCGTCGGTGTGGTCGTAGTTGTGCGCGGCGTTGGCAATGGCGCTGTCGAGCACCTTGCCGACCGGCACGGAGGCTGCCTGCGGAGCGAATCGCAGAACAGCCTGGGCCTCCGTGGCGTCCATGCCACGGATGAGGTCCACCACGCGGCGGGCCTTCATGGGCGTGACGCGGATGTACCGCGCCTGGGCCCTGGCTTCCATGGTTGTCCCTTCAGTTACTTACGTGTCTGAATGCGATCCGCTACTAGCGGCGCTTCGACTTCCGGTCTTCCTTGACGTGACCCCGGAAGGTGCGGGTCGGCGAGAACTCGCCGAGCTTGTGGCCGACCATCGACTCGGTGACGAACACCGGGATGTGGGTCTTGCCGTTGTGCACCGCGAGCGTGTGGCCCAGCATGGCCGGGACGATCATCGAGCGGCGGGACCAGGTCTTGATGACGTTCTTGGTGCCGGCTTCGTTCTGGGCGTCCACCTTCTTGATCAGGTGGTCGTCGACGAAGGGCCCCTTCTTCAGGCTACGAGGCATCTCAACCCGTCCTTAGCGCTTCTTGTTCGTCTTGCGGCGGCGGACGATGTACTTGTTCGACGCCTTCTTGGGCGAACGAGTACGGCCTTCCTTCTTGCCCCACGGGGACACAGGGTGGCGACCACCGGAGGTCCGGCCCTCACCACCACCGTGCGGGTGGTCAACCGGGTTCATCACGACACCACGGACGGTCGGGCGAACGCCCAGCCACCGCTTACGGCCGGCCTTACCCCAGTTGATGTTGCTCTGCTCGGCGTTGCCGACCTCACCGACGGTGGCGCGGCAGCGGACGTCGACGAGACGGATCTCGCCGGACGGCATGCGCAGGTGGGCGTAGGCGCCCTCCTTCGCGAGCAGCTGCACGGAGGCACCGGCGGAGCGGGCGAACTTGGCACCGCCACCGGGACGGAGCTCGATCGCGTGGATCGTGGTACCGACCGGGATGTTGCGGAGGGCCAGGTTGTTGCCCGGCTTGATGTCGGCCCCGGGACCGTTCTCGACGCGGTCACCCTGCTGCAGGTTGCGCGGCGCGAGGATGTAGCGCTTCTCGCCGTCGGCGTAGTGCAGCAGCGCGATGCGCGCGGTGCGGTTGGGGTCGTACTCGATGTGCGCGACCTTCGCCGGCACGCCGTCCTTGTCGTGACGACGGAAGTCGATCACTCGGTAGGCGCGCTTGTGTCCGCCACCCTGGTGGCGAACGGTCACACGACCGGCGTTGTTACGGCCGCCCTTGCTGTGCAGGGGACGGACCAGCGACTTCTCCGGCGTGGACCGCGTGACCTCGACGAAGTCGGCGACGCTGGCGCCACGACGGCCCGGCGTAGTCGGCTTGTACTTGCGGATTCCCATTTCTCAGTCCTCGTCCGATATCGGACGATCCGGACCGCCCTTAGGCGGTCGGACCGCCGAAGATGTCGATACGGTCGCCCTCGGCGAGGGTCACGATCGCGCGCTTGGTGCCCGCGCGCTGGCCGAAGCCCGTGCGGGTCCGCTTGCGCTTGCCCTGGCGGTTGATCGTGTTGACCCCGGTGACCTTGACCGAGAAGACCGCCTGGACGGCCTGCTTGATCTGGGTCTTGTTGGCGTTCGGGTCGACGATGAACGTGTACTTGTTCTCGTCGAGGAGCGCGTAGCTCTTCTCGGAGACGACCGGCTTCAGCAGGACGTCACGGGGGTCCGTGTACGACTTGCTCAGCGGGGTCTCGACGGTGTTCTTGCCCTCGGTGGCGTGGCGCTTCGCCTTGGCGAGACGCGCGGCCTTGGCGGCCTTGGCGGCCTTCGAGGCAATGCTCGGGTGACGCGTAGCCATCAGGCCTCGCTCCCTTCGGTGTCAGCGGCCTTGGGGCCAGACACGAAGGACTCGAAAGCGGCCTGGGTGAAGACCACGTCGTCCGAGACGAGAACGTCGTACGTGTTCAGCTGGCCCGGCTCCAGGATGTGGACCTGGGGCAGGTTGCGGGCGGACAGCCACGCGGCCTCGTCGGCGCGGTCGACGACCAGGAGCAGGTTCTTGCGCTCCGAGATCTTGCCGAACAGCGACTTGGCGGCCTTGGTGCTGGGGGTCTCGCCCTCGACCACGCCGGAGACGACGTGGATGCGGTTGTGACGCGCCCGGTCGGTGAGGGCACCGCGCAGGGCGGCGGCCTTCATCTTCTTCGGGGTGCGCTGCGAGTAGTCACGCGGCTGCGGGCCGTGGACGACGCCACCGCCGGCGAACTGCGGCGCGCGGGTCGAACCCTGGCGGGCGCGACCGGTGCCCTTCTGGCGGTACGGCTTCTTGCCGCCACCACGGACCTCGCCACGGGTCTTCGTCTTGTGCGTGCCCTGACGGGCAGCGGCCAGCTGCGCGACGACGACCTGGTGGATCAGCGGGACGCTGACCTTGGCGTCGAAGATCTCCGCGGGGAGCTCGACGGAACCGGCCTTGTCGCCCGCCGGCGAAAGGATGTCAACAGTGCTCATCGGTTACCTCAGGCCCCCTTGGCCGCGGTGCGGACCAGGACGAGGCCGCCGTTCGGACCGGGAACCGCGCCCTTGATGAGCAGCAGACCCTTCTCCGCGTCAACGGCGTGGACGGTCAGGTTCTGGGTGGTGACCCGCTCGTTGCCCATGCGACCCGCCATGCGGAGGCCCTTGAACACACGGCCCGGGGTGGCGCAGCCACCGATGGAACCGGGGGAGCGGTGCTTGCGCTGGGTGCCGTGTCCGGCGCCGAGGCCACGGAAGTTGTGGCGCTTCATGACACCGGCGAAGCCCTTGCCCTTGCTCTTGCCGGTGACGTCGACCTTGACGCCCGCCTCGAAGACCTCGGCGGTGATCTCCTGACCGAGCGTGTACTCGGAGGCGTCAGCCGTACGGATCTCAACAAGGTGGCGACGGGGGGTGACGTCGGCCTTGGCGAAGTGGCCCTTGAGGGGCTTGTTCACCTTGCGCGGGTCGATCTCGCCGAAGGCGATCTGGACCGACTCGTAGCCGTCGACGTCGTTCGTACGAACCTGGGTGACGACGTTGGGGCCGGCCTTGACGACGGTGACCGGAACAACACGGTTGTTCTCGTCCCACACCTGCGTCATGCCGAGCTTCTCGCCCAGGATGCCCTTGATCTGCTTAGCCATTCTCAGCCCACCAGCCTCAGAGCTTGATCTCGATGTCGACACCGGCCGGGAGGTCGAGTCGCATCAGAGAGTCAACGGTCTTGGGGGTCGGGTCGAGAATGTCGATCAGGCGCTTGTGCGTGCGCATCTCGAAGTGCTCGCGCGAGTCCTTGTACTTGTGCGGCGACTTGATGACGCAGTACACGTTCTTCTCAGTGGGCAGCGGCACCGGGCCCGCGACCGACGCACCAGTGCGGGTCACCGTCTCGACGATCTTCTTCGCCGAGGAGTCGATGACCTCGTGGTCGTAGGCCTTGAGCCGGATGCGGATCTTCTGTCCCGCCATGGCTACTCAGTAGTCCTGTCTCTCTTACGCTCTGGAACCCGGCGGATTCCTTCTGCTGCCTTCGTTTCCTCCGACCCACGCGGTCGGGCGTGTCGCGCTCTCGCTGACATGAATGTCCCTTGTTCGAACATCCCTGCGGGAATGCGACGGCCCTTCCGGAACCGTGGACCGGGGACCTCAGGCCCACCGGGCGCCTGGCCGGTGCCGCGCTCACACTTCCCGGAAGATTCCCGTACGTCCGCCCCAGTGCTGCCATCAGGCAGTTAAGGCGACGAGTACTGTGGGACTCGCTTCCGGTCCTCCCGGCGGGAGGCGCGCAGCATCAACACTCGACCGAGCAACTCCGACAGTCTGCCATAGGGGGCGGGGGGTCCGCCAATCGGGGCGGAGAGAATACCCCTCGGGTGACGTAGGTCAAACCGGGGGTTCGAGGCAGCGGCCGTAGCGTTCCTGAGCGGGCTGCCTCAGGTCAGCCCGGGATCCGGATCTCCAGCGGGCCGCAGCCCAGCCGGCCGGCTTCCGCGGCCACGTAGGCGGGAAAGACCTGGGGGATGAACGTGTACCCGTGAGTACCGTCCTTCTGCTCGGCCATGAACACGACGGACTCATCGCGGCACTTTGCGTACACCACGGCGAGGGTAGGTGCATAGGCTCCGACCGTGCCGCGCCGGCCCGCCGCCCGGATCCCGGGTCCTGTGGACGACTCCAGGCCGGCGAAGGCTCCGCCGAGGCCGTCCCGCCGGATCGTCTCCAGTCGGTACTGAGGGTGATCGTTCTCTCCGGCGACGATGTCGCAGGTGCGGACGGGGCCGTCCGTACCCGACGTCATCCGCATATAGGGGCGCGACCCGACGTCCTTCGGCAGCCGTACTCCGGCGACACCGCAGATCCGGTGGTCCGCACCCACCGGCCGGGGAGCGGGCGCCTGGTCCGGCTCGCCAGGCTCGGGCAGCGAACCGGAGCAGCCCAGTTCCGCCATGCTGCCGTTCGCGACATGGACGGCGGTACGGGCGAGCGCCTTCCGCAGCGTGGTCTGGGTGTCCCCGGACCGGGGGTCCCAGAACCCGTCGTATCCCATGGCCACGTCGACGACGGCATAGCCCGAGAACGCCGAGGGATCGACGCAGCCGGTAGGGAACGCCACCCAGGCGCGCGTGTCCGAGGCCATACCCAGCAGCCCGTGCCCGAGCGGCGTGAGGCTTGCCGACAAGAACGCGTCGGACCAGGGAATGTTGTCCTGCCCCACCCCGCCGGTGAGCCGCTGCACATGGATGTCGAGCTGACGATCGCCGCTCGTGACACGGCACCTGCCGTCCAGTGAGCCGCGCCCCTCCGCCCCGTTCGGAGTCCATGCCGGTCGCACCTCGCTCGCCTCGGTGTCCCCGCCGCCGAAGAGCGCGTCCAGATCGCCGCTGGTCACGGAATCCCAGCAGGGCGAATCGGCGAACGGGAGCGTGTGCGTCCGCCAGGCGATGAGGCCCGCACCGAGGAGGGCGCCGCTGATCGCCAGGGCGAGCGAGCCCAGCAGGCGGCGACGGCTGCCTCGGCGGAGGCGGAAACGCCGGTCACGAAAGGTCACGGAGCGCTCCGGATCGTGCGTGGAACGAGTCGTTCATGCTCTCAGTGGTCGTAGTCGGCGAAGTAACTGACAACGATGAGCAGGCCGAGGACCCCCACGCCGAAGATGCCGAGGATCGTCCAGAGCCCCTTTCCGTCCATCGAGGAGCGCACCCCGCCGGCGAGCCCGCCGACGGACATGCACACGCCGAGGACGAGAGCCCGCGAACCCCGGGGCTTCAGCCAGTGCCGCAGGTCCGGGCGTCGGCGCCCGGGCGGGGGCGGGCCGGCGGAGTGTGTCATTGGTACCTCACCCTTCCCGGTTCCCCCGGGGCCTCGACATGAGTGTCGCCCGGCTTCTTGGGTGCCTCGGGCGTGTAGTAGAAGTCGACTCCGGTCGCGATCACAGCGACCGGGGCGCCGAATATCTTCTCTCCGAACTTGCCGATCGTGTTGATGAACGTGGGGCGGTGGTGTTTGCCGCGCACATCGCTCAGGAGCGCTCCCTTCGAGAGGTGCTTGCTGGCCTCGCCGCCCGCCGCAGAGGGGGTGCCGCCGATCAGGCCCTGTATCGCGCCGTTGATGTCTCCGTGCAGAAGCGCCTCGCCACCGTCCATCCAGGAGCGGTAGCTGAGGAACTCGGCAACGGGCTTGATGGTGCCGCTGCCCCATTTCGCGGGCGGCGTGTACTCCTCCGAATCCGTCTTGTTCTGCAGCTCCATACGGGCATCGGTTTTCGCATCCTTGAGGGAGCCGTAGTACGTGCTGCCGAACTCGTGCTTGTTCTTGGTGAGTTGCCGCAGGCCCCAAGAACAGGTCGAGTCGGCTTCCGCAGCCCGGCCGAGGATGGCATCGATGCGGCGCTGCAGCGCATCGAGGTCGCTCTGCGTCACCACGATCTCTGGATCCCCGTGCGACATGCGAGGGGGCTGTGGGCTGCGCGTCAGCGAGCCGTCGGCGTGGATCGTGATGCCCTCAGGCGGATTCTCACAGAGATTCTTCAGGTCGTCCCTGGCCGCCTTGATCTTGTCGTGCGCGGAACTCAGCAGGTTTCCCATGGACTCCGCTTCGGTGACGGCGTCGGTGAACTCGTCACACACCCGGACGACGAACGCCTTGGTGACGGTGGCGTTCTCGCCCTTCCATTCAGTGCCCTGGGCCAGGCTGCGCATGTCCCCGGCCTCTTTGGCGACTTTCTTCAGCAGGGTCGCCGTGGCGGCCCAGTCGTCGGCCGCCGACTGCAGCGACGAGAGATTGACGTGGAGAAGTTCTTCGAAGGTCGGCACCGGCCCCCCTGTCAGTCACGGCGTCATCGCCGTTGCCTTCTGGAGGGGTTCCCCGGTCCACTTCGGAGTCCCTCCATCCCGCACACACTGGCCAGCCGTCACATAACGGGGCCTTCCGCCTTCGGTACGTGGGGCACCTCGTCATCCGAGGTGGTGGGTGGCACGTCCAGGTACTCGGAGATCTTGGAGGCGCTGACCTGCGCGGCAATGAAATCGTCGTCCCGCCGGGAGGACTTCACCGAGTAGTCGAGGTGGTTGGAGATCTGAGCGCAGGCGTCGAGCAGCACCTGCAACTGTGATCGCCAGCCGGCATCGGCATCGGCCAGTGCGGCGCCCATATCGAACCCGTCGTTTCCCAGGCTCTTCGCAGCGGCCTCGGTGTGTGACTTGGCGTGACTGCCGGCACTCGACAGGTGCTGGTGCAGCAGGAAGGCGCTGTGCCCGATCTTCCCCATGTCGTCGTACTTGACGACCAGGTCCGCGCCACTCGGCGATGGCCCTCCCGGATCCACACCGTCCAGCCGCATCCGGGCCTTCGCCTTCAGTTCCGACCACTCCTGATCGAACGACGCGCTGTCGGACATGACCCCTCGTTCCCCGTGGTCTGACTGGCGTGACCGCGTCACGGTAGCAAACGACTGGGCGTCATAAGACAGTTGAGCAGCCTGCTTTGGCGTTTCCTTTACGGCGGGGCGCCGTCGGCCGATGGGCGGATTGGACCTCTCCCGACGGACAGTATTGGGTCTCGGGATCGGTCCAGGACCGGCCTAGCGTCCATGGCATGACGGTTCCCGCCCCGATCGAGAAGACCGACCCCGACCACTCGCCCGAGCCGACGCCCCGGGCCACGACACCTCCCCCACCCCACCCCCGCCTGATAGGCCTCCTGGCTACGGCCTGTGGTCTGATCGCCGCCTGTCTCTACTACTGCCAGCCCCTGCTCCCCCGGATCGCTGCCACGTACGCCGCCTCGCCGTCCGCGGCGGGAGCGCTGGTCACCACCACTCAGGCCGGTTACACCCTGGGCCTGCTGCTGATCGTGCCGCTCGGCGACATCGTGGCGCGGCGCCGCCTGGTCGGGGTCCTGCTCGGTGCGGCCGGCGCCGGAATGCTCCTGTCGGGAGCGGCGCCCTCGCTGTGGGTCCTGCTGGCCGGAGGCCTGGCCGTGGGCGCCGGGGCGGTCGTCGTACAGATCCTCATGCCGTACGCCGCCTCCGTCGTGCCCGTCGACCAGCGCGGCCGGGCGATGGGCACCCTGCTCACCGGCCTCCTGCTGGGCATCCTGTTGTCCCGTACGGCGGCCGGGCTGCTCGGTGGGGCACTCGGCTGGCGCGCGGTGTTCCTGGCCGCGGCCGGGACGCTGGCGGCCGTGGCCCTGCTCCTCGTGCGCGTACTGCCGTCGTCACCGCCGGACGTGTCGATGGGCTACGGCGCCCAGCTCGCCGCCACGCTCCGACTGGCCGCCGCCGAGCCGGTGCTACGCCGGCGCTCACTGATCGGCGCGTGCTGCTTCGCCGCGTTCAGCGCCTTCTGGGCGACCTCGGCGTTCCTGTTGGCCGGCCCGCACTACGGCTGGGGCGCGTCCGCGATCGGGCTCTTCGCGCTGGTCGGCGCGGCAGGGGCCATCGCGGCCAAGGCGGCGGGCCGACTCGCCGACCGGGGCCGACAGGACGTGGCCACCGGTGTGCTGCTTTCGCTGGGCGTGATCGCGTTCGCGGCGACGTGGCCGGGCGGACGCAGCCTGGCCTGGCTGGTGGCCGGGGTGCTGGTCATGGACGTGGCCGTCCACGGCGTCCACCTGCTCAACATGAGCGTGGTCTACGACCTCCCGGACCACCCCCGGTCCCGGATCGCGTCCGTCTACATGACGTCGTACTACCTCGGCGGCGCGGCGGGCTCCGCCCTCGGCGTCACCGCGTACCGGTTCGGCGGGTGGGGGGCGGTCCCGGCGACGGGGGCCGCGCTGCTGGGGCTGGGCCTGGTGGTGTGGGCCGTCAGCGTTCGGCGGCGTATGTGACGAAGGCGGTCCAGGTGGTGGGGGTGACGGCGAGCCGGGGGCCGTCGGTGTTCTTGGAGTCGCGGATGTGGATCGTGGTGGGGGTGGGGGCGACTTCGAGGCAGTCGCCGGGTTCTGCGCTGCTGCTGTAGCTGCTCTTGAACCAGTGGAGTTCCGCGGTGCTCATAGTCTCCCCAGCGCTCGCTCGATGAAGGCCTGCGACTCCCTCGGCGTGAGAGCCTGCGCCCGGATCATGCCATAGCGCAGCTCAAGGATCCGAAGATCCTTGGGACTTGAGACCGGGCGGCCGTTGAAGGCGCCGTCGGAACGTCCGATCGCCGTGCCGTCGGCGAACTTCAGCACCTCGACCAGGCCCGATGCCGCTCCAGCGTTCTCCTCCCGGTCAGTCGGCATGACCTGGAGCGTGACGTTCCTCAACTGCGCCACCTCCAAGAGGCGTTCCAGCTGTCGGCGCAGCACCATCTTCCCACCGTAGGGACGCTCGAGCGTCACCTGTTCCTGGACGAAACTGAGCGTCGGGGCCGGATCCCGCTCGAAGACGGCCTTTCGAGCCATGCGCGCGGCGGTCTCCCGCTCCACGACGTCTTCGGCAAGCGCGGGCTGCCTCATCTCGTACATCGCTCGCGCGTACTCCGGCGTCTGCAACAGGCCATGGATGTTGTGGTTGCTGTAGAGCAACATCTCCACCGCCCGCCCCTCCAACTCCGCCAGCTCCCGCACCTTCTTCGGATACCGAGCCTTCCGCATGTCCTCCATGAACGCCCTCAAATGCCCCTGCGCCTTCAGGATCTGGTCCGCCCTGTCCAGCGACTCCGGCCGGGGAATCCGCGCCCCGCGCTCGATCTTGCGGATCATGTCCTCGCCGTAGCCCAGAGCCTCCGCCAGCTCGGACACGCTCAGCCCCGCCGCCTCCCGGCAGACCTTGAGCAGGCGTCCCACCGCCTGCACCACCGGCTCGATCTCGTCGCCCGGCTCGACGTCCCAGCCCGCCTCGTCCACACCGTCGTTCATGGCCCCTCCTCCGACGCGCACTCGTACCCGTACAACGCCTGGGACAGCCGAGACAGCCGAGACAAAGCCGGGACAGTCACCGTACGTAAGGGCGTTGTCACTCCCCCACGGAAACACATCCGGCCACGCTGAGTGACGTGATTCAAGAAACCACCATCCCCAACTTCACGGTCCTCCTGTCCCCCACGCGTCGCGGCGCCCGCCTCGCCCGGCTGCTCGCCACCGAACAACTCCGCACCTGGGGACTGCCGTTGGAGGCGGCGCAGCACATCGTGGCCGAGCTGGCGGCCAACGCCGCGACCCACGGCCGGGTGTCCGGACGGAACTTCCGGCTCACGCTCTACGTCGTCGGCGACACACTTCGCATCGAGGTCACCGACACGCGCGGTGACCGCCTGCCCCGGATGCAACCCGCGGACGCCGAGGGCGAGTCGGGGCGCGGGCTGGTCCTTGTGGAGGCGTTGGCCGACCGCTGGGGCGTCTCGCCGGGCCGGACCCCGCGCAAGACCGTATGGGCCGAGATCACCGTCCGGCCCTCGGTCGAATCGGCCCGGTGAGGGGATCGAACCGGATGGCCGACCGGGTGACCGTGTCGGCGGGCCGGCCATAGGTGACCGGCCCACCGAACTCGCCGAGGAAGCGCAGCGCCGCCTCGTGCCGCTCAAGTCCTCACACGGGATCAGCTCGCCGTACGCCGCTCGAACGCGCGGGACACCGTGCGGCGCTTCGGGTCGAAGGCGTCCGTCGCGCCCGCGCCGTGGTTGCCGGGGCCCGTCTGCCAGCCCTGGATCTTGCGGGCCACGCCCTTCAGGCGGGGGTGGCCGGGGCGGACCGTGAGCTCGAAGTGGGACTCCTTCGGTGTCTTGAAGTCGCCGCCCCAGGCCACCGTGCCGTCGAGTTCGCTCAAGATGTCCCGGATGACCACCAGTTCGTTCGGGTAGAAGTTGCCCTTCGCCCCGGTCGGGTAGCACAGGGGGCGGATGGCGATGGCGCTGCCGGAGAGGTAGTTCGACTCGTATGGCTCTGTCACATCGCGGTGGGCGGTCCAGCCGTGCACGTCCCCCGCGCGCAGGGAGTCGATCTCGTAGTGGAAGCGGCGGGCCACGTGGAGGAGGACCACGGCCGCGTCCCCCTCCGCGAGTCTCACCTTCTGGCTGCTGCCCTCGATGAGCTGGCTGGGTGCCTTCGAGAGCACCGGCCAGCCGTTGCGGGACTTCTCTCCCTTCCACCCCCGGGGCTCGTTGCCGGTACCCGGGTCGGCCGCGGCTGTACCCGCCCCGCCGAAGTCGATGAGCGTCGCGGCGGCGGCAGCCGAGGACGTGGCGCCTATGAAGCGGCGGCGTGACAGACCAGTCAGGGTCACGACTGGTCCTCCTTTCTGAACAGGCTGATGACATATGTGGTGGCGAACCACAGAAGAACGGCGGCAGCGGCCGACGCGACGACGGCGCAGATCACGATGGTCGGATTGACCCACGCGGGCACCAGGTCGGCGTGCGGGTTGCACTTGTTGTGCAGCGGGAAGATCTTGCTGAATTCGGCGGCGTGGGACCTCTGGTATGCCTCGTCATAGCGTTCGTGGTGGACGAAGAGGCACGTCTTGCGGGTGTCGAGGCCGGTGGCGAACACTCCCCGGATCCACGTGGCGACGCCGACGAAGAGCGCGACGGAGCACAGGCGCGTCCACCACATGGGGCGCCGCCAGGCGCCGTCCCGCACGCCGGTGCCGATGCGGAAGACATTCCACGCGTTCCACACCAGCCATGCGATGAGTACGGCGACGACCGTGAGGAGTCCCAGTGCCTTCATGCCTTGCTCTCTGCTCCGTTTGCTGCCGGTTCGCGGTTCAGCGGGCGCGCGCCGCCTTCAGGTACCGCTCGTGGTTCTCCTTGTACACGGAGAACTTCTTCTTCTCCGTTCCCATGCGGGCGAGCAGCGCGTCGACGAAGCCCTGCTCGAAGTTGCTGAGCTTGTCGTAGCCGCCCGGCAGGTTCTGGTAGTCGGACGGGAGCACCGCCCCGGCGTAGCTGATGAGGTAGGCCTGGGCGACCGAGAGGGTGCCGTCGACCGCCGTGAGGGCGTTGTGGGCGCTGGTCTTGCAGTCCGTGGCGTTGCCCCAGCGCTGCGTGAAGTAGTCGTTGAAGCGGGTCAGGCCCCCGGCCTGGACTCCGTTGCTGCCGTTGTAGTGCGCCTTCACGGCGTCGACGATGTTCTTGCCGCCGCGCACCGCCCGCGCGAGCAGATAGCCGTCGGCGTCCTCGATGAGGTCGTCGAAGCCGAACGACGAGGCGACGCCGGGAACGGCGAGCTTGTCGTGGGCGAACTTCAGCGGGTCGGCGTACTGCTGCTCGGAGTTGCGCCAGTCGGTCCAGAACGTCATCAGGTCGCCGGCCCAGCCGCCGACGTCACCGCCGTTCGCGGACTTCTTGTTGCCCGGCTGGTCCGTCAGCAGGTGGGCGTTGGCCGTCGCCATCATGTGCTCGGGGCCGAGCTGGTAGCCGGTGAACGGGTCGGTGAAGGTCGTCTTGACGCTCATGCCGTGGCTGTCGCAGTAGTCGACGAACCCGGAGTCGTACGAGCCGATGAGGTACCACCAGCCGAGCTTGTTGGCCGTGTCCCTGTTGCCGTAGGCGGTGTGGCGGATGTACTCCATGACCAACTGGCTGCGCTTCTGCCCACTGGCGCCGTACGCGCCCGCCAGGTCGTACAGCTTCTGGATGTAGGCGATGAAGTCGTCCGCGGGGCCGCCCTTGTCGTTGACCGACGACACACCCCGGTCGATCCCGGAGACGACATCGCGGTCCAGGTCGAAGGAGTCGGAGCCGTCGGTGACCCGGAACTCCTTGATCTGGTTGAACGACCAGTTCCGCGGGATGGGGAAGCCGAGGTTCCCGGAGAAGCCCCAGGACATGCCGGAGACGAAGGAGAAGCGCGCGTACGTCTTGTCGCTGACGCGCGTGCACACGTTGCGCGAGCCGTACACACCGTGCGTGTACTTCTTCCCCTGGCTGGCCAAGGCCGCCTGCACACCCTGGAAGTACGGGACGACCGCGCTGTCGATCTCCTCGCCCGTCGCGTCGTAGTCGACGGCGAAGTAGATGGTGGTGCCCCGGTTGAAGCCGTGCTCGGACGCTTTCTTGTGCGCGTTGAGCCCGTGCTGGTAGCCGTTGGTGTACGTGAAGTCGGACAGCTTGCGGGCGTTGTCCTGGTAGATCGGGAACACCTTCAGGCCGGCGCCGAAGATGGTGTCGAGCTCGCCCGGCTTGATCTCCTTGTCGAGCGTCGACCCCGGCGGGTCGAAGATGTAGCGGCCGACGTACCGAAAGTTGTTGGCGTACAGCCACTTGGCGCGCGAGGCGGTGATCTCGAATCGGGTGTCCGAGGCGGTCGCGGGCCGGTCCGGGTCGCCCATCGACACGAGGAGCTGGGCCCAGGTCTCGTAGTCTCCCTGGCCGTTGACGGTCAGCCGGTTGAACTTCTGGAAGTCCGTGACCCAATGGGCGAGTCCCGAGTCGAAGCTGGACCCCCAGGTCATGGTGACCGGGTTGTCGTTGCTGTCGTACGTCGGCGAGTTGAACAGGCAGGCGGCGGAGAACAGTTGGACGAAGACGCCGGAGTCGCCCTGCGCGAGGGTGTGGGACTTCACGGCCGTCTGGGTGGCGGGGCCGAAGTTGCCGTTCGGGTCCGAGATGCCCATCTCGTACTGGAGGGCGATCATCAGCGACTTCTGGACGTCGCGCGAGTAGATGCCGTCGCAGGGGCCGATGCTGTAGGCGCTGCGGTTCCAGTAGCGGCCGTTGAGCCACTGCTGGATGGAGCGGATGCCGTCGGTGCCGCCGGCCACCACGACGTAGGCGTCCATGTTGAGGATGGCCTTGGCCAGCTTGGCGTTGATCACGCCGTCGCCGCCGATGCCCATGTTGTCGCGGAGCTTCTTGACGGCGTCGCGGGTGACGCCGGTGAACCAGCCCTCGCTGCCCGGCTCGACCGCCCAGTAGCCCTTGCACCACATGCCGAACTGGAGGATGGCGACGATGTTGCGGTTCTTGTCCCACTGGAAGCCGATGTCGCCGAGGGCGTCGAACTTGGCGTAGGTGCCGGGGCCGAACGATGCGACCGGGCTGAGGCCCAGCTCGTGCTGGAGGCCCATGATGAGGGAGTACACGGTCCCCCAGCCGGGGTGGCCGTCCTCCGGACAGGCGACGTAGCCCGCGACGCCGCGGTAGGTGGAGTTCACCCACTTCTGAGCCCTGAGAACTTGTTCGTCTGCCACGACTGGTTCCTCTCGTGCCGTATGAATACGTAGGCATTCGTGCGCTTTTGGGTGCGCGGATAAGGGGGTGTCGACGCGGGGTGTCGATAGGGGTGTCGCCGACGACGGCGAGCATCCTGACTTCAGAGCACCGGAAAACGCAGCCGAGCCATGCCGGGAACGGCATGGACGCACAGGTGGGTAAAGCCCGATGAATTCGAAATGCACGGCCCACGCGAGCGCGTGGCCGGGGAATCAATGCGCCGGCGACCGTAGGTCACGGCCGGAGCCGGAGGTCGCACTCAGCGCGCGGCGAGGTCAGCCGTCTTCGCAGCCATAGAGACAGGCGCGGCACAAACAGACACAAATCCCCCTGAAATATTCCGTGTCAACACAGGGTCTCCAGCCTTCGGGGGAGGTCAGGCCCCTACAAGTGAAGACGGCGGAACTTTAACACTCAATTCTTCACAGGCAACACCCAGGGGTGATGATCACAAGGGCGTGACATGCGCCACGAACGCAAAAGGGCATGCGAAAAGGCCCGCACGACCGAAGTCGTACGGGCCTTCTCTGAGGTCAGTCAGTGACCCTCAAGCAAGCGGAACTTACTTGGTGATCTTGGTGACCTGGCCGGCGCCCACGGTGCGGCCACCCTCACGGATGGCGAACTTCAGGCCCTCCTCCATGGCGACGGGCTGGATGAGCGCCACCGACATCTCGGTGTTGTCACCCGGCATGACCATCTCGGTGCCCTCGGGGAGGGTCACCACGCCGGTCACGTCCGTCGTACGGAAGTAGAACTGCGGGCGGTAGTTGTTGAAGAACGGCGTGTGGCGGCCACCCTCGTCCTTGGACAGGATGTAGGCCTGGGCCTCGAACTCCGTGTGCGGGGTGACCGAGCCCGGCTTGATGATGACCTGGCCGCGCTCGACGTCCTCGCGCTTGATGCCACGGAGCAGCAGACCGACGTTCTCACCGGCCTGGCCCTCGTCGAGCAGCTTGCGGAACATCTCGATGCCGGTGACCGTGGTGGTGGTCTTCTCGGTCTTGATGCCGATGATGTCGACGGTCTCGTTGACCTTCAGGACACCACGCTCGATACGGCCGGTGACGACCGTACCGCGACCGGTGATCGTGAAGACGTCCTCGATCGGCATGAGGAACGGCTTGTCGACGTCGCGCTCCGGCTGCGGGATGGCCTCGTCGACGGCGTTCATCAGGTTGAGGACGGAGTCCACCCACTCCTTCTCGCCCTCGAGGGCCTTGAGAGCGGAGACCTTGACGACCGGAACGTCGTCGCCCGGGAACTCGTACTCGGAGAGGAGCTCACGGACCTCGAGCTCGACGAGCTCCAGGATCTCCTCGTCGTCCACCATGTCGGCCTTGTTCAGGGCGACCACGATGTACGGAACGCCGACCTGGCGGGCCAGGAGCACGTGCTCCTTGGTCTGCGGCATCGGGCCGTCGGTGGCGGCGACCACCAGGATCGCGCCGTCCATCTGCGCGGCACCGGTGATCATGTTCTTGATGTAGTCCGCGTGACCCGGGCAGTCGACGTGGGCGTAGTGACGCGCCTCGGTCTGGTACTCGACGTGCGCGATGGAGATGGTGATACCGCGCTGACGCTCCTCAGGAGCCTTGTCGATGTTGTCGAACGGGGTGGCCTCGTTCAGGTCCGGGTACGCGTCGTGCAGCACCTTGGTAATGGCGGCCGTGAGGGTCGTCTTACCGTGGTCGATGTGACCGATGGTGCCGATGTTGACGTGCGGCTTAGTCCGCTCGAACTTCGCCTTCGCCACTGGGGTCCTCCTGTGGAGTGGTTCTGTACGCCTTACTTCATCGGCGCCAGGTGATCTTTGCTGTAAAGGCCCGGAACCGGGGGCAAACATCCGGGTTTACGGCTGTTTGCCCCTTGAGGCTCCGGAGTCAAGCCTACGGCGTGTGAACGCGGTGCGTTACTCGCCCTTGGCCTTCGCGATGATCTCCTCGGCGACGTTCCGCGGAACCTCGGCGTAGGAGTCGAACTGCATGGAGTAGCTCGCACGGCCGGACGTCTTGCTGCGCAGGTCGCCGACGTAACCGAACATCTCCGAGAGGGGCACGAGGCCCTTCACGACGCGGGCACCGGCCCGCTCCTCCATGGCCTGGATCTGGCCACGGCGGGAGTTGATGTCGCCGATGACCTCACCCATGTAGTCCTCGGGCGTGGTGACCTCGACGGCCATCATCGGCTCGAGCAGCACGGGCGAAGCCTTGCGCGCGGCCTCCTTGAAGGCCTGCGAGCCGGCGATCTTGAAGGCGAGCTCGGAGGAGTCGACCTCGTGGTAAGCACCGTCGTGCAGGATCACGCGGACACCGGTCATCTCGTAACCGGCGAGGATGCCGAACTGCATGGCCTCCTGCGCACCGGCGTCCACCGAAGGGATGTACTCCTTCGGGATACGACCACCAGTCACCTTGTTCACGAACTCGTACGAGGTGTCGCCACCCTCGAGCGGCTCGATGCCGATCTGCACCTTCGCGAACTGACCGGTACCACCGGTCTGCTTCTTGTGGGTGTAGTCGACGCGCTCGACGGCCTTGCGGATCGTCTCGCGGTACGCGACCTGCGGCTTGCCGACGTTGGCCTCGACCTTGAACTCACGGCGCATACGGTCGACCAGCACCTCGAGGTGCAGCTCGCCCATACCACCGATGATGGTCTGGCCGGTCTCCTCGTCCGAGTGAACCTGGAAGGACGGGTCCTCCTCGGCCAGGCGCTGGATCGCGACGCCCAGCTTCTCCTGGTCGCCCTTCGACTTGGGCTCGATGGCGACCTGGATGACCGGCGCCGGGAAGTCCATGGACTCCAGGATGACCGGGTTCTTGTCGTCGGACAGCGTCTCACCGGTGGTGGTCTGCTTCAGGCCCATGACGGCGACGATGTCGCCGGCGCCCACCGAGTCGATCTCCTCACGCTTGTTGGCGTGCATGCGGTAGATCTTGCCGATGCGCTCCTTCTTGCCCTTGACGGAGTTCAGCACCGAAGAGCCGGACTCCAGGCGGCCCGAGTAAACCCGGACGAAGGTGAGCTTGCCGAGGTGCGGGTCGCTCATGATCTTGAACGCCAGCGCGGACAGCGGCTCGTCGTCGGACGGCTTGCGCTTGACGACCGTCTCCGGGTCCTTGACGTCGTGGCCCTCGATGGCCTCGATGTCAACCGGGGAAGGCAGGTAGCGCACGACCGCGTCGAGCAGGGGCTGGACGCCCTTGTTCTTGAACGCGGTGCCGCAGAACACCGGGGTCACGGTGGTGCCGGTGCCCTTGCCGGACGCGATGGTGATACGACGGATCGCGGCGTACAGCTGCTCCTCGGTGGGCTCCTGGCCCTCCAGGTACAGCTCCATGATCTCTTCGTCGTTCTCGGCCACGGCCTCGACCAGCTTGCCGCGGTACTCCTCGGCAGCCTCGGTGTGGGTGTCCGGGATGTCGACGATGTCGTACATCTCGCCCTTGGTGGCCTCGGCGGACCACACGAGCGCCTTCATGCGGACCAGGTCCACGACGCCCTTGAAGTCGGCCTCGGCACCGATCGGGAGCTGCATGACGATCGGCTGAGCGCCCAGGCGGTCAGTGATCATGTCGACGCAGCGGTGGAACTCGGCACCGGTACGGTCGAGCTTGTTGACGAAGCAGATACGCGGAACGCCGTAGCGGTCCGCCTGACGCCACACGGTCTCGGACTGGGGCTCAACGCCGGCGACGCCGTCGAACACCGTCACGGCACCGTCGAGCACGCGCAGGGAACGCTCCACCTCGACGGTGAAGTCGACGTGGCCCGGCGTGTCGATGATGTTGATGGTGTGGTCGACGTCTTCCAGCGGCCAGTGACAGGTGGTGGCAGCAGAGGTGATCGTGATGCCACGCTCCTGCTCCTGCTCCATCCAGTCCATGGTGGCAGCGCCGTCGTGGACCTCACCGATCTTGTACGAAACGCCGGTGTAGAACAGGATCCGCTCGGTGGTGGTCGTCTTGCCCGCGTCGATGTGGGCCATGATGCCGATGTTGCGCACCTTGGCCAGGTCAAGCGAAGTGGTAGCCATAAGGCTTCAGTCTTCTCTCGGTCTCGATGTGGACTGCGACTACCAGCGGTAGTGCGCGAAGGCCTTGTTGGACTCGGCCATCTTGTGCGTGTCCTCGCGCTTCTTGACGGCCGCACCGAGGCCGTTCGAAGCGTCGAGAAGCTCGTTGAGCAGACGCTCGGTCATGGTCTTCTCGCGACGGGCGCGGGAGTAACCGACGAGCCAGCGCAGCGCGAGGGTGTTGGCACGACCGGGCTTGACCTCGATCGGAACCTGGTACGTCGCACCACCGACACGGCGGGACTTGACCTCGAGGGTCGGCTTGATGTTCTCCAGCGCGCGCTTCAGCGTGATGATCGGGTCGTTGCCCGTCTTCTCACGCAGACCCTCCATGGCGCCGTAGACGATGCGCTCGGCGGTGGAACGCTTGCCGTTCAGCAGCACCTTGTTGATGAGGGAGGTCACCAGAGGAGAACCGTAGACCGGGTCGATGATGACCGGGCGCTTCGGGGCGGGGCCCTTACGAGGCATTCTTACTTCTCCTTCTTGGCGCCGTAGCGGCTGCGGGCCTGCTTGCGGTTCTTGACACCCTGGGTGTCGAGCGAACCGCGGATGATCTTGTAGCGAACACCCGGGAGGTCCTTCACACGGCCGCCGCGCACGAGCACGATGGAGTGCTCCTGCAGGTTGTGTCCCTCACCCGGAATGTAAGCGGTGACCTCGATGCCGCTGGTCAGACGCACACGCGCGACCTTACGCAGGGCCGAGTTCGGCTTCTTCGGGGTGGTCGTGAACACACGCGTGCAGACGCCACGACGCTGAGGGGAACCCTCGAGTGCGGGCGTCTTGTTCTTCTCGACCTTGTCCTGCCGGCCCTTGCGGACCAGCTGCTGGATCGTAGGCACTACTTCTCCGGTTTCTGTGTGCCGATGAGTACAGCTAACCTGGAACGTCGCCGACCCACGCGGTCGGGTGTGTCGAATCCGGCGGACTCTCGCCTGAAGGCGAAAAGAGCACAGATTACGGTGGCCGCTCGCGGCTCGCCATGCGGTCTGAAGGCACGCACGAGAGCCAGGGCACACCCCAGGCACAAGGTCTGAGCGTACCTACCTCACGGACTTCGGTCAAAACAAATGGAGCGGGCACCGACACGCCGGACTTCTCACCTCGTGGGCCGGGTTTCGGCCCAGTTGTCCGACGGCCGCCAAGGACTCGCCCCGGCACGGTGTCAGGGCTGGTCGGACCCACCGGAAGCGGCCTTCGCTCGCGTCTGGCTGGTTTCCGCTCTTGCCGCGGATATGCCCGATGCGCTTTCAGTACGTTGATCCGTCCGCTGCGGGTGAACAATTCGGGGGACCGGCATGACGACCACCTGGACGGCCGCCTACTCACGGGACGACGGCGGCCTGGACGACCGGGTGCCCTTCCTGGCCCGGCTGGAAACCGAGGACCGCGAGGCGCTGCTCGCCCTCGGCCGGGAGCTGGCCTTCACCGCCCGCACCGTGCTGATCCACCAGCACGAGCCGTCCTCCCACGTGATCTTTCTCGTGCAGGGCTGGACCAAGGTGACCGCGGCGGCCGCCAACGGCTACGAGGCGCTGCTCGCGCTGCGCGGTCCCGGTGACATCGTCGGCGAGTCGGCGGCGCTCACCGGGCGGCCGCGGTCGGCCACGGTGACCGCGCTGGAGCCGGTGCGCTCGCTGGCCGTCGAGCACGAGCGGTTCCGGGACTTCCTCCGGGGCTCCCCCGCCGTCTCCTTCGCGCTGCTCGGCCTCACCGCCGACCGCACCCGCGCGGCCGACCGCCGCCGCCTGGAGTTCGCCTCCATGAACGTGCGCGAACGGCTCGCCGTCCTGCTGCTGGACCTGGCCCGCACGCACGGCCGGCGCACCGCCGAGGGCATCGAGGTCTCCGTCCCGCTGAGCAAGCAGGAACTCGCGGGCTCGGTGGGGGCCTCCCGCGAGGCCGTGCAGCGGCTGCTGAAGGAGTTGCGGGAGCGTGACGTGGTCCGCACCGGCCGACGGGCGCTGGTGATCGTACGGCCGGACGTGCTGCGCAGGATCGCGCGGGCGGAGGCGCCGCGGTGACGCGGGCGGAAGCGCCGCGATGACGCGGGCGGAAGCGCCGCAGTGACGCGTGCGGAGGCGCCGCGGTGAGAGGCGCGCACGCCGTGCCGTGCGCGCCACCCGTGAGCCGAGGCGCCTTCTGTGCACACGGTCACAGTCCGAGTGGTTCATCCGTCCTCACGTCCCTCCGTTCCCCCGCGCCACTCTGCTGATCGGCGGCGCGACCCGACCCAGTACGGCAACCACCGAGAGGCGATCATGAACGACCCCGTGAGCCGGACGATGCTCCTGCTCGACATCGAGAGGTACAGCGACCGGGACGACGTGGAGCAGGCGTATCTGCGACGCGTTCTCTACGACATCGCCGACCGGGCCCTGGATCACGCCGGGATCGACGAGACACGGCGCCTGCGGGCCGACCGGGGCGACTCCGTCATGGAGCTGATCGACGCGGACGCCTCCGTACCGGCCCTGCTGCGGGCCCTGCTCACCGAGGTGCCGGCCCAGCTGCACGGTTACAACCGGCTGGCGTCGAGTTCGGCCCAGATCCGGCTGCGGGGCGTGGTCGCCACCGGGTACGTGGCCGTCGACGAGCACGGCGGCTGGGTCGGCTCCGACCTGAACCACGCCTGCCGGCTGCTCGACGCCCCGCTGCTGCGCACCGCCCTGCGGGAGCGGGCGGACGGTTTCGCCCTGTGCGTGTCGGAGGGCGTGCACACGGGGATCGTGCGCCACGACCACCACGGCATCCGGGCCGACGACTTCCATGCGGTGACATTGGCCGGCAAGAACGGACCGCTGCGCGCCTGGCTGCACGGGCCGGTACCACGCGGCACCGCGAACCACGGTGACACGGGGGCGGGGGAAACCCCGGTGCCGGGAACGTCGGGGGACGTCCCGGCACCGGGGGCGCCGACGGCACCGACGGGCGACGCCGACGCGGGTACGAACGCCGCCGCAGGAGCGGGCGGGGCCAGCGCGGCTCCGCAGCAGCAGGCGCCTTCCGGCGGTGTCGTGTTCAACTTCGGCGGTGGCTCGCCCCGCTTCGGCGGCAGCCTCGTCGCCGGTGACCAGCACGGCGTGTCCGGCGGGCAGGTCACCGGAGACGTGCACCTCGGCGGAACGGGGGGTGCTCAGTCGTGACGGCAGCACCCGGCACCGCACCCGCCTTCGACGGCGCCTCTCCCGGCGCCGCTCCTCCCCCGCAGTCCCCGCCCGGACCGTCACCGCAGGGACAGCCGGGGCCCGCCGAGGACCCACCGCAGGACACCGCCGGCGCGGAGCCGGAGGCGGACGGCACCCAGGAGGCCCGGGCCGCCCAGCGGGAGCTGTTCGCGCACACCCCGGGCTTCTTCCTCGGCGACGAGGCCCGCTTCGGCGGCAGTCTGGTCGGCGGCGCCCAGCACGGCGTGTCCGGCGGCCGGGTCGACGGCGACGTCTACCTGGGCGGACGTACCGAGATCCACCACCACGGCGGCGCGGGCGTCACGCCCGACGCCTCCGGCGAGATACCCCGCGAGCGCATCGAGGAGCTGGCGGCCGGCTACGCCGACGGACCCGCCTTCGCGTCCGCGCTGAAGCGGTTACGCGAGGAGAGGGTGCTGGTCCTCTCCGGCGCCCACGCCACCGGCCGCAACGCCGCCGCCCTGATGCTGGTGCACCGTCTCGGTGTCCCCGCCGTACACGCGCTCAGCCCCGAGACCACGCCCGCCGCCCTCAGCGGCCTGCTCGGCAGGCCCGGCGGCCACGTCCTGCGCGACCTGCCGCTCAGCCGCAACCGGCCACTGCGCGACACCCATCTGTTCGCGGCCCGCGAGCAACTCGTCAGCTCCGGCGGCTATCTCGTCGTCACCGTCGAGAACTCACCCCATCTGCCCGGCGTCACCCCCTGCCCGTGGACCCCGCCGCCCGCCGAGGACGTCGTACGGGCCCTGCTCGCCCGGCGCAGACCCGCTGACGCCGATGCCCTGCTCGCGCTGGAGCCGGTGGCCGGCTTCCTTGCCGCCGACCGCCATCCGGCCGAGGCCGCCGCGTTCGCCGAGGCACTGACCGCGTACGACGGCAGCCCGGAGGCGCTGGCGCGGCTGGCGGACTTCGGACAGGCCGCCGTGGAGAAACAGTGCCGGGACTGGCTCGGCGACCCGGAGACCGATCTGCGCGACAAGGCCTTCCTCATCGCGCTCGCCGTCTTCGACCAGGCGCCGTACGTCCTCGCCGCCGAGCTGGCCGACCAGCTGTTCGTGCACTTCGAGCGGTTGCAGCACCCCGACAGGCCGCCGACCATCCCGGTGTTCGGGCCGGCCGCCGAGGACCGCCTCGCGCTCGCACGGGCCGACGGGGAGGTGCGGCAGGAGCAGACCGACTGGGGTCCGGTGCCGCAGTTCATGGCCGCCTTCCGTGACGAGCGCACCTCCCAGGTGCTGCTCACCGAGGTGTGGACCAGCCACCCTTCGGCCCGTCCGGCCCTGGTCCAGTGGCTGCGGCAGCTCGCCCGCGACGGCCGTCCGCTGGTCCGTACCCGCGCCGCCGCGGCCGCCGCGCTGCTCGCCGCCGCCGACCTGCCCTCCACGATGGCGCTGCTCGTCGACGGCTGGGCGACCGCACGCGCCGTCGGGCCGCGTGTCACCGCCGCCAACACCCTCACGCTGGCCCAGCTGCTCGGCGCTCCGGTCGTTCTGCGGCTGCTCACCCAGTGGTGCAACGACGGCCGGTGGGAGCGCCGTTGGACCGCCATCCGCGCCCTCGGGCTGCTCGCCCCGCTCCGCCCCGACCTGGCCGGGCCGGCCCTGGACGCGCTGGCCTCCCGTGCCCGGGTCGACGCCAGCAGCCAGGCCGAGCAGAACAACCTCACCGAGTCCGCCGCCCTGCTGCTGTCCGCGGGCCAGCGCCGCGGCGAGGTGCTCGCCGAGTTCGTACGGCTGCTGTACCGGGACACCCCCGCGGTCCGCGACCTCGCCCTGGCGGCCTTCGCCCGCGCCTGCGACAACGCCGAGGAGGGCGCCCTCGTCGGCTGGTACGCCGAGACCGGCATGTACCAGGCGGACGCGGCCCGCGACACGGCCACCCTGTGGCGCACGGCGCTGGGCGACCGCACTCACACCCGGCCCGCGCTGAACGCCCTGCAGACCTGGGTGCACGTCGCCGCCCGCCGCGCGGATGCGGCACGGGCCCTGGAGCTGTTGCTGCCCGCACTGGTCGTCACGGCGGAGGACCGCAAGCGCCTCGACCACGAACTGCGCACCATGCGCGCCGAGGACGGCAGCCCCCACCCGCCGATGGCCGAGCGCCTGCTCTCGGTGCTGCACCCGGCGTCGGCCGCGCACTGAACCCAGGAACAAGAGGAGTTGAGCCATGTCGGACTTCCGCCGACCGCCGGAGTGGACGCAGAACGCCGACCGGCACACCGCGCTGATCGACCCGGTGCTGACCGTGCGTCCGATCTCACGGTTCGACTACACCGCCCGCCGGCAGGTCGGGGCGATCGACCACGCCCTGGTCTTCGTCACCGCGAGCGGCTCGTACGACGTCTACCTGCCGCCGCACCGCCCGAGCCGCACGGAGGCCGCGACCCGTCGCTACACCTCGGTGTACGAGGTGGACATGGGCAGCCACCCGGTCCAGCTGGAACTCGAACTGCCCAGTGACGACGACGCGTTCTCCTTCGGCGCGACCGCCGACCTCACCTGGCGGGTGGCCGATCCGATCGCCCTCGTGGCGAGCGGCGAGCGGGACGTGCCGACCCGGCTCACCAGCGAACTGCAGCAGGTGGCCCGCCCGGTGACCCGGCGCTACCCCATCGAGGACAGCCCCGCCGCCGAGCGCGCCGTACAACGGGCGGTCGAGGACGTCTCGTTCGCCACGGGCACCGGTCTGAAGGTGACGTGCGTGGTGCGGCTGCGGCTGGACGACGACGCGGTCGCCCACCGCCGGCGCAAGCGCGCCCTGCGCTACGAGTCGGAGATGCTCGACCCCGAGCACGAGTACCTGATGCGCCAGGCACAGCTCGAGCACCAACGGAACGTCCTGCGCGAGCAGCAGTCCCAGGAGCTGGTCGCGCAGAAGATCGCCTTCTACCAGTACTGGCTCCAGCACGGCGGTGTCGCCGCCTGGGCCCTGCACCTGGCGGCCCACCCCGGGGACACCCGGATGGTCGTCGGCACCCTGCAGAAGGACCAGCTCGGCGCCATCCGCAAGGAACTCGAACTGATCGCCGGGGACACCCTGGAGGACTATCAGAAGGCCGAGTCGGCCCGCACCGTCCTGCGTTCCGTCGACGACCTCATGCGTGAGGAGGCGGCACCGCCCCAGGCCCTGCTCCCGGGCACGCCGCCGCAGCAGCCGTACGTCCCACCGCAGCCGTACGCACCGGGCCCGCCGCCCGCCCAGCCACCGGCCCCGTACGCAGCCCCCGGCGCCGCCCCGGCCCCGTACGGGCAGCCGCCGCAGGCACAACCGCCGTACGGACAGGCGCCGTACGGACAGGCGCCGTACGGACAGCCGTCGTACGGACAGGCGCCGTACGGGCAAGGCCACCGCGACCAGGCGTCCTACGTCTCCCCGACCTCCCCGACCTCCCCGACGCCTCCCCCGCCCCCCGCACCGCCGGTGCCGCCCGCGCCAGGCGTGCCTCCGCTGACGCTCGTCTCCGACGGGCCCGCGCCGGCCGTACCGCCCGCGCCCGGAACGGCCCAGGACGATTCCCCCGAGGCGGGGTCGGCATGACCCTCCCCCACCCCGCGTCGGAACGGCTGCTGACCGAGCTGCGCGAGGAGATCGCGCGGGCCGACACCAAGGCCTCCGTGCTGGTGGCGGCGCTGGGCATGACAGCCGGGGTTTTCACCGGGTTGGTCGCAGGCAAGAACTGGTCGCCGGGCCGGCTCTCCGCTCCCGGCACCGGTCTGTGGTGGGCGGGGGCGACGGCGCTGGCCCTGTCGCTGGTCGCGCTGCTGTTCGCGGTCCTGCCCCGCTTCCGCTCCGGGACGTGGGCCGAGGGACGACCCCTGTGCTACTTCGGCGACATCCAGCAGGCGGTACGGCAGGGCCGGCTGGCGGAGGCGCTCGCCGACACCGACCGGGATCCCACCGCCGCCGTGCTGGCCGCGCTCGCCGAGAAGAGCCGGATCGCCGCGTCCAAGCACCGGTGGATCCGTACCGGCCTGATCGCCTTCTGCGTCGGTGCCCTGCTGCTGCCCGCCGCCGCGCTGATCGGCTGACGTCCCCGCACTCGCTCAAGGAGCCCGCTCATGTCCCAGCCGCCGGACCCGTCCGTACCGCCCCAGTACCCCGAGCCGTCGTACCCCCGGGCCACGATCCCGGCGCCGCCCGGCCCGCCGCGGTACCCAGCCGAACCGTCCTACCCGGAAGCATCGCGTCCGACCCCACCCGCCGGCCCCCCGCCCTATCCAGGCGAGTCCCCCTCCCCCCAAGCCACCGTTCCCACGCCGCCCACTCACCCCGCTCCACCCGTCGGCCCGCCGTCGTATCCGGGCGAGCCGGCGCACCCGGCCGCCGCGCCGCCGTACCCGCACCCTGTTCCGGGCCATGCCTTCGCTCCCCCGGCCCACCCGGCCACGACGCCACCATCGCACCCGGGCCCGCCCCCGCAATACCCGGCCGACACACCAACCACCCCAGGCCAGCCCCCGCAATACCCAGCCGGCACACCGACGATCCCCGGCCCACCCCTGCACTACCCGACCAGCGCACCAACCACCGCAGGCCCACCCCCGCACTACCCGGCCAGCACACCGACGATCCCCGGCCCACCCCCGCACTACCCGGCCAGCGCACCAACCACCGCAGGCCCACCCCCGCACTACCCGGCCAGCACACCGACGATCCCCGGCCCACCCCCGCACTACCCGACCGGCACCGCTCCGGAACCCGCTCCCGACGACCTCGACTACCGGCACCGCGGCGCCCGTCTGCATGTGGCCGAGCATCAGCGTGGGGCCGACGCGACGGCGATCGGGCGGCTGGCGGTGCAGCTGCCGGGCGCCCTGGTGAGCCTCGCGCTGGTCAGCTCCATAGCCCTCGGCCTGTTCGGAAGCGTCGTGGGAACGCTGGTGGTCGTGGCCTGGGTCGCCTCCGGACTGCTCGTCTTCCACCGGCCGACCGAGCTGGCCTTCGCCCGGTACGTGCTCAAGCTCCGCCCGCCCACGCAGGATGAACGGGCCCGGCTGGAGCCGATCTGGAACGAGGTGACCGCCCGGGCGGGCATCGAACCGGGCACGTACGAGCTGATGGTGGAGAACAGCGACGAGCTGAACGCGGTGGCGGTGGCCGGCCATGTCGTCGGCGTCACGACCTACTCCCTCAACCGGATCCCGACCAGCAACCTGGCCGCCGTACTCGCGCACGAGCTGGGGCACCACACCGGTGGCCACGCCTGGGCCGGTCTGCTCGGCTACTGGTACTCGCTGCCCGGCCGGATCGCCTGGGCGGTGACCAGAGGGCTGGCACGGTTCGCGATCGCGGTCGCCGGTGTCTTCTCCATGGCGGCGACCGGGTTCCTGATCCTGTTCATGGCGTTGGTCGCGGTCGCCGCGTTCTTCGCCGCCTGGTACCTCACGATCCCGCTCGTGCTCGCTCCCTATCTGCTGGCCTACGCGGGCCGGCGCGGCGAGCTGCGCGCGGACCAGCAGGCCGCCGAGCTGGGCTTCGCCCGTCAGCTGGCGGAGGTGCTCCACCACTCCCAGGCCGAGGAGGCGGCGACGAAGGCGGCCCTGGCCGCGACCGGCCGGAAGCTGAAGGAGCCCGGCACCCTGGACAGGCTCCTGTCCTCCCACCCGGACCACGTCACCCGGTTGAACGCCCTGCAGCCCTACCTCGGCCTGCATCGCTGACGCTCACCGGACACGCCGAAGGGCGGCCACCCCAGGAGGGGTGACCGCCCTTCAGTTCAAGCTGCTCGCTTACTGGTTGTACGGACCGTAGTCGTAGTCCTCCAGCGGGACGGCCTGGCCGGAGCCGGTGCCGAACGGCGAGTAGTCGATGTCGTCGTAGCCGACGGCCGAGTACATCGCGGCCTTGGCCTCCTCGGTCGGCTCGACCCGGATGTTGCGGTAGCGGGACAGACCCGTACCGGCCGGGATGAGCTTACCGATGATGACGTTCTCCTTGAGGCCGATGAGGCTGTCGGACTTGGCGTTGATCGCCGCGTCCGTCAGGACTCGGGTCGTCTCCTGGAAGGAGGCGGCCGACAGCCAGGACTCCGTCGCCAGCGAGGCCTTGGTGATACCCATCAGCTGCGGACGACCGGAGGCCGGGTGACCGCCCTCCTGGACCACACGACGGTTCTCGGTCTCGAACTTCGAGCGCTCGACCAGCTCGCCGGGCAGCAGCTCGGCGTCGCCGGACTCGATGATCGTCACACGGCGCAGCATCTGCCGGATGATGATCTCGATGTGCTTGTCGTGGATCGACACACCCTGCGAGTTGTAGACCTTCTGGACCTCGCCGACCAGGTGGACCTGGACGGCACGCTGACCCAGGATGCGCAGCACGTCGTGCGGGTTGGTGGCACCCACGGTGAGCTGTTGGCCCACCTCGACGTGCTCGCCCTCGCTGACCAGGACCTTGGCACGCTTGGAGATCGGGTACGCCGTCTCGTCGCTGCCGTCGTCCGGGGTGACGACGAGCTTCTTGGTCTTCTCGGTCTCCTCGATGCGGACGCGGCCGCTCGCCTCGGAGATCGGGGCGACACCCTTCGGGGTACGGGCCTCGAAGAGCTCGACGACACGCGGCAGACCCTGGGTGATGTCGTCACCGGCCACACCACCGGTGTGGAAGGTACGCATCGTCAGCTGGGTACCGGGCTCACCGATGGACTGGGCGGCGATGATGCCGACCGCCTCACCGATGTCGACCAGCTTGCCGGTGGCGAGCGAACGGCCGTAGCACATCGCGCAGGTGCCGACGGCGGACTCGCAGGTCAGGACCGAGCGGGTCTTGACCTCCGCGACGCCGTTCTTGACCAGCTCGTCGATGAGCACGTCACCGAGGTCGGTACCGGCCGGGGCCAGCACCTTGCCGTCGACGACGATGTCCTCGGCGAGGCAGCGCGCGTACACGGACGTCTCGACGTTGTCCGTCTTGCGCAGGACACCGCCCTCGCCACGCTCGGCGATCGCCAGCTTGAGGCCGCGCTCGGTGCCGCAGTCCTCCTCGCGGATGATGACGTCCTGCGAGACGTCCACCAGACGACGGGTCAGGTAACCCGAGTCGGCGGTACGCAGGGCGGTGTCCGCCAGACCCTTACGGGCACCGTGCGTGGAGATGAAGTACTCCAGCACGGACAGGCCCTCACGGAAGGACGCCTTGATCGGACGCGGGATGGTCTCGTTCTTCGCGTTCGACACCAGACCACGCATACCGGCGATCTGCCGCATCTGCATCATGTTTCCTCGGGCACCCGAGTCAACCATCATGAAGATGGGGTTGGTCTTGGGGAAGTTCTCGTTCATCGCCTCGGCGACCTCGTTGGTCGCCTTGGTCCAGATCGCGATGAGCTCCTGAGTGCGCTCTTCCTTGGTGATCAGACCGCGCTCGTACTGCTTCTGGACCTTCTCGTCCTGCGCCTCGTAGCCGCGGACGATCTCCTTCTTCGCCTCGGGAACGACGACGTCGGAGATGGCGACGGTGACGCCGGAACGGGTGGCCCAGTAGAAGCCGGACGCCTTCAGGTTGTCGAGCGTCGCCGCCACGATGACCTTCGGGTAGCGCTCGGCGAGGTCGTTGACGATCTCGGAGAGCTGCTTCTTGCCCACCGAGTAGTCGACGAACGGGTAGTCCTCGGGCAGCAGCTCGTTGAAGAGCGCACGGCCCAGGGTCGTCCGCAGGCGGAAGGTGTCACCCTGCTGCCACTCGGGCTCGCCCTCCTCGCGCGCCGGCGGGGTCCAGCCGCGCGGCGGGATGGTGCCCACCGGGAAGCGGATGTCCACGGGCGACTGGAGCGCCAGCTCGCCGGCGTCGAACGCCATGATCGCCTCGGCCGTGGAGCCGAAGGACCGGCCCTCGCCCTTGGTGTCACGCAGCTCGCCGTCGGTGGTGAGGAAGAACAGACCGAGGACCATGTCCTGGGTCGGCATCGTCACCGGACGGCCGTCGGCCGGCTTGAGGATGTTGTTCGAGGACAGCATCAGGATGCGGGCCTCGGCCTGCGCCTCCGCGGACAGCGGCAGGTGCACGGCCATCTGGTCACCGTCGAAGTCCGCGTTGAACGCGGTGCAGACGAGCGGGTGGATCTGGATGGCCTTGCCCTCGACCAGCTGCGGCTCGAAGGCCTGGATGCCGAGGCGGTGCAGGGTGGGAGCACGGTTCAGCAGCACCGGGTGCTCGGCGATGACCTCTTCGAGGACGTCGTACACGACCGTGCGGCCGCGCTCCACCATGCGCTTGGCGCTCTTGATGTTCTGCGCGTGGTTCAGGTCGACCAGGCGCTTCATCACGAACGGCTTGAACAGCTCCAGCGCCATCGCCTTCGGCAGACCGCACTGGTGCAGCTTCAGCTGCGGGCCGACGACGATCACGGAACGCGCCGAGTAGTCGACACGCTTACCGAGCAGGTTCTGACGGAATCGACCCTGCTTACCCTTCAGCATGTCGCTGAGGGACTTCAGCGGGCGGTTACCGGGGCCGGTCACCGGGCGACCGCGACGGCCGTTGTCGAAGAGGGCGTCAACAGCCTCCTGAAGCATGCGCTTCTCGTTGTTGACGATGATCTCCGGGGCACCGAGGTCCAGGAGCCTCTTCAGACGGTTGTTGCGGTTGATCACACGGCGGTACAGGTCGTTCAGGTCGGAGGTCGCGAAGCGGCCACCGTCCAGCTGCACCATCGGACGCAGGTCCGGCGGGATGACCGGGACGCAGTCCAGGACCATGCCCTTGGGGCTGTTGGACGTCTGCAGGAACGCGGAGACGACCTTCAGCCGCTTGAGGGCACGGGTCTTCTTCTGGCCCTTGCCGGTGCGGATGATCTCGCGGAGCTTCTCGGCCTCCTCCTCGAGGTCGAAGGACTCCAGGCGCTTCTGCAGCGCCGCGGCACCCATCGAGCCGTCGAAGTACGTGCCGAAGCGGTCACGCAGCTCGCGGTAGAGCAGCTCGTCGCCCTCGAGGTCCTGGACCTTGAGGTTCTTGAACCGGTTCCACACCTCGTCGAGGCGGTCGATCTCGCGCTGCGCACGGTCGCGCAGCTGCTTCATCTCGCGCTCGGCACCCTCGCGCACCTTGCGGCGCACATCGGCCTTGGCGCCCTCGGCCTCCAGCTCGGCCAGGTCGGACTCGAGCTTCTTGGCGCGGCCCTCGAGGTCGGCGTCGCGGCGGTTCTCGATCTGCTGGCGCTCGACCGAGACGTGCGCCTCCAGGGAGGACAGGTCGCGGGTACGGCGCTCCTCGTCGACGTACGTGATCATGTACGCGGCGAAGTAGATGACCTTCTCGAGGTCCTTGGGAGCCAGGTCGAGCAGGTAGCCCAGACGGCTCGGGACACCCTTGAAGTACCAGATGTGCGTGACGGGCGCGGCCAGCTCGATGTGGCCCATCCGCTCACGGCGCACCTTGGCGCGCGTGACCTCGACGCCACAGCGCTCGCAGATGATGCCCTTGAAACGGACGCGCTTGTACTTGCCGCAGTAGCACTCCCAGTCCCGGGTCGGACCGAAGATCTTCTCGCAGAAGAGTCCGTCCTTTTCGGGCTTCAGGGTGCGGTAGTTGATGGTCTCGGGCTTCTTGACCTCACCGTGGCTCCACTGGCGGATGTCGTCAGCGGTGGCCAGGCCGATCCGGAGCTCGTCGAAGAAGTTGACGTCGAGCACTATGCGTCAATCCCTCTCAGGGTCGTAAGTCTGTGGTCTGAAACGGGGGCCTGGGGGTCGGCGGGGCCCTGTGGGTGAGGGCCCCGCCGGACTCCCGTCAGACCTCTTCGACGCTGCTCGGCTCGCGCCGGGACAGGTCGATGCCGAGCTCCTCCGCAGCGCGGAAGACGTCCTCGTCGGTGTCACGCATCTCGATGGACATACCGTCGCTGGACAGCACCTCCACGTTCAGGCAGAGCGACTGCATCTCCTTGATGAGCACCTTGAAGGACTCGGGGATGCCGGGCTCGGGGATGTTCTCGCCCTTGACGATGGCCTCGTAGACCTTCACGCGGCCCGTGACGTCGTCGGACTTGATCGTCAGCAGCTCCTGGAGGGCGTACGCGGCGCCGTAGGCCTCGAGGGCCCACACCTCCATCTCACCGAAGCGCTGGCCACCGAACTGCGCCTTACCACCCAGCGGCTGCTGGGTGATCATCGAGTACGGACCGGTCGAACGGGCGTGCAGCTTGTCGTCGACCAGGTGGTGCAGCTTCAGGATGTACATGTAGCCGACCGAGATCGGGTCCGGGAACGGCTCACCGCTACGGCCGTCGAACAGCCGCGCCTTGCCGGACGGGAGCACCATGCGCTCGCCGTCGCGGTTCGGGATGGTGTGCTGCAGCAGACCCGCCAGCTCGTCCTCGCGGGCACCGTCGAAGACCGGGGTCGCGACGTTGGTGCGCGGGGCGACCTGGTCGGCGCCGATGGCCTGCAGGCGCTGGGCCCACTCGTCCGCGAGGCCGGAGACGTCCCAGCCGCGGCTGGCGAGCCAGCCGAGGTGGATCTCCAGGACCTGTCCCGGGTTCATTCGGGACGGCACACCCAGCGGGTTGAGGATGATGTCGACCGGGGTGCCGTCCTCCAGGAACGGCATGTCCTCGATCGGCAGGATCTTGGAGATGACACCCTTGTTGCCGTGCCGGCCGGCGAGCTTGTCACCGTCGGTGATCTTGCGCTTCTGCGCGACGTAGACGCGGACCAGCTGGTTCACGCCCGGCGGCAGCTCGTCGCCCTCCTCGCGGTCGAAGACGCGCACACCGATGACCTTGCCGGTCTCGCCGTGCGGCACCTTCAGCGAGGTGTCACGGACCTCACGGGCCTTCTCACCGAAGATGGCGCGCAGCAGGCGCTCCTCGGGGGTCAGCTCGGTCTCACCCTTCGGGGTGACCTTGCCGACGAGGATGTCACCGGCGATGACCTCGGCACCGATACGGATGATGCCGCGCTCGTCGAGGTCGGCGAGGACCTCCTCGGAGACGTTCGGGATGTCCCGGGTGATCTCCTCGGGGCCGAGCTTGGTGTCACGGGCGTCGACCTCGTGCTCCTCGATGTGGATCGAGGAGAGGACGTCGTCCTGCACGAGGCGCTGCGACAGGATGATCGCGTCCTCGTAGTTGTGACCCTCCCACGGCATGAACGCCACGAGCAGGTTCTTGCCGAGGGCCATCTCGCCGTTCTGGGTGGCCGGGCCGTCGGCCAGCACCTGGCCGGTGACGACGCGGTCGCCCTCGTTGACGATGACCTTCTGGTTGACCGAGGTGCCCTGGTTGGACCGGGAGAACTTGGCCAGGCGGTACGTGATGTACGTGCCGTCGTCGTTGGCGGTGGTGATGTAGTCCGCGGAGACCTCCTGGACCACACCGTCCTTCTCGGCCTTGACCACGTCGCCGGCGTCGACCGCGGAGCGGTACTCCATGCCGGTGCCGACGAGCGGGGCCTCCGACTTAATCAGCGGCACGGCCTGGCGCATCATGTTCGCGCCCATGAGGGCACGGTTGGCGTCGTCGTGCTCGAGGAAGGGGATCATGGCGGTCGCGACCGACACCATCTGGCGCGGCGAGACGTCCATGTAGTCCACGTCCTCGGGGCCGACGTAGTCGACCTCGCCGCCACGGCGGCGGACCAACACGCGGGCCTCGGCGAACCGCATCTCGTCGTTCAGCGGGGCGTTGGCCTGCGCGATGACGAAGCGGTCCTCCTCGTCGGCGGTCAGGTAGTCGACCTCGTCGGTGACCTGGCCGTCGACGACCTTGCGGTACGGCGTCTCGATGAAACCGAACGCGTTGACCCGGCCGTAGGAGGCGAGCGAGCCGATCAGACCGATGTTCGGGCCTTCCGGCGTCTCGATCGGGCACATACGGCCGTAGTGCGACGGGTGGACGTCACGGACCTCGAAGCCGGCCCGCTCACGGGAGAGACCACCCGGGCCGAGGGCGTTCAGACGACGCTTGTGCGTCAGCCCCGACAGCGGGTTGTTCTGGTCCATGAACTGGGACAGCTGGCTGGTGCCGAAGAACTCCTTGATGGAGGCGACGACCGGCCGGATGTTGATCAGGGTCTGCGGCGTGATCGCCTCGACGTCCTGGGTGGTCATGCGCTCGCGCACGACGCGCTCCATACGGGCGAGACCCGTACGGACCTGGTTCTGGATCAGCTCACCGACGCTGCGGATACGGCGGTTGCCGAAGTGGTCGATGTCGTCGGTCTCGACCATGATCGTGCGACCGGACTCGGTCACCGTCTCGGTCTCGCCGGCGTGCAGCTTCACCAGGTACTTGATGGTGGCGAGGACGTCCTCGGTGGTGAGCACGCCGGCGTCCAGCGGCTCGTCCGCACCGAGCTTCTTGTTCACCTTGTAGCGGCCGACCTTGGCGAGGTCGTAGCGCTTGGGGTTGAAGTAGAGGTTCTCCAGCAGCGTCTGCGCGGCCTCACGCGTGGGGGGCTCGCCCGGACGCAGCTTGCGGTAGATGTCGAGCAGCGCGTCGTCCTGGCCCTGAGTGTGGTCCTTCTCCAGGGTGGCGCGCATGGACTCGTACTCGCCGAACTCCTCGAGGATCTGCTCGGTCGTCCAGCCGAGCGCCTTCAGCAGCACGGTGACCGACTGCTTGCGCTTGCGGTCGATGCGGACACCGACCATGTCGCGCTTGTCGATCTCCATCTCCAGCCAGGCACCCCGGGACGGGATGATCTTGGCGGAGAAGATGTCCTTGTCGGACGTCTTGTCGATGGTGGAGTCGAAGTAGACACCGGGGGAACGGACCAGCTGGGACACCACGACACGCTCGGTGCCGTTGATGACGAAGGTGCCCTTGTTCGTCATGAGCGGGAAGTCGCCCATGAAGACCGTCTGGGACTTGATCTCACCGGTCTCGTTGTTGGTGAACTCGGCGGTGACGAAGAGCGGGGCGGCGTACGTGAAGTCGCGCTCCTTGCACTCGTCGATGGAGTTCTTCGGCGGCTCGAAGCGGTGGTCCCGGAACGTCAGGGACATCGACCCGGAGAAGTCCTCGATCGGGGAGATCTCCTCGAAGATCTCCTCCAGACCGGACTTGGTGGGGACGTCCTGACCGTTCTCCAGAGCCTCCTCGACCCGACTCTGCCAGGCGGTGTTGCCGAGCAGCCAGTCGAAGCTCTCGGTCTGCAGCGCGAGCAGGTTCGGAACCTCGAGAGGCTCCTTGATCTTTGCAAAGGAGATGCGCAGCGGGGCGGTGCTGGCGCCGTTGTTCGTATTCGCGGTCGAGGCATTGCGCGAGGCGGCCAAGAGGGGGTCCTTCCGAGGGCTCGGACTCACTACGCGCGTGCCGGCCCCTCGCCCATACACAGAGACACAAACCCCAGGTCAGGGGAGCTTTTGTCGTCAGTGCTCGAGTGAGGGCAGACCCCTGGTGACGGGCAGGGGACAGCTAACAGGCAGCGCAAAGGGTCAGTGTAGCCACTTGGCACACTGATGTCCAGTGCGGGTTTTTCGAGACCCTCGCTGTGCTCACCGCTCTTGTCAACGCCCTCGGCATGCCTGCCCTCAACGCACGTTCATACTGCCCTCTTCGTCGTCGATCCATGCCTCGGATTCGGATCCTTGTGACGACGCGTCCTGAGAATTGCGCGCTGCGTGCGGTTCGTCAAGGCCCCCCGGCCCTGAGCGGACCGTGGCGGAGACACGACGAAGATCACCATACCCCTCGCCGTCCCGAGTGCAAGGCAACCGTGGTCGGGCCCGCCGGAGACGCCGAAGAGCGACCACCCGGATGGATGATCGCTCTTCGGTGCGTTCGCGTTACAGCCCTACGGGGCACTTTTCACGGTGCCACGAGACTGCGGTCAGCGCGCGTTCGAGTCCCTGGGACCCGGAAGGTCTTACTTGACCTCGACGGACGCGCCGGCGCCCTTGAGGGCCTCGGCAGCCTTGTCGGCGGCCTCCTTGTTGACCTTCTCGAGGACCGGCTTCGGGGTGCCGTCGACGAGGTCCTTGGCCTCCTTCAGACCCAGGGAGGTCAGCTCGCGCACGACCTTGATGACCTGGATCTTCTTGTCGCCGGCGCCGGTGAGGATGACGTCGAACTCGTCCTTCTCCTCCTCGGCCTCGGCCGGGGCGGCCGGGCCGGCCGGGCCCGCGACGACGGTCGCGGCGGCGGCGGTGACGTCGAACTTCTCCTCGAACGCCTTCACGAACTCGGAGAGCTGGATGAGGGTCATGCCCTCGAACTCGGCGAGCAGTTCGTCCTGGGTGAGAGCCACGATGGCTTTCCTTCCACTAATTCGGCAGGTGCCGGATGTACATGACTGGCGGGCGTACGTTCGGCCCGCTACGACCGCTGCCTCAGGCGGCGGTCATGATGCGAGCCGAATTACTCGGCACCGCCCTGCTCGGCCTGCTTGGCGCGCAGCGCGTCCACGGTGCGGACGAGCTTCGACGGGAGCGCCTGGAAGAGCTGGGCAGCCTGCGTCTGCTTGCCCTTCATGGCGCCCGCCAGCTTGGCGAGCAGAACCTCGCGGGACTCGAGGTCCGCAAGCTTCTTGATCTCGTCGGCGGTCAGCGCCTTGCCGTCAAGGACACCGCCCTTGATGACGAGATTCGGGTTTTCCTTGGCGAAGTCACGAAGACCCTTCGCCGACTCCACCGGGTCACCGGTGACGAAGGCAACAGCCGTCGGACCAGCGAAGAGCTGGTCGTCCAGCGTGATCCCGGCCTCGTTGGCCGCAATCTTGGTCAGCGTGTTCTTCACCACGGCGTACTGGGCGTTCTCACCGAGCGACCGGCGCAGCGTCTTGAGCTGCGCCACGGTGAGACCGCGGTACTCGGTCAGCACGGCGGCGTTGGAGCTGCGGAACTTGTCCGTCAGCTCGGCAACCGCGGCAGCCTTTTCGGGCGTCGCCATAGAGCCTCGGCCTCCTTCCGGGTGATTCGGACCGCGCGGACCCGAAGGAGGACTGGGCAAAACGAAACGCCCCGGCGCAGGCGCACGGGGCGGACTCGACCGGTCGCACACACGCTCGGCGCGCGCACTCCGGGAGTTCTTCCACTGTCACCTGCGCGGGTCGTCCACTTTTCAGCGGATCCTTCGGCCACCGCACCCTCGTTCGAGAGCGCGGCAACGACCAGCGGTCTTTGGCTTCTGTAGGAGAGTACGGGACCGGGGCGCGGTCGAGCAAATCGGGCCCCGGCCGCTCAGCGGGGTCAGGAACCGGTGCCGGAGCCGAGCCCGGAGGTGCCGGTGGTGGAACCGCTCGACGTGTTCCCCGACCCGGGGACCCCGAGGGACTTCATCAGGTCCTTGAAGTCCTTGGTGTCACTGGCCGGCGGGGCCTCGGCGGAGACCGGCACGCCGTAGTCGCTGTAGTAGGCGGTGCTGCTCAGGGCGCCCTTGGCGGTGTCCGCCTTCTCGGTCTTCTTCACCAGCAGGTTCTGGTCGTTGACCCAGATGTCGATGGTGTCCGTGGTGATGCCCGCCTGGTCGAGCTGCTTCTTCAGGGCGGACAGCTGGTCCGCGCTGAGGTTGCTGCTCCTGCCCGCGAGGTCGGCGACGTTCACCGTGCCCGCGTAGTGCTCGGTGCGGACGCCGGAGACCGTCTCCTGCCCGACCTTCTTCACGTCACCGGAGGCCAGCAGCATCTTCACGGCCTGGTTCGGCGTGGAGGTCTGGGCCTGGTCCTTCAGGTACGAGCCGGAGGCGCCGGCGAACTTGGCGAGGTCGTCGTACGCATACCTGACCCAGTGCTTGCCGCCCGTCTGCTGGGCGAACGCGGCGCCCATCTTCACGTAGTAGCCGTCCGGCAGATAGCGGGCCTGCATCGACGTGGTACCGGACTTGCGCATCATCTCGGCCATCTGGCCGCCGGTGTACGTGATGGTGAGGTCGCCCTTGAGGCCGTGGCCCCAGGCGAGGGCGCCGCTCCCGGTCGCCGACATCAGGTTGCCCATGGACATGGTGGAGCGCACCTTCGCCGAGTCCGCCTTGTCGGTGGACTGCTCGGCGGTGCGCAGCGCGGCGATGGGGCTGACGTGGATCGCGGCGCCGCCGGCCGCCTTGTCGCCCTTCCCGGAGTCCGAGGAGCCGCAGGCGGCCACCCCGGTCAACGCGGCCACCACCGCCACGGAAAGGGTCATCCGGCGCGCCGTCGTGCTCTTCATCTCGTCCTACCCCCATGCAAGTCGCGTGCCTGCACCGTAAACCAGGCCACTGACAGTCATACGAAAGCTCGCACAAAGAAAGGACGGGCCCCGCACCTGGAAGGTTGCAGGGCCCGCCCTCTACTTACGCGTACCTGACGCGGCTACCGGGGTGAGCGGACGGCTCAGACGGCGGCCGGGTCCTCCTCGACGAGGAGGTTGCGGGTGCGGTTCGGGTCGACCGGGATGCCGGGGCCCATCGTGGTGGTGATGGCGGCCTTCTTGATGTAGCGACCCTTGGCGGCGGACGGCTTCAGACGGAGGATCTCCTCCAGCGCGGCGCCGTAGTTCTCCACCAGCTTGCTGTCGTCGAAGGACACCTTGCCGATGATGAAGTGCAGGTTCGAGTGCTTGTCGACGCGGAACTCGATCTTGCCGCCCTTGATGTCGGTGACGGCCTTGACAACGTCGGGGGTGACGGTGCCGGTCTTCGGGTTCGGCATCAGACCACGCGGGCCGAGGACGCGGCCGAGGCGGCCGACCTTGCCCATGAGGTCCGGGGTGGCGACGACGGCGTCGAAGTCCAGACGGCCCTTCGCAACCTCGTCGATCAGTTCGTCGGAGCCGACGATGTCGGCGCCCGCGGCCTCTGCGGCCGCAGCACGGTCACCGGTCGCGAAGACCAGGACCCGGGCGGTCTTGCCGGTGCCGTGCGGCAGGTTCACGGTGCCACGGACCATCTGGTCGGCCTTGCGCGGGTCGACACCCAGACGGAAGGCGACCTCGACGGTGCCGTCGAACTTGGTCGTGGAGGTCTCCTTGGCGAGACGGACGGCCTCGAGCGGGGCGTAGAGCTTCTCCCGGTCGACCTTGGCGTCCGCAGCGCGGAGAGCCTTGCTGCGCTTGCTCACAACTTGCTCCTGTGTGTTCGTTAAGGAGTCGTGGTCCTTGGGCCGAGCAGGCCCTGCCACGTGCGACCGGCGACGGCCGCATGACTGCTAGGGGGGTGAGGTCAGCCCTCGACCGTGACGCCCATGGAGCGCGCGGTGCCGGCGATGATCTTCGCGGCCGCGTCCAGGTCGTTCGCGTTCAGGTCGGGCATCTTGGTCTGGGCGATCTCGCGGACCTGCGCCTGGGTGAGCTTGGCGACCTTGGTCTTGTGCGGCTCGCCGGAGCCCTTCTCGATGCCCGCGGCCTTGAGGATCATCTTCGCGGCCGGCGGCGTCTTGGTGATGAAGGTGAAGGAGCGGTCCTCGTAGACCGTGATCTCCACCGGGATGACCCAACCGCGCTGCGACTCGGTCGCGGCGTTGTAGGCCTTGCAGAACTCCATGATGTTGACACCGTGCTGACCCAGCGCGGGGCCGACCGGCGGGGCCGGGTTGGCGGCACCGGCCTGGATCTGGAGCTTGATGAGCCCCGTGACCTTCTTCTTCTTGGGAGGCATAGCTCTCCGGGTCCTTTCATTCGGGTCCATGCGCGCGTGAGGATCGCGATCCTGACGCAGGCATACCGCACAACGATAACGGGTATGGATGCGCGGCCAAAAACCGAGCAGGTCAGACAAGCTGTGACAGCTCGTCTGACCCGGTCGGTGGCTTTATCGCCGAAGGTGTCAGTTCTTCTGGATCTGGTCGAAGGACAGCTCGACCGGCGTCTCGCGACCGAAGATCTCCACCAGGCCCTTGACCTTCTTCGAGTCGGGGTTGATCTCGTTGATGGTCGCCTGCAGCGTGGCGAACGGGCCGTCGGTGACGGTGACCGAGTCGCCGACCTCGAAGTCCAGCACCTGGACCTCGACCTTGCGCTGCGGGGCGGGCTTGCCCTCGGCCTCGGCGGCCTCGCGGGCGGCCTTCTCCTCGGCCTCCGGGGCGAGCATCTTGACGATCTCGTCCAGCGTCAGCGGGTACGGGTCGTAGGCGTTGCCGACGAAGCCGGTGACGCCCGGGGTGTTGCGGACGACGCCCCAGGACTCGTTGGTCAGGTCCATGCGGACCAGGACGTAACCGGGCAGCTTGTTCTGCTTGATCGTCTTGCGGTCGCCGTTCTTGATCTGGACGACCTCTTCCTGCGGCACCTCGGCCTGGAAGATGTAGTCCTCGACGTTCAGCGAGACGGCGCGCTGCTCCAGGTTGGTCTTCACGCGGTTCTCGTAACCGGCGTAGGTGTGGATGACGTACCACTCGCCGGGCAGGGTGCGCAGTTCCTCGCGCAGGGCCTGGACGGGGTCGACGGGCGCGGCCGGCTCTTCCTCGGCGGCCTCGGCGGCGGCCTCCTCGGCAGCCTCTTCGGCCTCTTCCTCGGCCTCGTCGTCCTCGACGTTCAGGGCAGCCTCTTCGGCCGGCTCCCCCGCCTCGGCCTCGGCAGCCTCGAACTCGTCCTGCTCGTCCGCGCCCTCGACGATGTCGCGCTCGTCGTCCACCATCTCGGCAGCGGTCCCGCGAGGCTCGATGGCGTCGTCGTTCAGGTTCGGGTCAGACACGATGGCTGCTTCTTCCTGGATACATAGGGGTGGAACATGCGAAAACGGGCGCCGGTGCCACGGCGCCCTTCGCTCTTGGCTCAGCCGAAGACGTACTTGGCCGCGTGGTTGAGCCCATAGTCAATCACGGTCACCAGCGCGATCATGATGGCCACGAAGAAGATCACCACGGTGGTGTACGACGTCAGCTGATTGCGCGTCGGCCAGACGACCTTGCGGAGCTCCGCGATGACCTGGCGGTAGAAGGTGGCGAGGCGCTTCAGCGGGCCCTTCTTGGCGCGCTTACCGCCCTTGCGGGCCTTCTTTTTGGACTCGGATACCTCGTCCTGGGCATCAGGCGTGTCGATGGAGCCCACGGCGTCCGTCATAGTCCTCACCTGATCCCGGGTCATGGCCGTGCCGCGCCCGGTTCCAGAGCCGCACGGCGGTGCATTGCAGTACGTACATGCGCACACATCCTGGCGGTGTGTGTAGCAGGGCCGGAGGGACTTGAACCCCCAACCGCCGGTTTTGGAGACCGGTGCTCTACCAATTGAGCTACGACCCTTTGTGTGTCCCCCCAAACGTACCGCATCCGGACGGGTGCGCGGTGTGCACCCATTTCGGCGGCGGCTGCTGAAGGCCAACGAGGTGTGAGTGTACGTGGTCCACGGCCCGGCGTCGAACAGAAAGCGCCCCTCCGAAGCCACTTGACCAAAGATCGTCCTGGCCGCGGGCCGAATTCGGACCCGTGTTCATGCCTCGACCCCTGACTGTTCAGTCTGTGAAACCCGCGTGCCGGGGGTATTTCCGGTCTGGAACGATGGGCTCCATGAGCGCTGCAACCTCTCCCACCGAGCGCCGGGTCTCCGCCCGAGTCGGCGCGATCTCCGAGTCCGCCACCCTCGCCGTGGATGCCAAGGCCAAGGCCCTGAAGGCCGCCGGGCGTCCGGTGATCGGCTTCGGCGCCGGCGAGCCCGACTTCCCGACCCCGGACTACATCGTCGAGGCGGCCGTCGAGGCCTGCAAGAACCCCAAGTACCACCGCTACACCCCGGCCGGCGGCCTGCCCGAGCTGAAGGCCGCGATCGCCACGAAGACGCTGCGCGACTCCGGCTGGGAGCCCGACGTCTCGCAGATCCTCGTCACCAACGGCGGCAAGCAGGCCATCTACGAGGCGTTCGCCGCGATCCTCGACCCGGGCGACGAGGTCATCGTCCCGGCGCCGTACTGGACGACGTACCCGGAGTCGATCCGCCTCGCGGGCGGTGTCCCGGTGGAGGTCGTCGCCGACGAGACCACCGGCTACCGCGTCACCGTGGAGCAGCTGGAGGCGGCGCGCACGGAGAAGACGAAGGTCGTGCTCTTCGTCTCCCCGTCCAACCCGACCGGCGCGGTGTACTCCGAGCCCGAGACCGAGGCGATCGGCCGCTGGGCGCTGGAGCACGGCCTGTGGGTGCTCACCGACGAGATCTACGAGCACCTGGTCTACGGGGACGCCGCCGCCGTGTCCCTGCCGGCGCTGCTGCCCGAGCTGCGCGACAAGTGCATCGTGGTCAACGGCGTGGCGAAGACGTACGCCATGACCGGCTGGCGCGTGGGCTGGGTCATCGGCCCGAAGGACGTCGTCAAGGCGGCGACCAACCTGCAGTCGCACGCCACCTCGAACGTCTCCAACGTGGCCCAGGTGGCCGCCCTGGCCGCCGTCTCCGGTGACCTCGAGGCCGTGGCGAAGATGCGCGAGGCCTTCGACCGGCGCCGCAAGACGATCGTGCGGATGCTCAACGAGATCGACGGCGTGCTGTGCCCGGAGCCCGAGGGCGCCTTCTACGCCTACCCGTCGGTCAAGGCCCTGCTCGGCAAGGAGATCCGCGGCAAGCGCCCGCAGGACACGGTCGAGCTGGCCGCGCTGATCCTGGAGGAGGCCGAGGTCGCGGTCGTCCCGGGCGAGGCCTTCGGCACGCCGGGCTATCTGCGGCTGTCGTACGCGCTCGGCGACGAGGACCTCGTCGAGGGCGTGAGCCGGATGCAGAAGCTGCTGGCGGAGGCGCGGGACTGAGCGGTCCATTTTTGGACGAGGGGCCACCTACGAACGTTCGTAGGTGGCCCCTCGTTCGTTCGTGCGAGCAAGACCACGTTCAGGGAAACGGCTACCGGGAATTCGGGGACGTACGGCAGGATCCTCCAATGGAGCGTGTACGTGATGTCTCTGAGCTGCCGAAAGCCCATCTGCACCTGCACTTCACCGGCTCGATGCGACCGGGCACCGTGCTGGAACTGGCCGACAAGTACGGCGTACGACTGCCCGACGCCCTGACGGACGCACTGACCAGCGGCGAACCGCCGAAGCTGCGGGCCACGGACGAGCGGGGCTGGTTCCGCTTCCAGCGGCTCTACGACGCGGCGCGCTCCTGCCTGCGCGCACCGGAGGACATCCAGCGCCTGGTCCGGGAGGCCGCCGAGGAGGATCTGAAGGACGGCTCGGGCTGGCTGGAGATCCAGGTGGACCCGACGTCGTACGCGCCCAGGCTGGGCGGTCTGATCCCGGCCCTGGAGATCATCCTGGACGCCGTGGACACCACGTCCCGGGAGACCGGGCTCGGCATGCGCGTGCTGGTCGCCGCCAACCGCATGAAGCACCCCTTGGACGCCCGCACCCTGGCCCGCCTCGCCGTGCGGTACGCGGACCGGGGCGTAGTCGGTTTCGGGCTCTCCAACGACGAGCGGCGGGGCATGGCGCGGGACTTCGACCGGGCCTTCCACATCGCGCGCGAGGGCGGTCTGCTGTCGGCCCCGCACGGCGGCGAGCTGACCGGCCCGGCCTCGGTGCGCGACTGCCTGGACGACCTGCACGCCTCGCGGATCGGGCACGGGGTGCGCGCGGCGGAGGACCCGCGGCTGCTGAGGCGGCTGGCCGACCGGGGGGTGACCTGCGAGGTGTGCCCGGCCTCGAACGTGGCGCTCGGCGTGTACGAGAAGCCCGAGGACGTGCCGCTGCGCACGCTCTTCGAGGCGGGCGTCCCGATGGCCCTCGGCGCCGACGACCCGCTGCTGTTCGGCTCCCGGCTGGCCGCGCAGTATGAGATCGCCCGGCACGCCCACGGCTTCTCGGACGCCGAACTCGCCGAGCTGGCTCGGCAGTCGGTGCGGGGGTCGGCCGCCCCGGAGGCGGTCAGGGCGCGGCTGCTGGCCGGGGTCGACGACTGGCTGACTCGCCCGGCCGTCTGAAGAGCGCATACGTGGTGTGCCGCAGCTCGGGCCACTGGCTCGTACGGACCTCTCCCGAGCCGGATCTCGCGCAGTGTCGGCCGCATACGGGTCCGGCCCGGAGGCGCTTGTCATGACCCCGGCGTAAAGCTCATGCGGATGCGGGCGCAGCGGAGATTCCGGCCAGCAGCGTCCTGGCGAGCCGCGCGGCGAAGTCGTCGACCGGCGGCCGCTCCCCCGTCTCCGTCGCGTCGTAGGCGAACGCGCGCTGTGCGCACGCGCCCAGCAGCAGGGAGGCGGCCGCGAAGGTGTCGGTGTCGGCGCGGACGCGGCCGGCGGCCTGTTCGGCGCGGAGGTAGGCGTCCAGGTCCTGGATGGGCCGGTGCGGGCCGGAGCCGAGCTTGCGCAGGGCGTCGTAGTGGCGCTGCTTGAGCTGGGACTCGGCGTACAGGGAGGCGGCGATCGGGAAGCTCTGCTCGTAGAAGAGCGCGGCCTGGCGGGCGATCTCGGTGAGGTTACCCTCCACGGTGCCCTGCCCCGGTTCGGCGGCAAGGCTGTTGAGCAGCGGGGTGAGCCGGGGCAGCCGCTCGCGGAGCACGCGCACGAACAGCTCCTCCTTGCTGTCGAAGTACTTGTAGAGGGCCGCTTCGGAGCACCCGGCCGCGCGGGCGATCTCCTTGGTGGTGGCGCGGGCGAGTCCGACGGTGAGCATGAGCTCGTGTGCGGCATCGAGGATGCGGACACGCGCCGGCTTCGACTCCATGGGATGTCCAATCGGGCTTGACGGGTGGGTGAGTGCTTACCCACTCTAGAGGGAGCAGGGGTGAGTGAATACTCACCCACCAACCCGAGCCCGGGAGCACACTCATGAACCTCACCGTTTTCGGCGCCACCGGCGGCATCGGCCGGGAGATCGTGCGGCAGGCGCTCGGCGCCGGCCACCGGGTGACCGCCGTGGTCCGCGATCCGGCCCGGCTCGATGTCACGGGCGACGCGCTGGAGGTGTTCCGCGCCGACCTGAGCGACCCGGAGGAGCTGCGTGCCGCCGTCAGGGGCCGGAACGCGGTCCTCTCCGGCCTGGGCGCACGCACCCGCAAGGACGCCGGGGTCGCCACCCGGCTGACCCGTACGGTCCTGCGCGCCATGGAGGCGGAGGACGTACGACGGCTGCTCGTGGTCAGCGCCGGTCCGGTCGGCCCCGCCCCCGAGGGCGACGGCGCCCTGGACCGCACCGTGCGCGGCCTGGTGGGGGCCATCCTCAAGGACGTCTACACCGACCTGGGCGAGATGGAGGCCGAGCTGGCCCACAGCACCACGGACTGGACGTCCGTACGGCCGCCCCGCCTGCAGGACAAGCCGCTCACCGGCCGCTACCGCACCGTGGTCGGAGGCTTCCCGCGCAAGGGCCGCTTCATCGCCCGCGCGGATGTCGCCCACGCGATGCTGGCGATGATCGACGACGACGGGACGGTGAAGCAGGGGGTGGGGGTGGCGTACTGACCGGGTACGGCCGGGCGCCGCACCCGGTGGCTACGGCTACAGGCTGACGCCGACCGTCACCGGCTCGTTGACGAGCGTGATCCCGAAGGCCTCGCGGACGCCGGCGACCACTTCACGGGCCAGCGCCAGCAGGTCCTCGGTGGTGGCGCCGCCCCGGTTGGTGAGGGCGAGGGTGTGCTTGGTGGAGATACGGGCCGGCCCGGTGCCGTAGCCCTTGGTGAAGCCCGCCCTGTCGATCAGCCAGGCCGCCGAGGTCTTCGTACGGCCCTGACCCGCCGGATAGGCGGGCGGCTCCACGCCCTCCCCCAGCCGCTCACGCACGCGCGTGTGGAACGCGGCGAACTGCTCGTCGGTGAGGATCGGGTTGGTGAAGAAGGACCCCGCCGACCAGGTGTCGTTGTCCTCGGGGTCGAGGACCATGCCTTTCCCGGCGCGCAGCTTCAGCACGGTCGCGCGGGCCTCCGCCAGCGGCACCCGGTCGCCGGGCTCGACGCCGAGCGCGCGGGCCGCCTCGGCGTACTTGACGGGTGCGGACAGCCCGCCCGCCTCCTCCAGCGCGAAGCGGACGCGCAGCACGACGTAGCGCTCGAGGTCCGCCTTGAAACGGCTGTGGCGGTACGAGAAGGCGCACTCCTCGTTCGTCAGCGTGACGGTCTCCCCGGCGCGCCGGTCGTAGGCGATGACCTCGGTGATGGTGGAGGAGACCTCCTGGCCGTAGGCACCCACGTTCTGGATCGGCGTGGCGCCCGCGGATCCCGGGATGCCGGCCAGGCACTCGATGCCGGCGAGCCCGGCCTCGACCGTGCGGGTGACGGCGTCCGTCCACACCTCGCCGGCCGCCAGCTCCAATGTCGTGCCGCGCAGTTCGACACCACGCGTGGCGATGCGCAGGGCTGTGCCGTCGAACCCCTTGTCGCCGATGACCAGGTTCGATCCGCCGCCGATGACCAGCAGCGGCGTCCCGCTGTCATCGGCCTCACGGACGGCGGCGATCACCTCGGCATCGGTCACCGCGGTGACCAGCCGCGTCGCGGGACCGCCGAGACGGAAGGTGGTCAGCGGGGCAAGGGGGGCGTCGTGGAGTACCTGCACGCGCCCAAGACTACGAGACGGCTCCGACAGCACCCCATCCGCACGGGGGCGGCTGCGGAGCCGTGCGGCGGCGATTCCGCGCTGTGCCGGGGGCGATTCCGCGCTGTGGCGGGGGCGCGGTGAAATTCCTCGCCTCGTTGGGAGGGCGCCGGGCCCTTGCCCGGGTGGGCGAGCGCGGGGGCCTTGCGCGGGTGGGCGGGCGCGCGGGCCTTGCCCGGGTGAGCGGGCGCGGGGTCTCGTCTGGCCAGGCGGACGCAGGGGGCGGGGCCTCACTAGGCGAGGCGGGCGCGAGGCTTCTCCGCCGGAGGGACGGGGCGGGTCGACGGGGAGTCGTTGCGGCACGGTGCCGCCCTCGCTCCGGGCCGAGCCGTCCGTGGGGCGACGAGAGCGCCCTTGCGGCGTGCCGCCCTGGGCGGCCCCTGCCGGCACTCCTGACCGGCTGTACGCGCGTGGACGCCTGACACACGTGTACGCGCGCGTGGACGAGTCTCGAAGTCCACGCGCGCGTACAGGGCGTACAGCCGGCCGGCGGTCTACGTCAGCCGCCGTTCCGCCTCCTCCCACCTCACCGGCAGCTGGTCGCCGAAGGTCTGCCAGGTGGCGAACTTGGCGTCGCGCATCTGGGAGGCCAGTGCGCGGGAGGTGGGCCGGTGGGCACCGGAGTGGGCGAAGGACTTCAGCGCGTCGGCGGACTCCCAGGCGGACAGCGTCCAGAAGGTCCGCCGCAGGGGCTGTGCCTTGAGGGAGGCACCGTAGGCGCCGGGCGCCCGGCCGATCTGCCGCCACACGGCCGGGGTCCGGGCGAGGAAGCGGAGGGCGCCCCACAGGGACCGGGTCTCGAAGCGCGAGGCGAAGACGTGCACCTCGGCGCCCTGCGGCGGAGTGTTCGGCACGATCCAGGGAAGAGCGGGAAGGGCGGGCATCACGACCTCCTTGTGGCGAGGTTCCGGCTCGGGCTTCAGCGGGCGGTGGTCTCCAGAGCGGCGGTCGCCGAAGCGGCAGCCGTCGAAGCGCCGGTCTCCAGGGCACCGGCCTCAGCGGCGTCGGCCTCGAAGGCCCGAGCCTCAGCGGCGTCGGCCTCGAGGGCCCCGGCCTCGGAAGTACCGGCCTCAGGTGCGTTTGCCGGAGCCTCCCCGTCCACCACGGCGACCTGGGCGGCCGCCCGCCGGGCCGGGATCACCAGGGCCGCGACCGCGGCGAGGGCGACCACCGCCGAGCCGGTGACCAGGGCGGGCCGCAGGCCGTCCACGAAGCTCTGCGCGCTCTCGTAGCCGCCCTGCGCGGAGAAGATCGACGACATCACCGCGATACCGAGCGCACCGCCCACCTCGCGCAGCGCGTTGTTCGCACCGGAGGCGATGCCCTGCTCCTGCGGGCGGACGCTGGACATCACCAGATTGGCGGCCGGTGCGAAGTACAGGGCCATGCCGACCCCGCTGATGATCAGGGCGGGCAGCTGGACGACGTAGGAGGCGTCCGCGGTGGCCACGGCGGCCATGTAGCCGAGACCGACGGCCTGCAGGAACAGGCCCACGGCGACGACCGGGCGGCCGCCGATGCGGTCGGAGAGGATCCCGGCGACCGGCGCGACGAGCATCGGCATACCGGTCCACGGCAGCATCCTGAGGCCCGCCTCGGTCGGCGAGTAGCCGAGCACGCCCTGCATGTACTGGCTGAGCAGGAAGATCGAGCCGAACATGCCGACGAACATCAGCAGACTGGCCGCGTTGATGCCGGAGAAGGCGCGGGAGCGGAACAGCCGCATCGGCAGCATGGGGTTGGCCGCGCGGGAGCTGTACAGGATGAACCCGACCAGCAGCGCGGCGCCCGCGAACAGCGCGGTCAGGACCAGCGTGGCGGTCCAGCCGTCGGCGGGGCCGCGGACCAGGCCGTACACGATCCCGAAGAGTCCGCCGCTGGCGAGCAGCGTGCCGGGGATGTCGAGCCGGGCGCCGGTGCCGTAGGACTCGGCGAGACGCAGACGGGCGAGCGGCAGCACGATCAGGCCGAGCGGAACGTTCAGCCAGAAGATCCAGTGCCAGGAGACATGCTCGGTGAGGCTGCCGCCGATGAGCGGTCCGGAGGCGACCGCGAGGCCGTTGACGGCGCCCCAGATTCCGTACACCATCCCGCGCTTGGCGGCGGGCACGGCCGCGGTCAGCAGGGTCAGCGTGAGCGGCATCATCACGGCCGCGCCGACGCCTTGGACCGCGCGGGCGGCGATCAGGGAGCCGATGCCGGGTGCCATGGCCGCGGCGGCGGAGGCGCCCGTGAAGACGGCGAGCCCGGCGATGAAGAGCCGCCGGCGCCCGAAGCGGTCGCCGAGCGCGGCACCGAACATCAGCAGGACGGCGAAGGTGAGCGTGTAGGCGCTGACGGTCCACTCGAGGTCGTCCAGCGCGCCGCCAAGATCCTTGCGTATGGAGGGCAGGGCGGTGGTGACGACGAGGTTGTCGAGGGCCGCCATGAATCCGGCGACGCTGGTGATGACGAGGGCCCAGGCGGCGCTTCCGCGCGGTGTGTCCGGTCCGGTCTGCTGTGACATGTCTCCCCCAGAGAGCGATCTCTAGTTAGTTATTGATGACTAACTTTTACGGCCATGCTTTTGCGGCCACGAAAGAGGCCATGAACGGAGGCGGGGCAGCCGCCTCGTCGCGCTACTTCTCCAGCCGCCCGGTGTTCCGGGCCGACGGGTACATCCCCTGCCAGACCCGGTGTTCGGGCGGAAACCCCATGGCGGCGAGGGTGTTGATGAGCATTCCGTACGCCAGGAACGTCGTGGTCTCGCCGTCGTCCGCCCCCAGCGGCAGGTGAACGGTGTCCCAGAGCTTCATCCAGGCGGCCCGCACGGCCTCGCCGAACTCGTGGTCACCCTCCGCCTCGGCCGCCGCGACCGTGATGTACGTCTGCATCTGCATCTGCAGCTTCTCGGGCTGCTCCGTGATCAGCCGCACATAGGCGTTCGCCATGGCATGCAGGGCCTCCTCGCCCTCCATCCCCTCCGCCGCCTCCTCGAAGACCCGGCAGGTGTCCTCCACGCACCGGAGCGACGCGGCTGCGAAGATCGCCTTCTTGCCGGCGAAGAGCCGGAAGAGGTACGGCTGCGACACACCCACGCGGGTCGCGATCGCCTCGGTGGAGGTGCCGTAGAAGCCCTTCTGCGCGAACTCCGCGATCGCCGCGCGAATGACGCTCTCGCGTCGCTCTTCTGCGCTCATCCTGACCATGGGAAGTAAGTTAGTACTCAATCACTAACTTCGCAAGCCCTCTGGGCGCCGACAGACAAGAGGCCCCACCAGGGAGGCGCCGGGCATAGGTAAGGGGCGCTCCGCCATGGAGGACGCCCCTTACCTTGGCACGTTGTGCGGGCCGTCAGGCCAGTCGTACGACCGCCCGGGACATGCCCAGCACCTTCTGGCCGGCGCTGGTCGCCGTCAGGTCCACGCGCACGGTGTTGTCGTCGAGCTTGGCCGCGACCTTGCCGCTGACCTCGATCAGTGCGCCCTGGTCGTCATTCGGCACGACGACGGGCTTGGTGAAGCGGACGCCGTACTCCACGACCGCCCCCGGGTCCCCGGTCCAGTCGGTGACCACGCGGATCGCCTCGGCCATGGTGAACATGCCGTGCGCGATGACGTCCGGCAGCCCGACCTCCTTGGCGAACTTCTCGTTCCAGTGGATCGGGTTGAAGTCCCCGGAGGCACCCGCGTAGCGCACGAGCGTGGCACGGGTCACGGGGAAGGTCTGCGCCGGCAGCTCGGTGCCGACCTCGACGTCGTCGTACGCGATCTTCGCCGTCATCAGGTCCTCACGCCTCCTCGGCCGCGCGGGCCACGAGCTTGGTCCAGGCGGTCACGACGAGCTCGCCCGCCTCGTCGTGCACCTCACCGCGGATGTCCAGGATGTCGTTGCCCGCGAGGGACTTGATCCCCTCGATGGTGGAGGTGACCGTGAGCCGGTCGCCGGCGCGCACCGGGCGGCCGTAGGCGAACTTCTGGTCGCCGTGGACCACGCGGCTGTAGTCGAGGCCGAGCTGCGGGTCCTCGATGACCAGACCCGCGGCCCGGAAGGTGATGGAGAACACGAACGTCGGCGGGGCGATCACATCGGGGTGGCCGAACTCCTTGGCGGCCTCGGGGTCCGTGTACACCGGGTTGGTCTCACCAACCGCCTCGGCGAACTCACGGATCTTTTCCCGGCCCACCTCATAGGGCGCGGTGGGCGGGTAGGTCCGTCCAACGAAGGACTGGTCGAGCGCCATGGCCCGGCACCTCCTGATGTCTGTTGCGATGGCCCCAAATTAGCCGGAGCCCGACCCGGAAATGTGCCAGGGCGGGTGGGGACCCAGCCGGTGAGCCGGTGAAACGCCGCGAGGCCGCCCCCTCGGAAGGGGACGGCCTCGCGTACGAGCCTGTTTAGCCCTGTTTAGCGCGTCTCGCGATGCGCAGTGTGCGCGTTGCAGCGCGGGCAGTGCTTCTTCATCTCAAGACGATCCGGGTTGTTACGCCGGTTCTTCTTGGTGATGTAGTTCCGCTCCTTGCACTCCACGCAGGCCAGCGTGATCTTCGGGCGGACGTCGGTGGCAGCCACGTGAGTGCTCCTAAGACGAACGGATGGACTAATTCAACGCAAGAAAGAGTAGCCGATCGAAGGACCGACCCCGCAATCGGCTACTGTGTGTAGCGGTGACCGGACTTGAACCGGTGACACAGCGATTATGAGCCGCTTGCTCTACCGACTGAGCTACACCGCTGTGATGCGATCGGGTCCCGCCCTTCGACGGGAACCTCTCACACCAGAGCCCCAAAACGGAATCGAACCGTTGACCTTCTCCTTACCATGGAGACGCTCTGCCGACTGAGCTATTGGGGCGAGCGATGAAGACATTACACGGTCCGCCGCCGTTCACCCAAATCCGTATCCGGCGGCCCATCGCGACCTCCACCCCAGCCTTCGCAGCGGCCTCGTGAGCCGCAGGGGTGGGCGGCCGGAGGCCAGTTGGAGGAGGCCGGGCCGGACAGGTCCGCTCGCGTGCGTAGCGCAGCACCGGACCGGGTGCGCGCGGCGGGGCACGCGCGCGTGAGCGTCGTCGGGGACGTCGTCGGGGAGAGGGAAGCGGGGGGCACGCGCGCGTGGGCGTCACCGGGGAGAGGGGGAGCGGGGGCACGCCCGCGTGGCCGTCGCCGGGGAGGAGAAGGGCCGGGGGCACGCCCGCGTGGCCGTCGCCGGGGAGGAGAAGGGCCGGGGGCACGCCCGCGTGGCCGTCGCCGGGGAGGGGGAAAGCGGGGGCACGCCCGCGTGAGCGTCGTCGGGGAGGGCGTGTGGCCACGCGGGTGGGCGACACGTGTACCACCAAGGGCGGACCACGCCGGTACGACTATTGCGCTCCTGCGCACCCCGTGCGGCTCGCCACCCTAGGCTCGACTTGCTCTGTGTGATCTTGGGGTGCACGCGCCCCGGTTCCTCACGCGGGGCCCCGAGCCAACGAGCCCCGATCCTGGAGCGCGATGCCAGACAGCCAGCCGCAGCCCCACCAGCCGTCGGAGTCCTCGGGATCCTCGGGACAGTCCGACCCGGCCGCCCTGCTGCTGTGCGGGGCGCGGCTGACCGACGGCCGGACCGTGGACGTGCGGCTGGGCGGCGGACGCATCGAGGCGGTGGGCACGGCCGGCAGTCTGGCGCCGGGCCCGGCCCGGACGGGCGCCACGCGCGTGGACCTGAGCGGCTACCTGCTGCTCCCGGCCCCGGCCGAACCGCACGCCCACAGCGACACCGCGCTGTCCGCCGAGCGCCCCGGCCCGGTGTCGTACGCCCCCGAGGACGTCCAGCGCCGGGCGACGGAAGCGGCTCTGCTGCAGCTCGGGCACGGGGCGACGGCGGTACGCGCGCACGTGCGCGTGGGTGACGTCCAGGGGCTCGGCGCACTGAGCGCCGTCCTCCAGGCGCGGCGCTCGCTGCGGGGGCTCGCGGAGCTGACGGCGGTGGCGATGCCACGGCTGCTGACCGGCGCGGCGGGGGCCGACGGGCTGGCGATGCTGCGCGACGCGGTCAAGATGGGCGCCTCCGTGGTGGGCGGCTGCCCGGACCTGGACCCCGATCCCACGGGCTATGTGGAGGCGGTCCTGGAGGTCGCCTCCGAGCACGGCTGCCCGGTGGACCTGCACACGGACGCCTCCGACCCCACCCGGTTGTCCCGGCTCGCGGCCATGGCGGGCGGCTTGCGCCCCGGCGTGACGATCGGGCCGTGCGCCGGTCTCGCCCGCCTGCCCGCCGAGGCCGCCTCACGCGCCGCCGACCAGCTCGCGGCGGCCGGGGTGACGGTCGTGTGCCTGCCCCAGGGCGGGTGCTGCGGCGCCGACCGCCGGGGCACCGCTCCGGTACGGCTGCTGCGCGCGGCCGGGGTGCGCGTGTCGGTCGGCAGCGGCTCGCTGCGCGACGTCTCCAACCCCGTAGGCCGGGGTGACCCCCTGGAAGCGGCCTACCTCCTCGCCTCGGCCCACGGCCTGCGCCCGGAGGACGCGTACGACGCCGTGAGCACCTCGGCCCGCGCGACGCTGGGCCTGCCGGAGATCCGCGTGGAGGCCGGCTTCCCCGCCGACCTCCTGGCCGTACGCGGAGACCGTCTGGCCGGCGCCCTGTCCCTGGCCTACAGCCGGATCGTGGTGCACCGGGGCCGGGTGGTGGCCCGCACGAGCGCGGTGCGCGAGTACTGCAACTCGGTGGCCGCGGCGGAACTCGGATTGCCGCGGCAGGGGCGGGGCGAGTTGTCGTAGGAGGCAGGACGGTTGTCGTGGGGTGGTCCGGGGTGTTGGGCGGTGGGCCCGGGGCTCACACCACACCCGTGCGCCGGGCTTGCGCCTACGTCCGCCCGCCGGGCGCGCGGCCGCGTTTGTGCGCCGAGCGCATGACCCTGAGTGCGCGCCCCGCGCGTGCCCGCGTGTGCCCGCGCATGCTGGGCGCGTGTTGATGTGCCTGAGCCCGGCGCACTGCGGCCATGCCGGTTAACCCGCTGCGGCCATGCCGGTTAACTCGTGCGGCGGATGCGCCCCTCCCGGCGTACGGTCGGAATCATGCGCATTGTCATCGCTGGTGGTCATGGTCAGATCGCGCTGCGGCTGGAGCGCCTGCTCTCCGCGCGCGGGGACGAGGTCGCGGGGATCATCCGCAAGTCCGAACAGGGCGACGATCTGCGGGCGGCCGGTGCCGAACCGGTGCTGCTCGACCTGGAGTCCGCCTCGGTGGAGGAGGTCGCGGCGCACCTGCAGGGCGCCGATGCGGCGGTGTTCGCGGCCGGCGCGGGCCCGGGCAGCGGAGCGGCCCGCAAGGAGACGGTGGACCGCGGCGCGGCGGTGCTGTTCGCGGACGCGGCCGTCCGCGCGCGCGTGCGCCGTTTCGTGGTCGTGTCCTCCATGGGCGCGGATCCCGCGCACCAGGGCGATGACGTCTTCGACGCGTACCTGCGCGCCAAGGGCGAGGCGGACGCGTATGTGACCCGCCAGGAGGCGCTGGACTGGACGATCCTGCGCCCCGGCTCACTGACGAACGACGCGGGTACGGGCCTGGTCCGGCTGGAGGCGCACACCGGGCGGGGCGCGATCCCGCGGGACGACGTGGCCGGTGTCCTCGCGGAGTTGGTGGACACCCCGGCGACGACCGGCCTGACGCTGGAGCTGATCAGCGGATCGACGCCGGTGTCGGTCGCGGTGAAGTCGGTGGCCGGGAACTGAGGCCGGGAGCTGAGGTCGGGAACTGAGGCCGGCCACCGGCCGTTGAACGGTCGAACCCGCCGCCAACCCCTGCGACACCACCCGCTGTCACACCGTCAGACTCCGCAAGCCGCCTCCCCGCACCTCTCCAGGACTCAGAACAGGGGCAGCTGCCCGGGAAACTCCGGTACGGCGTAACCGTCCAACGCCGGCTGGACCGCCCCGAGTTGCGCCTGCTGCCGCGACCCGGCGCAGGAGACGAGTTCCCCGTTCTCCCGTGCCCCGGGCGGGTCGTGCCGTGCGAAGCGGCCCGCGACGACGGCGATGTCACGGCGGCACACGGGACAGGTTCTGCGTCGGGAGGACATGCCGTCAGTGTGCCCGCATCGACGCGGCGGCGACACCGCCGTCAGGTTCGGGTCTCGGCTTCCCAGCGGTCGGGGCCCACCCCGCGCCAGTCGATCAGCGGCGAGTCGGCCACCTGCTCCGGCTCGAGCTCCAGCCCCGCACGGCGCAGGAACTCCACCAGGTCCCGCACGTTGTACGCCAGGCCGAGGATCTCGCCGTCCACCCGGACCCGGCGGCCGCCGGTAGGGGACGGCAGATGCACGACGATGGGGCGCTTCCCGGCCATGGCTCCAGCATCGTCCGGACCACCCGGACCCGCACCCGGACCGTTCATTCCAGAACCCCCAGCATGGTGTCGGGGCGGCACAGCGGGCACGCGGCGACGCCTCCTTCGGTGAGCGCGCGTACCGCCTCGTCCCGGCCGACGCCCTTGGCGCGCCCGCCGGCGCCGGCGCAGCCGCCGGCGTGCACGTACACCGCGCTACGGCCGTTCAGGCCGCGCTCGATCAGCCACTCCGGCGCGGCCTGCCGGGTCGCGAGGCGGTGCTGCCGTTCGGCCTCCCTGCGTTCTTCGTCCGCGATCCACCGGTCCATCAGGGCGAGCTGCCGCGCGGCCTGGTGTTCGACGACGCGGCGGGCGAAACGCAGCATGTCGAGACGCGTCAGCGGACGGTCATCGTTCACACGTTCGATTCTAGTGGTGGGACCGGAAAGTGCGACCAGCAGGATGTGAACGGCGGAGATTGAACGAACCGTCCCGCCCCTTTGAGACGCAGGTCACATTCGCGCCTGTCACAGGATGCGGCGCTGCCCTGTCCAAGAGGGCGTAGCCACCATCGACGACACAGGAGTACACCGTGGAAGCTCGTCTGAACGTCATGGCCAGCCCGGTCGCCGCCAAGGCCATCAAGCACATCATCGCCGCGGGCAGGGCGCTCTCGGAATCGACCGTGCCGGCCTCGACGCGCGAACTGATGATGCTCCGCGCCAGCCAGATCAACGGCTGCGCCGGATGCATCGACATGCACACCAAGGAGGCCACCGCGGCCGGAGAGACAGCGGTACGCCTCCACCTGGTCGCCGCCTGGAGGGAGGCCAAGGTCTTCACCGACGCCGAGCGCGCCGCCCTGGAGCTGACGGAGCAGGGCACCCGCATCGCGGACGCGGCCGGCGGCGTCCCGGACGAGGTCTGGGCGAACGCCGCCAAGTACTACGACGAGGACCAGCTCGCCGACCTGGTGGCCCAGATCGCCGTCATCAACGCCTTCAACCGCGGCAACGTCATCACCCAGCAGCCCGCGGGCGACTACGAGGCCGGCATGGCCGCCAAGTTCCACTGATCGCCCGCCCGCCCACCTGACGCAACGTCAGATCGTGTCGCAGTCAACTCCCTGAGGCGCGGGGCCTGCACGGTTCACCTTTCCGGCCCGCCCACGGGCCACGAACGGCGCAGGAAAAGAAGTCGTAAAGCTCGGCGGCCTGTAAATGTTGAGATGCCCGACGACGGACGAATGTTCCAAAGTCGAACTTCAGCACTAAAGGGGCGGAAGTCCGCGAGGGTGAGATCCGGTACCCGAGCAAAAAGGAGGATTCCCCAGCATGCAACTGGCTGCCCGAACAAGGAAACAGGGGCGACGAGCAAGATGGGGAGCGCGGCTTGCCTGCGCCGGCCTGACCGCTGCGGCGGCAATGGGCGTCGCCGCCGGCCCGGCGTTGGCCGCGGCGGTGTCACCCATGTTCGTGAGCGACAACCCCGACGCCGTCTGCCCCGACGGCTCGGCCGCGGTCCGCCTCGACCCTTCGCAGACCCCGCAAACGTTCACACACAGCATCTCAGGCAACGGAAGCGGCAACGTCACCGTCACCTTCAGCAGCGACCAGACGACGGTCGGCTTCAGCGTCGACCCGAACGGATCCATCGCGGTGGGCCAGGCCACCGTCAAGGGCGGCCCCGACGCCAACCGCTACGTCTACGACAGCGCGGCCGGCTTCAGCAATGGCATTACGTCCGACTCGGGACTCGTCTCCCCCAACAACCCTGGCGGGCAGGTGCCGACAATCAGCCACGTCGACCTCTGCTTCGTCCCCTGCTGAACATCTGACAGCGGCGGGCCCTTAATGCCGATAATGCAGAAGCGGCCCGCCCGCACAGATATCCGCTCCCCCTGATCGCCGAATAGGCCGTGCCCTCCGGCGCACCCCGCGACGCCCGCGGGCCGAAGTGGCAACCGGAGCGCACCCACCCCGCAGTGGTACGGTTCTCCGCTCGGCGCACGCCTTTATGATCTAGGTCACGCCTGCGCCCCACCGCGAGATCACTGCACGATCCCCCTGAACGCCGAAAGGGTCCGCGTCCAGCACTCTCGCTGGTCGCGGACCCTTTCAGTCCAGTGGCGGCGCCAGGATTCGAACCTGGGAAGGCTGAGCCGGCAGATTTACAGTCTGCTCCCTTTGGCCGCTCGGGCACACCGCCTGGTTTTGTTGCCTCGAACCCCGCTCTCGGCGGTGCTCCCCGGCAACGACGTAAACAATACCCGATGCACGGGGGTGCTTCGCCACCCGGTTGATCTCCAGCCCTCGGCTCGTGGGGTGGCTAGGCTGGTGCGGATGCGGCCCGGCACGATGCCGGGCCCGGCGGCCGCCGCCGCGCACGCCGGCACGCACCCGATCCGCACCCGATACAAGGAGCCACAGGACATGGCCGACTCCAGTTTCGACATCGTCTCGAAGGTCGAGCGGCAGGAGGTCGACAACGCCCTCAACCAGGCCGCCAAGGAGATCTCGCAGCGCTACGACTTCAAGGGCGTGGGTGCCTCGATCTCGTGGTCCGGTGACAAGATCCTCATGGAGGCGAACTCCGAGGACCGGGTGAAGGCTGTCCTCGACGTCTTCCAGTCCAAGCTGATCAAGCGCGGTATCTCGCTGAAGGCGCTGGACGCGGGCGAGCCCCAGCTGTCCGGCAAGGAGTACAAGATCTTCGCGTCGATCGAGGAGGGCATCTCCCAGGAGAACGCGAAGAAGGTGGCGAAGATCATCCGTGACGAGGGCCCGAAGGGTGTGAAGGCCCAGGTCCAGGGTGACGAGCTGCGCGTCACCTCCAAGAGCCGTGATGACCTGCAGGCCGTGATCGCGCTGCTGAAGGGCAAGGACTTCGACTTCGCGCTGCAGTTCGTGAACTACCGGTAGGTGAACGCCCAGGACCGCCGCCGGTAGGAGATCGGTGAGAGCGAGGAGGGGGTGGGTGACCCGGCGCCGGGCCGCCCCCCCCCCCCCCCGGGGAAGAGCCCCCCCCCGACGAAGAGACCCACGGTGAGCGACAGGAAGAGGGGAAGAAAAAAAGAAAC